>JAYPDB010000151.1:0-2147 GCA_038125045.1 Bacteroidota bacterium
GGGTTTAATGACACTTGAACAATTTCATTTTGTAATTTACTTGCTGAAGTAATTGCAATTTTCAAAGTATCATTAACAATATTACTAGCATTCAAAAAAGTACTTTTAACATTGCTTATTTTTAATAAATCAGCATTTGCTATAGCAAGTTCTATTCCAAAGAGATCTCCCGACTCATGACTAATTCTTAAAGAACCATCAGTGATATCCGAATTAATTATAACCGGTTCGAGTTGATTAGGTGTTATTTTTGTCTTTACAACACTCTGTAATAACTGACCCGCATCCATAGCTCGAACCTGACCGTCAGTATTATAATCTGCAGCAAGTAATCGGTCCCATTTCCAAGGAAAACTATTTAATAAATCACTGTCAACTAAATAGTGTAATATGCTTGAAGCATCATATGCTTGTACTTCCCCATTATTATCAACATCACCAAGAAGTTGGTCAGCAATGGTAATACCACTTATATCAAAACTGCTTATTGCATCCGTATTTAATAATCCTTCAATCGGAAACCAAACAAATGAACCAGGAGTTTTAAATCTAGCATTAATATTTATTAATGATTTTTCTGTATTAAAATAAGATGCACTAGCAACAGCAACTTTTAATACATAATAAGATGAAGAATATTTTAATAGATCCTCTGAGGAGCGCCCAATATCATTAAGTGTTAAACTAGTCCCTGGAATACGAATATTATTGGCTGGTTTAAATTCATTGCTGACATCATATACTAACTCTACTGTGTCTTTTATATTTGACCTTACACCAATGATTTCTATTTCAGAGGGTATTATGAAACTAACTTCAAAGGAGCTTACCGCTGATGGTAATTTCTGAGCACTATATACTTCAACTATTTGACTAATACCTGGTATACTAAGAACAGTATCAGTCTTTATTGTTACCATTACTATTTGAGAAGGCTTAGTTGTAAAGCTTGATACTGATGAAGGAGTTCCACTCATGTAACCAAAATAAATTGGAGTAATTTGCCACAAGTAGTCAATGCCTTGTGAAAGGACAGTGTCTGGTAGAGTTATTGAAGTGTTCTTTGTCGTATCGTCAAAAACCACATACTCCTCAAATGGTACAAATGCTACACCTTCCGAGATTGTTTGACCCGTAGATGCTTCAGATACTAACACACGATATCCGGTTAAGGCAGAAGATTCTTCTTTATGTTCCCATGCCAATGTTAGGTTTTTTTCTATCTTATCTTGACCATTAGTAGGAGTAACCAAAACAGGTGGTGATAATTCATCTAAGCTAGTCTTAGTGAATGTAAAATCCGTAGTCAAAATATCTGAACCATCCAGATTTGTAGTCAATCTATAAGCATAATTATTCTCAGTATCTAAAAATTTTGGATCCACTGTAACTTCAACCATTTGGGTCTGTCCAGGCTCTAAATAAAAATGCGTAGGACTTAAATCAGCTATAGCTGAATACTGATTCCTATAAATTCTAAAATTATCCAAATATAAAGTCGTACCCATACCATAGTCGTATGCTTTAATAGTAGCTCTTATAGGTTTAAATTCCGTAAGATTGTTAATTACAGAGACTTCCTTATCATCTATTGTATAGATGAGGTTCTGTTTTATTGGGTCAAATACTAACCCAATTGTATAAAATTTATTTGGACTTAAAGTAATATCTACGGCCTCATATTTTGCAGTAGTAGGATTAAAGATTTCAATTAAACCACTATAATCGGTTCTAAGTCCCCCGATATCATTGGCATTGATATCCGTGAAATTAATAGCATATTTATCTAATCCAATAGATTTAACCTCAAAAAATACATCGAACGATATGTCTATTTTACCCTCATCATACTCAAGGAAATAAGGACTTTGTATAACGCTTGTATCTTGAGTTGGATGAATACTCAAGGATTTTTTGGGGCTACTATAAATAGACTGACTCAATTCCATACTACCCTTAGGATACCCATACCACCCACTTGATGTTTCTAATACAGGATCAATAGTTAAAGTATCATTATCAAAATCAAATAAGGCTGACAGATTATCACCATCTCCATGAACAGACTTAGATGCTTGAATTTTTTGAACTGGAGCCATAGAAACGGCCACTTCTTGCATGACATTAGAAACATTTCTGAATGGATA
>JAYPDB010000151.1:2222-4451 GCA_038125045.1 Bacteroidota bacterium
CTCTCTGCAACACCAGTTTGTAAAAAATTACCACAGTGATTAGATCTTCTAGTTGGTAATTCTAAGTTGGGTAAATTAAAATTGGAAGCACTACCAAATTGAATTCCCCTGTTCCTATAATTACTCACAAATGATGCACCTAAGTATAGATACAATGAATTTTCACTATATAAAGGTAGTCCAGTCGGAATAAAAAACAAATTATCACTAACATAATGAGCTGATAAAGTTTGCATCGCTTCCCATTCCCTTATAGTAACACCATAAGTTTGTAGATTATTTGTGACTGTATTTGGATATCTAATGATTTCCCAATTATTAATATCTAAATCAGGCCCCGAACCGACATTACTAGAATTTGGAGCATGATTTAGGTTCCTTAAAAAAATCCTTGGACTAGAATATGATCTAAGTTTATGAGTGCCTTCTCGATAGTGCATTATAGTAGAGAAACAAAGATTACCTTTGCTATTTTGTTCTACTGGATTTATATATCTATTATTTGCTCTTTCTCTATTTGTGACATAATTGAACCAATCAGGAGCAAGTGCAGGGTTATCTATGCTCCTATAATAATCATTTGAAGCTGAAGCACAACCCGCAAAACCAACATTTTGTCTACTACCTATCCAAGTAAAATCATTTCTAGAAATTGCTTCAATTTCAGCTAAACTGTAAGCATCAGATCTCATTGATCTATAAGTATCACTTGGATCCTTGAGAGGATTACGATAAAATATACTATCGACACGTTCACTATTGGAATAAGTTCTAACTAATGTATCAGCTGGTGCATGAGTACGGCCGTGTCTTAAACCTAAATTATGTCCTAGTTCATGTTGTAATAAAGTGCCTTCGATTGAGGATGATCTAAGTAATTCTATGGAAGGATCCATATAAGTTCCTCCTAGGCTAAAGATATTGAATGGCAATATGCAGCCAGCACTTGGTGAGGCATCTAAATTCATCTCACCCCCTAAACTTTCACAATTTTCTACAATATATCTCCAATTTATGATAGGATGTGCAGTCGATCGAAAGATTGTATTACTTGCCCCAAAATCCCATCTCCTCGTTTGAATAACAAAAGTTCCTACTTTATTAAATGGACTAGGATTGTCAGAATCTTCATCTGGCCATATCAACTCTTCGGTCTCTTTATATATTATAATATAGTTTTGTTTCCATGTTCTATGGTCAGGAACAATCTTTAAAGCATAGGATGATTCTGCAGAACGAGCTATATCCGCTCCACCATACTGAGTCCATTCAGGAAATGTTCCCCTACCAGCACCCCAACCTCTACCTAAAACTGAGGAAACCTGTATGTGCAAATCGGCACCTATTCTATCTAACCCGTTTTTTAACAATTCATCATCATAAATAGCTTCAGGTACTAGATCAAATTTGATATAATCGTCTAAAGCATCACCAGTCAAACTAGATCCATTTATGTAGCGATTGTATTTAAATTCATCAAATTTCACAACGCTACCAACCTGTACTCTTATATTGTCAATTAAAGAATTAGAAAATCCTTCATTCGCTTGAGCTGACCAGTTAGCAAACCAATTTTGTACTATGTCACTAGGTTGAATAGATTCATCCACTAATTCAAGAGCCCATTGACTACAATAATCAATCATTTCATTTATAGCATATTGATCATAATAACTATTGGGGTCATTCCCTTGATATTCTGGACAAGCATTAATACCACCTACACCATCATAATCATCTAGTACTTCAATGATAGATTTTATTTTAGAAGAAGCATTAAGATAATCGAATTCTTTATTATCAAATCCAATTTGAACATCAACAACTATTGAGTAGTCACTAACAGATTCAGGAAACGCGCCTTGCTGACTAGGCAATTCATCTTGTTGATTAAACTGATTTTGTTGATTTGGTAAATTATCCGTCTCGTATTCCCATTCATCAAAATGATCTAATAACCCACAACTTTCTTCTTCTACGGAGTGTTTAGTTTTTTCAATTGAATAACCCTGTCGATTTTCTCTTATGATGAATACATCACCATCCAATTTGTGAATAATATTAGAGCTAACTTTTCCATCCAGATAAGTTAAAATCAAAGAACTATTTTCTGAATAACCTAAAATACTACCACTTTTACCGAGTGTTTCATTTCTAGTGACTACGATAGGTTCAACTCCAAATTCTGCTGGGAGTACCAGTTTATCACCTCTTTCAATAAGACTTAGA
>JAYPDB010000152.1:0-4414 GCA_038125045.1 Bacteroidota bacterium
CCTTTGTCTTGTAAAGATGCGGGTAAAAACCGTAGTAAATCAGCGGTTACGGTCATTCGCGCAAAAGGTGAGATCTCAGCAGCAGCGTATAAAATTTTCATGAGTAGGAATTATTCTTGGTCGTTCAATCCATTGGTCTTCATTACCTGACCAAGTTCAGTCTCCTCATCAGGAGAGTAAAAGTCCAGAAGAGTATCACCTCGCAGCCCTAAACGGAGGGTTTCTAGAGGAATAACTTCTTCGGGTGGAATGTTGCCCAGGTTAACATTAGAACCATATTTTCTAATAAACCACACTTGCTGCTCTTTCTTAGGAGCCTCAAACAGTAGCTTTTCGGTTGGAATTTGGTCGGTTATTTCTTCTATGAGACCGGATCGAATCTCGCCATTTGGACGAAACATACCAACCGTTCCGCTTTCACGGGCCTCACAGATTACCTTTTCGGATCCAGCATTAAGTTCTTCTTGAATAACCTTTACCCATTTGTATGGGGGAATAATTTCGTTGGGATTTTTACTACCCACTTCTGAATAAACGGTGTAGTCTTTACTTAGCTCTCGTATAATTGCCTGCTTACGTTCGTCAGACAATAAAATGGTTCCATTGGAGACTTCAACATGAGTGATTCCATAGGTTTCCATTAATTTCCGGTAATCAGAAAGTTGATTTCTCATGAGGTAGGCTTCGAACAGAGTACCGCCAAAATACACGGGTATTCCTGCATTTTGGTAGACCTTAATTTTTTCTTCTAAGCCTTGAGTGACATAAGAAGTACCCCATCCCAGTTTAACAATATCTACATGGTCAGAGCACACCTCTACAAAATCTTCCACTTGCCGTATGCTATACCCTTTATCTAGAACAAGCGTGATTCCGTTACTTCGTGGTTTGGCAGACCGATGAGGTAAGTTCTTAAGTGCAAATGACATGATGTTTTATTTATTTATCAATTTTAGAATATACGAAAAAGGCGCTTTTAAATAAAAAATCACCTGTTTTTATTTGCTTTGCGATTACTGAATGCAACGAGGTGGCGAATTTCATCACGGTTTATCTCTTCAAGCATTTTGGTCGTATATCGCCAAAGCCAATTACCTGATGAAGTGCCTGGAAAATTCATCCTGTGTTCGGCGGTTAAATCCATAAAATCTTGTAGAGGAAATATCGCTTGATCGGCCACAGACATCATTCCTAACCGAATAAAATCCCAGTTGATACGGCCACCATCACTGCGACTGTAGCTACGTGCAAAATGTTTTTCATGCTCAGGCGCTTGCTGGTACCATCCTAGTGAGGTGTCATTATCGTGGGTGCCGCTGTAAACCACGCAGTTTTGTGGGTAATTATGAGGCAAAAAACTATTGCTGGCATCCGCATCAAAGGCAAATTGAACAATTTTCATCCCCGGGAAGGCGTATTTATCACGAAGCTGTTCCACGCCTTCGGTAACAAAGCCCAAGTCCTCCGCTAAAATGGGGAGTTCACCGCATTCCCGAAGAATGGCATCAAAAAGTTTTTCACCAGGCCCTTTTACCCACCGACCATTGATGGCAGTTTTTTCGGAGGCAGGTACTTCCCAATATTCATCAAATCCACGGAAGTGATCGACGCGAATCGCATCACAGGTTAAAAACATATGCTTGAATCGATCTACCCACCAAGAAAAACCGTCTTTTTCCAAAGCCCCCCACTCATACTGCGGGTTGCCCCATAACTGCCCGGTTTCACTGAAATAGTCGGGTGGAACCCCCGCCACAAGGGTTCGTTCTCCCTTATCATCAACAGCAAAATACGTTGGGTTCGCCCAAACATCAGCGCTGTTATGATCTACAAATATGGGAATATCTCCTATCACGCGGATCCCTTTACCATTGGCGTACTCTTTAAGCGCCATCCATTGGTTTAGGAATTCGAATTGAACCCAATATTCAAATTTGATCTCTTCCTCATAGGTTTTGAGCGCTTTTTTTAAAGCCGAGGATTTCCTAGTGGCCCACGAAGACTCCCAGGTATTCCAGGGCTGCATGTGGTGTTTTTTGGCCAATGTCATAAACAGTACGTAATCATCTAACCAATGAGAGTGCTGCTTTTTAAAGAGCGTAAAAGCCTCAACCTGATCCGCATCGGCTTGTTCATAGAATCGTTTACACGCAAGGGCGAGCGCGCTAGATTTTTTCTCAAACGCCTCATCATAAGCAACCGTAGTGGTAGACGGAATGATGAGCGCGTTTACTTCAGAAGCTTTAAGCAGACCCTTTTCCAACAAAATATCTGGGCTGATCAGGAAGGGATTGCCTGCAAAGGCTGAATAACTCGCATACGGTGAGTTTCCATAGCCCGTTGGCGTAAGTGGTAGGACTTGCCAAATCGTTTGGTGGGTATCCTCCAAAAAATCGATAAATGCTCGCGCTTCATAGCCAAAATCTCCAATCCCATATTTTCCAGGAAAAGAAGTGGGATGGACCAGAGTGCCTGATGAGCGTGGAAATCGCATAATTTAGTTCTTTAGTTTTAACATCAAGCCAGCGAGTGGGGGAATGGACACCTGAAGTGATGCGGGCATACCGTGAAGATCATCTGCCTGAGCGAACAGATGATCTGGCCCCACATTACTACCTCCATAAAACTCCGAATCGCTATTAAAAATCACTTCGTATTCTCCAACCGACGGTACTCCCACGCGGTAATCACGATGAACCGTTGGTGTGAAATTTAACACAACTACAACATTTTCGCCCGATTGTTTTGACTTTCGAACAAACGAAATGATGCTGTTGTCGGCATCATTAAAATCGATCCATTGAAAGCCCTGCCAACTATGGTCCAGCGCGTGGAGTGATTCTTCTTTGCGATAGAGACCATTTAAATCGGATACAAGCTGTTGAATGCGTTGGTGGTCGCTGAATTCGGTAAGATGCCAGTCTAGTGATTGGGCATCATTCCACTCTTGCCATTGACCAAACTCAGCCCCCATAAACAGTAATTTTGCACCCGGATGCGCATACATATAGGTATACAAAAGTCGTAGATTTGCAAATTTCTGCCAATCATCTCCGGGCATTTTTGAGAGCATGGATTTTTTCATATGAACCACTTCGTCATGAGAAAAAGGTAAGATGAAGCGCTCACTAAAGGCATAGACCATGGAAAAGGTAAGATCTCCTTGGTGATACTTTCTATGTACCGGATCTTTTTCAATATAACTTAGGGTGTCGTTCATCCAGCCCATATTCCATTTGTAATCAAAACCAAGGCCATCTTCTTGCTCCGACTTGGTTACCCCTCCCCAGGAGGTAGATTCTTCGGCAAAGCTCAAGACCCCGGGGAAATGGGCGTGAATGAAATAATTGAATTTCTTCAAAAAAGCGATGGCCTCTAGGTTTTCTCTTCCTCCGTACACATTCGGCACCCACTCTCCCTCTTCTCTGGAGTAATCCAAATATAACATGGACGCAACCGCATCGACTCGAAGGCCGTCGATGTGATAGTAATCCAACCAAAAGAGGGCATTTGAGACCAAAAAGTTTTGAACCTCTGTGCGACCAAAGTTAAAAATAGCAGTACCCCAGTCTTTGTGTTCACCCTGTCTAGGATCTTCATGTTCGAAAAGACCGGTGCCGTCGAATCGATAGAGGCCGTGTTCATCTTTTGCAAAATGCGCTGGTACCCAATCTAAGAGAACCCCGAGGCCTGCTTGATGGCATTGATCAACGAAAGACATAAAATCCTGAGGGGTGCCAAAACGAGAAGTGGCGGCAAAATATCCCGTCTGTTGATATCCCCAAGAGGGATCATAGGGATGTTCCGCTATGGGCATGAGCTCAATGTGGGTGAAGCCCATCTTTTGGACATAGGGAATAAGTGTTTCGGCTAATTCTCTATAGCTTAAAAACGCCCCATCCTTTCGCTTCCAGGAGCCTATATGACACTCATATACCGATAATGGTGCATGGGGGTCTCTGCCCGATCGTTGTTCCATCCAGTCTTGATCCCCCCATTCATATCCAGAAATGTCGTGAACGATGGAGGCGGTTTGAGGCCTTTTTTCGGCATAGAAAGCAAAAGGATCTGCTTTTTTAAGCGGCGGATCCTGAACGGGCGTTTTAATTTCGAATTTATAGGAATCTCCCTCACCTACTAAGGGTATGAATAGCTCCCAGAGCCCTTGGTCATGATATTTACGCATTCGGTGCACCCGACCGTCCCATTGATTGAACGACCCAATAACACTTACCCTGGTAGCCGCAGGAGCCGATACAACAAAATGAGTTCCTTCTACACCATCGACGGTTCTTGGATGAGCCCCCATAAATTCATAGGCCTTCACATGATTACCCTCACCCCAAAGTTGAAGGTCGTAATCACTGAGTAGAGGAGGGAAACAATAAGAATCGTGGGTGGTAAAGAGCTCGCC
>JAYPDB010000153.1:0-4359 GCA_038125045.1 Bacteroidota bacterium
GTAGAAGCCCCTAAATGTGGGGTACAGATTACTTTAGGATGGGCCAACATCTGATAAATCTCCTCTGTCGGGGGCTCGGTTGAATACACGTCGAGAGCTACTCCACCCAAAATACCTTCGTCTAATAATTCCACCAAGTCAGATTCCTCATATATGCCCCCACGCGCGCAATTGACCAATCGAATACCTTTCTTCATGGCATCCTTATTTTTTCTGGAAATCAGACCTTTGGTTTTCTCTGTTAATGGCGTGTGAACCGTCATATAATCACTGTTGGCCAATAGCACTTCTAATTCTACTAACTGCACTCCTAATTGTTGTGCATGCTCCTCTGTTGAAAATGGATCATAGGCCAAAATCTCCATTCCAAACACTTTCATTCTTCTGGCGACTTCTGAACCTATTTTACCTAATCCAACCACACCCAAGGTTTTCCCATGCACCTCGGTACCCATATAAGCTTTCCGATTCCAACCACCACCCTTAACGGTTTCTACCGCGGATGGGATGTTCCGTGACATGGCTATGATCATACCACAGGTATGTTCTGCCGTAGATATGGTGTTTCCATCTGGAGTATTCATCACCAACACCCCTTTGGCTGTTGAGGCAGGAATATCAATGTTATCAACCCCCACTCCCGCACGCCCAATAACCTTTAGATTTTTGGCATGCTGAAGCAACTCCGGAGTGATTTTAGTTGCACTTCGTACCACCACCCCATCATATTCATTGATACAAGAGGTAAGCTCTTCTAGAGTAAGTGTACCGGGTTGAACCGCTTTAATGCCACGTTGTTCAAATACTTGTTTACAAACAGCATCTACGTTATCGAGGAGGAGGACTGAGAAAGACATAAATAGTTACTTTTGATTGATTGAGTGATAATAGTGATGGAATAACCTTCGCGATTTATTCATGAATAAACTCGTCGATGAGTTGTTTAATATCGGAAATTCCATCCTTATTCTCAGCTGAGTATGACAAGATAGGAACTTCAATATTCATGTTATACAATAACTTTTTTAACCGTGATTTGGCTTGCTGAACTTTGTTTTTTGAAATTTTATCCGCTTTTGAGAGTACAACACTAAATGGAATGCGCTCAGTGGCTAACCAGAAAAAAAATTCTTCATCCAGTGCAGAAGGCGGATGCCGAGCGTCAATCACATGCAGAACCAGATGTAATGTCTCTCGATGAGTCAGATATTCTTTTATGTTGGCACCCCATCGCTCTCGTTCTCTTTTGGGAACTTTGGCATATCCATAGCCTGGCAAATCCACCAAATAACAGGTATCTGCCACCGCGTAATAATTCATTTGCTGAGTTTTACCAGGAACATTCGAGGTGCGAGCTATATTTTTTCGGTTCAACAAGGCATTGATGAGGGAAGATTTTCCCACATTGGAACGACCCGCAAAACAAACCTCGGGCTTGGTTGCAGGAGGGCAATCCTCTAGGCGAGGCGCACTTGTTACAAAGCTTGCAGGTTGATTAAACCAATTCATTTTCTTCTTTGTCGACTCCAAAATTTACAGGAACCGGGTAGTTCGATGTGAAACATGCGGTGCAGTAGTCATTGTGAGATGGATTGGCTTCCTTCACCGCTTCTACCAATCCATTTGGAGATAAATACCGCAAACTATCCACACCAATCTCTTTAGCAATCGCTACGATATCTCCATTAAATTGATTTGCAATCAGTTCTTCTGGGCTTGGAAAATCCATCCCATAGTAACAGGGACTTATGATAGGAGGTGAACTCACTAAAAAATGGATTTCGGCAGGATTACATTCTCTAATCATATTTACCAAATACTGAGAAGTGGTTCCCCGGACAATACTATCATCTACAATGATGACCGATCGCCCTTCAATAACCCCTTTCACTGGGTTGAATTTGGTTCGAACCTTTTGCTCCCTGGATTTCTGGCCAGGTGATATAAAGGTTCTACCTACATAGTGATTTCGAATAAGACCAATATCGTATTTACAGTCATGACCCATTTTTTGGTTCTCACTCGCGTAACCAATGGCGGCAGTATTGGAAGAATCAGGTACCGATATTATGACTGGCTTGGTACCCGTTTGCTTGGTAATGACCTCATGTATGGGATGCTCTTTGGCTAAAGCCTTACCTAAGTTTCGTCGTATTTTATCGACCATGGCGCCAAAAATCATGCTGTCAGGTCTCGAAAAATACACATACTCAAAAATACATTGACTTGTAGATGTTCCTGACTTTGGGGGTATGGTAAATGAGAGTAATTGATCTTCTGATAACCCTTGTTCAGCTACATTGTGCGGAATTACCAACACCTCACCAGCCTCTATGTCACGGACGTATTCGGCCCCAATGATATCAAACGCACAGGTCTCAGAAGCCACACAGTAGGAGCCATCAATTCGACCTAGTGCCAAGGGTCTGAATCCATTGGGATCACGTACAGCAATCAAAGCATCATCGGTTAAGATTACCAAACAAAATGCCCCTTCGATTCGACCAAGTGCATCTAAAATTTGATCCAACTGTTTATCTTTTTTGCTCTGTGCAATCAGATGAAGGATGAGCTCTGTGTCGGAAGTGCTTTGGAAAAGAACCCCTTCTTTTGTGAACGATTCTCTTATTTGTTTGGCATTGGACAGATTCCCATTATGCCCTATAGCAATATTACCCGAACGATAGTGCACTCTGAACGGCTGGATGTTAGCTGGATTTTTAGAGGAACCTGAGGTTGAATATCGATTGTGCCCAATGGCTGAGCGTCCTTTCAATATTTTTTTAAATATTTTTGGCTTGTCGAAAACGCTTAGCACCAACCCAAAGTCTTTGTAGGTAGGCATCACTTGCTTTTCTTTTTCCTCGTCATAAAACGAAGTCACAATACCAGCCGATTCTTGACCTCTATGCTGAAGTGAATGCAAACCATAATAGCTTAACAAAGCGGCTTCAGGATGGTCGGCTATTCCAAAAATTCCACAATACTCACGTGGTTTATCACTCATGCCAAATATTCAATCGTTTCGGGTTGAATAAAGATAACCAAAGTTGCGCAGTTCCTCGCATCAAATTATCCACAAGATATCACCATTTTACGGGTTGAAAAATTACGTTAATGACCCTTGCCTTTTGATCAGATACCAATAATTTATCTTCACTAATCTAAATCTGACACTAATACGGTATTATGAAATCTATTTTATCTTTATTTCTTGGAGTTGCGATGTTTGTTTTGGGTCTTTTACCGGCTCATGCACAAGAGGTCACAACCCCTGAGAATTTGAATTATTCTGCCCTAAAATGGCGCGGCGTTAGTACGGGATTTGCTTCTGGTCGAATCTCGGATATTGCGATTCATCCCGAAAACGAACATGTTTGGTTTGTTACTGCAGGTTCTGGAGGGGTTTGGAAAACCGAAAATGCTGGGGTTACTTGGCGGCCTATTTTTGACAACCAAAGTTCCTACTCCATTGGTAATATTGCCCTAGCTCCATCTAACCCTAGTGTTGTTTGGGTAGGCACAGGTGAGGATGTCGGTGGACGACATGTAGGATTTGGTGATGGCATCTACAAAAGTACCGATGGAGGCGATAGCTGGAAGCATATGGGGCTTAAAAACTCCGAACATATTTCAACGATTATCATTCATCCAGATAATGAAAATATTATTTGGGTAGCGGTGCAAGGTCCACTTTGGAGTAAAGGAGGCGAACGAGGTCTGTATAAAACGACTGATGGTGGAGAGAATTGGAATAAAGTATTAGGAGACGACGAATGGGTGGGTGTTACCGATATTGTCATCGATCCACGGAATCCCGACGTACTCTATGCCGTCACTTGGCAACGACACCGAACGGTGGCGGCCTATATGGGCGGAGGTCCAGGAAGTGGATTACACAAATCTACTGATGGTGGTGAAAATTGGAAAGCCTTAAAAAATGGCATTCCAAGTTCTAATTTAGGCAAGATTGGTTTGGCGATTTCTCCCCAGAATCCCGATATCGTCTATGCTGCCATTGAATTAGATCGCACCAAAGGAGGTCTATTTATGTCCGATGACCAAGGAGAGCGATGGACTAAAATGTCTGACATGGTTTCTGGGGGAACTGGACCTCATTACTATCAAGAGCTGTACGCTTCCCCTAATCATTTTGGACGAATCTATCTAATGAACGTTCGTACCATTGTTTCTGATGACCATGGGAAAACCTATAGCAACCTTCCCGAACGAAATAAGCACTCGGATAATCATGCCTTAGCATTCCGATCCAATGATCCCAATTACCTACTCATCGGTACCGATGGTGGCGTTTACGAAACTTTTGATCATGGTAACAACTGGAGATACTTGGATAAC
>JAYPDB010000154.1:0-4307 GCA_038125045.1 Bacteroidota bacterium
GGAATATCAACATCTGAAAAATAGTCTCCTGACCAGTATGAATCGGTGATGTTTAGTCGGTTAATTCGAATGATTCCGAAATCGGGCGTTGCGTTCTTCAGCACGGTTGATTTCAAAGCACCGACTCCAAGTGGTCCTTGCTGATCTGTAAAAAATTCTTCTATGTAGTGGGGTCGCTCTCGAGCAAAGGTTTTGAGTTGTGTGATTTGATCATACCAACCAGTAGTGCTTCCGCCCCAGGCTCCACTACGTGTGACGGTAGCCATATGTCGCGGAATTTCACTGTAAATTAGTCCAGCTAGTGAATCAATTATGTGATTGGCATGGGATGGTTTAAAGGAGGTATTCATGAGGTCCGCCATACGATTTGTAAAGGAATCCCTGAAACTTGGGCTATCGAATAATTGTCGAAATAGTAAGGTTGACCAAGATGGGTTCGGCCAGGCCGGTCCATTGGGCTCTAAAGCAAAGCTTAGGGTGTTATGCCAAGCTTGGCCACCATAGCTGAGACCAAAGCCAAAGTCAGTATCGTATAGAATCCATCGCCATTTTCCATCGGGTTTTTGGCTTTTCCAAAGCTTTGTGTTGTTGCCGGGCCAGTCGGTATTGGCATAATAGATTTGAGCAGCTACATAATCGATATAATTATCCATATCCATCATCTGGTATACCCGCTCATATTGGGCAGGAAAAAGAAGTAAATTTCGCCGAACGTAATCAATTAAGGCATCGTAATCTTCTGCTGATCCATTTGATGCAGCAAAATAATTTAGGCCAGAACCATTGTAGAGTAAATCAATTTCATCGGGTTGAACACCACTATTAGAGGCCACATAATGTTCATTTATTTTTTCACGGATGTTATGAATCCCCCAATATTCTCCATTTAAGTATACCACTGCGGGTTGAAATCCTAACCCATCAATTTCAGTTCCGTGCACCAGTGTTTGCATAAGTCCGTCACGAAACATGGAATGCCCTTGTGAGCTAAAATCATTTCCTGAGTTGCGAAGTACAATGGATTCAAATTGGGCGATATCTTTGTTCTGAAAGAAAGGATAGTCCACTTCTCCTAAGCCATATTCTGAGCGGAAGAAGATGGCAAGAGATTTCATGGGATTGAGCCTGCTCCAACCTCCAAAAATTTTTGCTCCAGCACCCGTATCTATCTGCCTCGTTTTTTCTTTGTCATAAAATTCAAAACCAATCGGAATTTCCCAATCTTGATTCCAATTGGCATTATCGTGACCATTTCCCCCGGTCCCATTAGTACCCACCACATAAATTCCCTTATGATCACTCCAGAGATTTTCAGGATCCGTGCTTATCGATATAACGGGTAATTCATGGGTTTCATAGATGAAATAACTTTCGGTTTGAACATCACTTGCTAAAGCGCCGTCCGCTAGGGCTCTAAACCGTAAGACCATGGTGGAGTCTATTTGAATTCCCTCAATGGTAAATAGATCGGAGCGAGTTGTCGGGATGCTACCATCGGTGGTATAATAGACTGGAGGGTGGCTCATGGTGTCTTCATCGCTCGTATGAGCCCATCTTAGTAGAATTCTTTGGTCATAAAAACCACCGGTATGAGAGCGTTCGGGAATGTTTAATCGTTGGTTATAGGCTTGGGTATTATTGGTTCTGCCTGGTGTTGTTTCCGTAAATATACCGGTATCATTGGAACCTGTGATTCGTCCAAAACTTTCGTTTTTCTTTAGCAAAGGATAACTGAGACTGTCCAAAATCGTATGATTATCATTCGATAGAAAAAGGGTTTCACCTGCGGAGCTAAGTTTAAAATTGGTGTGAATCGTACCCTTTTGCTGATCTGGAATTTCAATGTCGGATGAAATCCTGTTGGGAGTATATTGAGCAGATTTGTAGCCAAAAGTTAGATAGGGAATCAGGCTAAGATCGGAACTCCCTGCGCTATGGTTATGCACCTGAATAGCTAAAACATTGGTTCCTGAAGTAAAAAGGTGACGATAATGTTCCAAATTAATGGGTTCTAAAGCGTCTCCATACGGTAATTTTGGTTCGGTGTAATTTTCGGCAAGTTGATTGTAGGCCAGAGGAGCTTCGCCATTAATATTCTCCCGGCTAATTTCGGTTCCGTTGATGTAAGCCACATACGCATCATCATAATCGATGTGCAGGTACATATTTGTTATGTCACTTGTGTCTTCAATTGTAAAGGTAGTACGCGTAAAAACGGATAGGGTGGCTTCAGGTACAGTTGTATTGTCGTCACCATCTCCATAACCAATGCCCAATACACCAGTATTCCAATTTGAATCATCAAAGTCTTTTTCTATCCATCGGCTAGATGTGAGAGCATTAGGCAGAATGTATTTGGTATTGGAGCCTTTTCTAATGACGGTATTCCAGCTTTGTACAACATGTGATCGATTTTTGTCTGATGCAAACACAATCAAATAACCAAAAGCAGCTAATTCACCTTCTGGTAATGGGAACTTATCTAAGTTTTGAATGTCATCACTCAAGAATAGCCCGTCGAGTGAAAGCGCCGAGTTGGTAGGATTATGAAGTTCAATCCAATCCGAATAATCCCCATCATCATCCTGTAGGATACTCACATTATCCGCACTCAATTCATTGATAATAATTTGAGCATAGACGGCCTCTATGTTGGTAATCCCCAAAAAAAGTACAAAGCTTATTAAATAAACAATTGGTCGCATACCTAATATATTCATCCCTTACTCACATACATAAAGTACATAAAAAAAGCCTCAAACCGTAAGAAATGAGGCTTTTAAAGAGTTTATGGCTAAGTGATTATCCAGCCAAATCTTTTAGAGCGTTGGCCAGAGCCATTACTTTATCTGGATTTCCAGAGTTGGAGGCTTTTGCAGAAACACTACTAGCCAAATCTTCAAGAAGACTAGCTTGCTTGCGTTCGCTGGCCATTTCAGCCTGGGCGATACTTTGACGGATTTCCATGATTTCAGCATCACTTAACTGACCATCACGATCTAGTTGATCTACATAGGCTTTAGCTAAATGGAAAGACGCAGGCCAACTAATCTTAGGTTGACCTTGCGGATTTAAGTAATCCCAAGTTACAGTCTTAGCAGCTGCGATTTCATTCTCTGTCATGAATGGACTAGGTGTAAGCTCAAATAAATCTAAGCCTCTCGCGATTTCAGAATTTACGATAACGCCGTTATACCAGTATACACTCCAGCTTCCACCCATTGACATGGACTCACCAGAAGTGGGGCCGTAATCATGGAATGCAATTTCAACGGGGTTAGCAGGATCGGTAAAGTCAAAGATTGAAATACCACCCTGATACCAAGATTGAACCATTATATCACGACCAGGTACTGGAATTAGTGAACCATTGTGCGCCACACAGTTTTCATTTACAGTCTGAGGAGCTGGCATTTTATAGTATTCATGAAATACCATTTTTCCATTTTCAATAGTGAAAATAGCATTAGCACCCCATTCCATTGGGTCGGTATCACGACATTTTGGTGCGCCACCGCCACCCCACTCATCGGTGAAGATTACGGTATTACCATCGTTGCTGAAGGTAGCGGAATGCCAATATGCGAAATTAGAGTCTGCTACGGCATCGATTCGAACAGGATTTGCGGGGTCAGAAATATCTAAGAGTAAGCCGTATCCTTCACAGGCGCCGCCCGCAAGACCTATCTCTGGGTAGAGAGTGATATCATGGCATTGATCGGGACCTCTACGTGCCGCAACATCATCTTCACCACCACCAAACATTTCATCGATGATAGACTGAATATTGGCACGAAGATTGGTCGAATCTTCAGCAGTAGGGGCACCTTCTCCGCCTCGCTCTTCTACGATGTTAGCGAGCAACCCTTGAACAAAACGTCCAGGTAAAACTCGTTCGGTCCCACCCCGAAGATAGGTAAAGGCACCGGCAGCTTTGGCAGCTTCAATGACCTCTAGATCGGCAGGGGCTAAACCGTGAGTTGGGGGTTCTTCAAGGTCTTCAAAGATTCTAGGTGAACTGACAATAGTTGCATCTTGTGGGCTATCGAGAGGTACTTTGATTACCTCGATGCGGAATAAGGCTGAATTAGGATCTTCATTGGGCTGAAGATCAGAACATCCAGGGAGTTCTTCATCGGGACGTACTACATACGAACCAGAAACATATACGTAAATGTTTTCATCATCGTTTGGATCTTTTAACACAGAGTGGGTATGAGAGCCGCGACAGGTTTGTACGTTAGCAATATACTCTGGGTTTTGGATGTCTGTGATATCAAAAATACGGATACCACGAAGACGAACCT
>JAYPDB010000155.1:0-4295 GCA_038125045.1 Bacteroidota bacterium
CCTCAGTACTAGGAAAGCCATTGGAAATCATATAAGGAAAAACCTTAGATCTCCGAGCAAACTTACTCATTCCGGGTAATACAATTGCGGTTGAGTCTGGATTATATACTTGAAAGGAAGCTGCTCGAAAAGATTCAATCACCAACAAAACGATGTTGGGCTTCTTTAATGAGTTATTCAAGTTCCGTATTCGATACACGAGTGGAAAATCTGGGTAATCTTCTGGACCTTCAAGGCCATAAAACGATCGAAGCTCTTTAATATCTTTTGAATCAGGAACAAAACGATCCCACTCCAGTGCGTTTCTAATGAATGCAAACTCTGGGGGATAGATGAAATAATCGGGTTGAATACCCCAAGAACCTACCATAAGCATTGTGGCTAGTAATAATAAGCCGGCCTGTGATGTATAGATTACTTTAAACTTCTGATGATAAGCTTGAATGAAATAGCGAACGAGAAACCGGGTAACGATGGTCACCAATACAAGTCCAAATATCACGATAATGGCATTTTCTTTGATAGGAAGCCATAATTCATCACTTAAAAATATTTGAGGCCCAGCAAAATGTGCTAACAATGATGGCGTTAAACGATCCCCTGCAAGAGACATGATAATGGGATCTAAAATTGACCACGATGCCAGAATCAAAAATAGCATACCAATGACCAAATAGATCACCAGTTTAATCCATTTGATGCACCCTAAGTAATAGAATACAACATAGAGTACGAGCAATTCTCCTGTTTGCCATGCGACAGAAAGGAAAACATTTTGAACAGAAATTTCCTCTAACGTACTGCCTCTTAAAAAAAAGAAAATGGTACCTAAAATGCGGACACCCCACAGCAATAAAAAAATTATAAACAAATTGTGATTCTTAATCATGCTATAAAACAAATTAAATCATGCATAAATCTATCGAAAACTTAAATCATTTGGTACATGATCTAGATAATATGGAATGACCTAAAGAATCTTAAGGTTATTTAATCTATAGGTATTAAAACAGTCTGCGAATGAAAATGTACAATACGTTACATATTAAGGGTTTATTCATCATCATTTTTATAGCCCTTTTAAATAACAAAACAATGGCTCAATCTATCGAAACTCAGTATTTCACAGTAGTTAAAACATTAGATGTAGGAGAGGTCCGTTACTATCCGCCTGTCATGAAAATTCAGTCGAATAATAATTTTGGCAGCCTATTCAATTTTATATCAGGTAATAATTCCAGCCGCCAAAAAATTAGCATGACATCCCCCGTCTATATGGGAGATGGTGAGGGAAACAACATCATGGAATTTGTGCTACCCAAGGATTTCAAACCAGAAAATACTCCAGAAGCGATGTCTAATGGGGTAAAGGTTTTCGAGAGTGAGCCCGGATATTTTCTTGCCCTCGAGTTTGGGGGCTATGCATCGGGCCGAAATGTACGTTATTATAGCGCTGAGTTAGCGAAAATTGCAAAAACACATGGTATTCAAACCATTGGTCAGGCGATGTTACTTGTCTATGATTCACCCTATAAAGTAATCGGCCGAAAAAACGAGGTAATTATTCAAATTGATGAAGAGTCTATTTGAGTGTATTATGTGCTAAGATAATTCCTCAACAATTAGCCATTACTTTCACAAATGCGAGCACTCATTCGCGTTTTACGACCTGCTACATCCCTGCTTTTACTCACATTGATCACTTCGATGTTAACCGGGGTATTTTCCACCCTAATTATTAAAGAAATACAACAGTCATTAGTGGGTGAGCAGGCCTTTAATCTCCTAGACTTTAGCGGATATTTTTTTTCTATGATTGGGGTCTATCTCATTGCAGCTGTGCTCTCATCGGTAAGCATTGCGAAAATCAACAGAGACATTATCCATGATTTACGACTTACCCTTTCAGAGCGAATATTAGCCGCTCCATTTGAACGGGTTGAAGGATTACAATCCAATATTTTACCCATACTTACCGATGATTTAAACCATATCGCTAATCTTATTAACAGACTGCCCAGTGTGGTTACTGGCCTGGCAACTGTCATAGGAATTTTGGTGTATTTATTTTGGCTTTCTCCATTAATGGCTTCCCTAACCCTAGTGGGCTTTGCATGTGTATTTGTGGTGAATAAAATTAATCTAAACTTCATTGGTCGCTATTCTAGAGAAAACCGAGAGCAATCCAATGTAATCTACAAACTCATAGAAGGCTTGGTTTATGGTATGGCCAATTTGGTCATGCATCAAAAATTTAGAGAACGTTATGTAGATATCACTTTGCGAAAAGAATCCAATATTCAAATGGATTCCTATTTCAGGGAGACGGCATTAAATTCATTCAACAATCGACTCAATGATGTGATTTTGTTATCATTTTTGGGCGGAATGATCATTTTAGTCTATCTATACAGCATCGTTTCGATTTCATTTTTTGCCACCTATTTGACACTCATTCTTTTCATGTTAGGCCCTCTATCTACGGTGTCGGGATTTTTAGGAACCATCAAACGCATAGAAGCCTCGGTCATTCAGATTGAACATTTGGGAATAAAACTCGAAGGGGATGGTGGTGGGTCTCGGATCCCTTCAACCCGAAAAGAAAAAAACCAAGGGCTTACCGGTAGTTCTGGAATGGAAAGCACCCTTTCAACAGGCAATAGGAAGCCTCTAGTTGGGCTTTCAGATCTTCACTTTCACTACGCAAATCATGACCATGGGTTTGGGCTCAAAGACATAAATCTGGAGTTACATGCTGGAGAAATCCTATTTATAGAGGGTGGAAACGGGTCTGGAAAGAGTACTCTTATTAAGCTGATTTGTGGTCTCTATCGGCCGAAGAGTGGAGCTTTGTGGCATCACGGGAAGCCAATCGATGAGAGCAATATAGACGAATATCGAAATCAGTTTGCGGTGATTTTAACCGATTCGTATGTATTTAAAGACCTTCGCCATTTAACAGATGAACAATTGGAAAAAGGTGCTCTATTTTTATCCATGCTCGAGATGGACCAAAAAGTTCAGCTTAATGACGGGGTGTTTTCAACCACCGATTTATCACAGGGGCAAAAGAAACGGCTCGAATTGGTGCACATGCTGCTAGAAGACAAAGCGGTCTATATATTTGATGAATGGGTGGCCTATCAGGATACTGCTTCGAAAGAAATTTTTTACACGCGAGTTCTACCCTATCTAAAAAATGAGGGTAAACTAGTGATCAACATAGCTCATGATTACAGTTATGAAGATGTAGCCGATCAGATAATACGCATGCAAGACGGAAGAATTATCTAACGATTTGCCATGATGCCAGAAATTTACGCCTATTTTTTACCTCAATTTTACAGCACTCCCGAAAATGATCGCCATTGGGGTAAGGGGTTTACGGAATGGACCAATATCCGAAACAGTTCTCCTAAATTTTCAGGACATCAGCATCCTATTCGTCCGCTCAATGACAATTTCTACGATTTATCCAAACCCAAAGACGCAGAACAGGTGATTCACCAAAGCAGTGAGATGGGCTTAGATGGCTTGGTGTATTGGTATTATTGGTTTTGGAAAAACAAACGCACCCTTACCAAGGTACCCGAGTTTCATCTGCGTTCTACTTCCATTGAGCAGCGATTTTTCTTTGCATGGGCCAATGCCGATTGGACCCGTTCCTGGGTAGGTAAAGAAAAAGAGATTATTTTTAAGCAGCTGTATCGGCTTGAAGACATTGATGCTCACATCGATGATCTACTTCCGTACTTTTCTGACGGTAGATATCTAAGCCTAGATGGCAACCCTTTGTACCAGGTAAACGCTCCCGATTCGGCTGATGCCATTCGCTATATATTGGAAATGAATCACGCTTTTGAACAGCGAACGGGTAGGCAAATTCACTGGGTATTTCCAACTCTGTTCACCCCAAAAGAGTTAGAAACCCAGCTCCATTTTACTCGTGTGGGGTTTCCACCCGAAGATGTGTTTAATCAAACCGGCACCTTCAAACGGAGAAAACTTCTGGCATCCTTGCATCCTTGGAAGAAACCCGTGGTGACAAGCTCTGAGGAATATCTAGAATGGTTCAGGAAGCATATTATTCAAAACAAAGTCCACGAGCACTTCTGTCCTACCTTACTGAGTGGCTGGGATACCACCTATCGGTACGGTAATAGTGGCAATGTGATTCAAGGGAATATCCTTGAGTTATTAGAAGCGCAATGGCAGGTTATTCGGAAGGAGCTAAAACCATGGCAACTCCCTTTTATCTTAGTTAAATCGTATAATGAATGGGCGGAAGGAAATGT
>JAYPDB010000156.1:0-4242 GCA_038125045.1 Bacteroidota bacterium
GCAATGATGTGGAAAAAGGCCTCATCCCTAAGGACATGGATCTTTTGGGTGAGTATGTGGTGGCGATCTGTTACGGGAATGCCAAGGCTTATTTTCCTTTTATGGTCTAGTCCTAGCTTGGAATGCTCAGATGTGATTTCGGGTTGAAAATGTAAAGTTATTTGTGCAAATTTTGCTCAATTATGAAAATTACACTCAAACACATTGCAGAAGAAACGGGGTTTTCACTATCTACTATCTCCCGAGCCATACGAGGAGAAGGACGAATTTCCCCACAAAACAGGAAAAAGATCATCACAGCTGCTCAGCGACTTGGGTATGTACTTCCAACAAGCAATCGATCGCTTCCCGATACCTTTCCTACTTATGTTGCCCTGATTACAAATTTTAGAACAGGTGAATTTTACTCCTCCTTCTTTGTAGGATTTCAAGAGGCTGCATTAAAGAAAAATGTTTCTTTATCATTATTCAGCGTTGCAGAAGGCTCGATCTCTCTAAAAAAATTGATTACAGAGTGTAAAGTTATGGGATACAAAGGCGCTGTTCTTTTTATACCCAATCTAACTCATAAGGACTATGAAGAGGTATTAAAAGTTGAGGACAAGGATTTCCCCATTATCTCATGTTCTAATATTGACGGTACCATCATGGATACGGTAACCTTTGATGGATATCAGGGAGGTTATTTAGTGGCAAAACATTTTCATGAGCAAGGATATCAACGTTATGGCTTGGTCGAAGGCCCTGGTTACATGCCTGAATCCAGATTTCGGAGCAATGGATTTATCGATTATGTAACTCATATGGCAAAAAGTGATGTGGTTTGGAGGTTTCAAGGAGATTATACCTTAGAGTCGGGTACCGCAGCTTTTAAAGCCTTTTTAGCTGCTGATCAGAGACCGGATGCTGTATTTGTGGGCAATGATGCCATGGCGGTTGGCTTCATGGAAGTGGCAAGAAGAGAGGGGTATGAAATTCCAAAGGAAGTCGCAGTAGTAGGCTATGATAATTTGCCTATTTGTGAGACTCATTACCCAACCTTAAGCTCAGTAGAC
Organism: Bacteroidota bacterium; assembly: GCA_038125045.1. Classification (GTDB taxonomy): domain Bacteria; phylum Bacteroidota; class Rhodothermia; order Balneolales; family Balneolaceae; genus UBA1275. Next base: position 1,056 of record JAYPDB010000156.1, read on the forward strand.
ACCGATTATACGAGTTTAGCCGATAACGCATTGAGCAATTTGTTAATGAGAATACAAAGCCCCATCAAGCATCAGGGCTTGGTTAGTTTGGTTCCTGTTAAAGTGAAAGAGAGAGATTCGAGCTGTAGTTGAGAAAAAGTTGCTCAATTTTCTAGATAATTTTGCTCAAATTTTGTTTTCTTTTTGGTAACTATTGAATATACTCTACGAGGAGTATGTAAATGACCATTTAAAAATTCGGTTTCTCTGTTTTGGCCATGTTTTTGGGTATAGATTTAGGAAGTTCTTCCATAAAGTTATCACTCTATGAGGGTGATCGTAAGGGAGTGATAGCATCAATGAGCTATCCGAAAGAAGAAATGCGTATATCCGCTCCGCACGAAGGTTGGGCCGAACAAGATCCAGAACTGTGGTGGCAGTATTTGAACGAAGCATTTCATTTATTGGTCAAAGAATCACAGATAGATACAAAGTCCATTCAGAGCATTGGTATTTCGTATCAGATGCACGGTTTAGTGCTGGTAGATGAACAATTAGAGGTGTTAAGACCCTCAATAATTTGGTGTGATAGTAGGGCTGTTTCCATAGGTGATCATATTCAACAAGAATTGGGCGAAACCTTTTGCCGTCACCATCTTTTAAACTCACCCGGTAATTTTACCGCCTCAAAATTAGCATGGGTTCGTTCTAATGAACCCGATGTCTTTGCGAAAATCCATAAAATTTTACTTCCAGGCGATTATATCGCAATGAAATTATCCGGTGTGTGTACAACCACGGATACGGGTCTTTCCGAAGGTATTTTTTGGGATTATGAACACGAGTGTGTAAGTAGTGAACTCTTAGAAGCCATGCAAATAGACGAGCAGTTGCTTCCCAATAGAGTTCCTGCCATAGGTTCCGACTTAAAGGTTCATAAAGATACAGCATATAATTGGGGCCTTAATGAGGGAGTAGGTATTAGTTACCGATGCGGAGATCAGCCAAATAACGCTTTTTCTCTTAATGTATTAGAACCCGGAGAAATAGCAGCTACTGCTGGAACCTCTGGGGTAATCTATGCCGTTACCGATCAAAAAATGTCGGACCAAAAATCCCGTATCAATACCTTTGTGCATGTGAATAATACCTCGGAAGATCCCAGAAATGGCGTCCTTATTTGTGTCAATGGAACGGGGATTATGTACAGCTGGCTAAAACGTTTGCTATCGGTTGGAACGACTTCGGTCGACTATGAACAAATGAATGCTTTGGTCGAAGAAATTGACCCCGGCAGTAATGGGATACATTGTATGCCATTTGGAAATGGCGCGGAACGAGTTTTTGAAAACAAGCTAATAGGGTCTCACTTTTTGAATTTGAATTTCAATCAGCATACCACCGCTCACATTTTACGAAGTGCTCTAGAGGGTATCGTGTATGCTTTGAATGTAGGTTTTGAGTTATTCAAGGATTTGGGAGGAACACCAACCACCATTCGCGCGGGGAAAGCTAATTTATTCCTAAGCTCAGAATTCAGAAGGATATTTGTAAACGTAACCGGAACGCGGTTAGAATTATACGATACCGATGGGGCAGCTGGTGCCGCGAGGGGAGCCGCCTTGGGTGCGGGATTCTATTCAAATGCCGATGAAGCCTTTGCTTCACTAGAGCGGATTGAAGTTCTGGAACCTGATCTGGAGGCAACAAAGCGCTATGCACAACTTTATGAGCAGTGGTTACATGCCTTAGAGCAACACACATTAATCAACTAATAAAGAATCGATTTTCATGAAAGCAGTAATAGGAGATAAGGAATATTTTAAAGGTATAGGGGTGATTCCCTTCGAAGGTATTGAATCGGATAATCCATTGGCCTTCCGATACTACGATGAAAACAGAATGGTGGCTGGTAAGACCATGAAAGATCATTTTAGATTCGCAGTAGCGTATTGGCATACCTTAACAGGTACCGGTGGTGATCCCTTTGGCCCTGGTACAAAACGTTTTCCTTGGTTAAGCCATCAAGATCCTTACGAGCAAGCGAAAGATAAGATGGATGCCGCTTTTGAGTTTATTACCAAATTAGGGGTGCCCTATTATTGTTTTCATGACTTTGATCTTATTGAAGAAGGTGAAACACTGGTCGAGTCGGAAAAGCGTCTAGCTTTTATTACCGATTATGCTCTTCAAAAACAGAAAGAGTCAGGTGTTAAACTACTCTGGGGAACTGCAAACTGTTTCTCTCATCCAAAATATATGAATGGAGCAGCTACAAACCCTGATTTTGATGTAGTAGCTGCAGCCGGTGCACAGGTGAAAAACGCCTTGGATGCAACCATAAAATTAGGCGGTGAGAATTATGTCTTTTGGGGCGGAAGAGAAGGGTACATGAGTCTATTAAATACCGATATGAAACGCGAACAAGATCACTTTGCTCGCTTCCTTCATATGGCTAGAGATTACGCAAGAGCACAGGGTTTCAAAGGCACATTTTTTATAGAGCCAAAGCCGAGTGAACCCTCAAAGCATCAATATGATTATGATTCGGCCACGGTTATTGGATTTTTAGAACACTACGGACTGCTCGAAGATTTCAAGTTAAATATAGAGGTGAATCATGCAACTTTAGCGCAACATACCTTTGAACATGAATTACAAGTTGCTGCCGATCGTGGAATGCTGGGTAGCATCGATGCCAACAGAGGTGACTATCAAAACGGTTGGGATACCGATCAATTTCCGGTTGATTTGTTCGATCTTACTCAGGCCATGTTAATCATTTTAGAAGCTGGAGGATTTCAGGGAGGAGGAATTAATTTTGATGCCAAAACCCGTCGAAATTCAACAGATTTAGAAGATATTTTTCATGCTCATATTGGTGGTATGGATGCTTTTGCTCGATCACTCATGATTGCTAACCGCATTTTTCAGGAATCACCCTATACCACCTTTAGGAAAAATAGGTATGCCTCCTTTGATTCAGGAGATGGTAAAGCATTTGAGGAGGGCACGCTTAGTTTAGAAGATTTGCGGAACATTGCCAAAGATAATGGGGATTTAAAGCAAACAAGCGGTAAGCAAGAATATTTAGAATATCTCATTAATCGATACATATAGGCCATGTTTTCAGTAAATAATAAACGAGTTATCATCACCGGCGGTGGATCTGGTCTAGGACGAGCCATGGCAAGTCTATTTGCTGGTC
>JAYPDB010000157.1:0-4223 GCA_038125045.1 Bacteroidota bacterium
CGGCAATAGGATCCACACCTAATATTTGAAAACTCCGAGCCAGCCCATCCAAACGCCCAAAGCCTTGAACCACTGGGGCCACCTTCCGAATGCCTCCGTCGATGCGCAGGCGCCGATACACCTGCTCACTCAACTGCTCACCTCCGCCCACGATCTGATGCGTTGCTTTTCCTGCTACCGCCTCGGCTGAAAGAGAAAAAGCTCGCTGCGCCGAACTGTTCGAAAGATCAATCGAAACCACCATGGCCACCCCTAAGGCCACCCCTACGATGGATAGAGCCAACTGCCAGGGATGCTTCAACAAAAAGCGCAGGCTAGAAACCCATAGTAAATCGTCTGATTGCACGGACATAATGCTTAGGATTCCTGGATGGCTTGATGTTCCTGCAATTGCCCTTCTTGTAACTCGAGCACCCGATCTGCAATCTGGCCCATCTCCCGGTCATGTGTGGCAATAATCATCGTACGACCATTTTTTCGTACCAAATCAGACAGCATGGACAAAATTTTACTTCCTGTTTTGTAATCCAAATTCCCCGTTGGCTCATCGGCCAGAATAAAAGTAGGCTCATGAGCCAAAGCGCGGGCAATGGCCACTCGCTGCTGCTCTCCACCCGATAGACGGTCGGGATAACTATCTCTACGATCGGCCAAACCCACTTCTTCTAAAAAATGCAGAGCTAGTTGCTCCGTTGCCACATCCTTCTTGCCCTGAAGTCGGAGTGGTAACATGATATTTTCGAAGGCGGTTAAAGTAGAAATCAAATTAAAGTCCTGAAACACAAAACCAATATGAGTGCGCCTAAATAAGGTTCGCTCTTTTTCAGTAAGCAGGGAGATATCGGTGCCATCAATCATCACCTGCCCAGAATCGGGTCGATCAATACCACTCAACAGATTGAGCAAGGTACTTTTCCCCGAACCGGATCGTCCAAGTAAGACCAACATTTGCCCTTGTGCAACTTCAAGTTCTAAGTCGCGAAGTACATGTCTCTTTTTAGTGCCTTCGTCGTAACTTTTGTTTAGTTTTCTGAGATCTACGATGTTTGAGCTGCGCATAGGAATATGAGTAAAAAGCTATCACTAGCCATTTTGCCCTAATCAATATCCTCTACCAAAAAGTAGCTAATAGACCAAGGCTTCTCTTGATGAATAACCCTAAACTCTAGCTGCCCTAGATTGGTTCCACTTTTCTTCCTAAAACTCTTACCTAGGCACCACCTTTCCCGCCTTAATCACCACCTCTATTTCTTTGGTCGCGCTAATACCTTCCAACGGATTTTCCCTCAAAAGTAATAAATCGGCCTCATAGCCCTCTAGGATGCGTGAGGTCTGCTGTTCAACCCCCAAAAATTTTGCCGGTTCAACGGTTGCAGCCTGAATAGCCTCCATATTAGAAAGCCCACTTTGCACCAACAACTCCAACTCTCGGTGCAAACTCAAACCCGGAATTAAAAAACCAATCGGCGTATCGGTTCCCGCCATAAAAGGCACCTGATACTGGTGCAAGTAACCCACCGTCTCCCTCATCCAATCCGCATACGCCATCGTTGCCGGGTCGATTTCGGTTCCCGACATCTCCATAGCCGCCGACCAAGCTGAAGAAACTTCGGGTGGAAGCACCTGCAGCTGCTCCATGGCCGCGTCCCCTAAATACTCTTTGGTCGCAAAATTATTATATAGTGCTAAGGTTGGTGTTTGCCATACCCCTCGCTCGGCTAGTAGGCTTGCCGCCGCCTGTAATTTCGCACTATCTATCTGAGCTATAGCCTCCATCCGCTGCGCAGCGTGAATAGAAGATCGAAGAGCACCGCCAGAAAGCCCCTCTGGATTCTGTAGCCATTCGAGGCGTTGCTCCTTCAGTTCATCGGAATTGGCGGCCACTGACATCTCCAAATTTCGAAGATGCTCCATTCCCATTAGACCATTCTCCACCGCCGAAAACAGGTTCATACTCAAGGGAATATGTCCTGTAACCCGTAGTTCACTCGTTTTGGCCACCTGCATAAGCGCCTTAAACTGAGGCTCACTAAGCATTTCATAGGCCTTTAAAAAATCCAAATCCTGGGCCACTAAGGCCACCATATTCTCTTCAACGGCCTCCACATCGGTATTCTCGATTGATAACAGAGGATAGTACGGTGAGGAATCATTGTACACATTTGGACTCCCATCGATCAGAGGCCCCGCAATGTATATACTAGGGCTAACTTCGTTTTCTCGGGTTGAAGCTACCTTGACCGGCAACACAATGTCCATCGGCCCACCGGTATCTCGTACGCTGGTGATTCCGTATTTAAGAAATAAGGCATTCATCGCACCACGCATATTTTGGTCGAAAGAGTAATGAACATGGGCATCCCAGAGCCCAGGCATAAGGTAGTGGTTGGTGCCATCTATCAGTGTGATGTTACCAAATTCGGGCACATTTGAATGCTCATAAATGCGGACTATTTTTGCGTTATCGATTACGACACTTTTTTGCGTTTCTAAGCCATTGACTGGATCGATGATGGAAACATTTTTGATAAGAATAGCTTCATCTGTGAGTTGAGGAGCAGGGTTACATGCCATGCTAATGGCCAACAGTACCATGGCACAGGTTGCAAGATGTGTTGATATGAACCCTTTAATGTCGAATTTGGCTAGCTTCATCGTAGTTGTGGATTATTTTTTAAGGAAAACAAGAGACACTTTGATTTAATATGCTTATCTTGTTTATCTTTCAAAAGTGCAAAATGATATGAGTTTTGCATTTTGATTTACTGCACCCGTAGCTCAACTGGATAGAGTACCTGACTACGAATTCCTTCCTTCCACCTATCACCCCCTCTTAAAAACACCTATTACGGCATTTATTTAACGCTTTTTTATAAATTCTCTTCCCTATATTCCCTGATGTGGGTACAAATGAGGGTACAAAATTAAAAGCAACATGGCTTCACTTAAAGAACGTAACGGCAACTATTCGATCAGATTCACTCGTAGTATTGACGGGAAAAAAGAAAGGACTCAGTTTTCTTTAAAGACAACCAGAAAGAAGGTCGCAGAAAAACATAAACGTAACCTCGAAATTGAACAAGAGTCAGGAACGATAAATGTGTTTGATAATTTTGATTTCATTGCCTGGAGAGATGGGGAGCCAAAACAAAAAAAAGAGACTAACCGAAAACTTCTATCTCAAGTAATAGAAGAATATCTTGCTGATAAACCAAATTTAAAGGATAAGACGATAAGAGAGTACAGAACAGTACTTGAAGGGTTTAATCGGCATGTTGGAGAAACTATGTTTTTCGATCTTGTTCAAAAGAAAGATATACAGGATTTTTGCTTCCGATCTGAACTCCGTGCTGGCGCACAGAACTCTTACCTTCGCAAAATCAAAGCTTTTTTTAGCTGGGTAGAAAAAAAGGGCATTGGATCACACCTTGCAAAAGAGTTAACACAAAAGAAAGAAGACGACGAGCTAAAAGATCAGATTATTCCGAAGAAGGAGCTCGAACAAATTATTGCTTCAAATAGGGTCCATATTCAGAAAAATGTTGAGAAAGGATATATCCTTTCGGAGGATAAAGAGCAACGGTGGTTTGAGCCCATGGTACGAACGGCTTACCACACTGGTCTCCGAAAAGGTGAACTCCTTTCACTAAAATGGAAGCATCTCGATTTAGATAATTACGAACTTACCGTAGTGGCTGGAAAAGGGGGGAAATCTCGCACCGTTATCATTGACAAAACCATAAAGAAAGTTCTAAGCTCCTGGAAAAAGCAGGTCAATAGCCAATCGGAGCGATATGTTTTTGAATCTCCTGACTCTGATTCTAACACTTCCATGCAACTTTATGAGAAAGGACCAACTCAAATATTCAGGGAATCTGTAGACCGAATTGGCCTGAGCGAGGCCTATCATTTTCATAGTCTACGCCATACGGCAGCTACCAATTTTCTCAAGGCAGGCTACAATATCTACGATGTGAAAGAACAGCTTGGGCATTCAAGTATATCAGTTACTGAGAAGTACATTAAGTATGTTCCCAAAGACCGTAAAGAAAAAGCAAAGAGAATTGGATTAATATAAATCATGATGTTCAAGCCTTTTAAAAGGGAATTTACTGGAGCTGAAGAACAACTTTCGGATGCCTTTTTCCAGATTATTCTTCATGAATTCAACGCCCATAAATTCACTAGTGAAGACTGGAAAGCATTTAGTCTGGCATATGGAA
>JAYPDB010000158.1:0-4186 GCA_038125045.1 Bacteroidota bacterium
ATAAGGCCCAATTATTTCAGTTTCAATATCCTCCCTTTGAGCAATAATCTTGTACGCAATCCTCAGGTTTAAGTATATTTCGGGTTGAAACTATCCGCGATTGATTCGCAATCTTTTCAACTAGCCTATATCTTCAATAACTATGATCAGGCTTCGCAGTTCATGTCTAATCAATTTGAGACAACTGTTTTTAATTCTAATGGGACTGATCTTATTGTACAGACCAAAGAAAATATTGAAACCTCAGGCGAAGGATGGGACTTTGGAGAATTTATCATGTCTAACCATATGGTTACTATTTCTACAGACCAAAAAACGGCAGTTGTAGTATTCAATACTGATGGTCACATAAATTTTGAAAATGGAGAACAAAATGTTCCATATGCAACCAGAGCTTCTCAAACCTGGGTACATACCACTGAAGGTTGGAAAGTTATGCATTCTCATTGGTCTCCTAGAATTGGGTCTTCAGGGGTACCAGTAGAATAGTCAGTAAGGATACCAAATTTGATCAAAGCCTCGTAAATAACATATTTGCGAGGCTTTTTTTTAGTAAGTCTTTAAGCTTTTGAATTAAAAATTACGGAACCACTGTATCAAAGGAAGAGGAAATGCAAATAACTCTCCTTCAAATAAGGTTCCCGCAAAACCAATTTGGAATGCGCGTTTTTTTTCGGATTCTACTCGAATTGCAGGAATAATGAGAGCAAAAACATCGGATTGACTACTATTATAAAGTATAAATGAATCAAAGACTAAGCTGATTCGATTAGTAGTTTTGTTCATAGCGGCTACAGAAATAAGGGCATTCCCATTTACATCGGCCTGATCCCATAAAAGACCATAGCCTGCGGAAAAGGTGAGATTTTTAATAGCATCACCTTTGGTTAGAGAAACATAGGGTAACACTCCCCCAACGCTTAGTTGCGACCATGACCCGGTTCCGAGCAAGCTTCCATAACCAAGATGGGTAGATTCATCTATAGCCTTTGAAAATTTTACACTCCCTATAATGGGTGAACCAGTCCAAGTGGTTATAAGACCGATCCCCATCTTATCTTTGTAATTGATTTGGATATCTGGCCCAAATAAATTCCAAATAATGTAGTTTTCATCATCAAGAGAAAATCCATTGGTACTAAAATAATATCTAGTCGCAAACTGCTCGCCTTCCTCACTCTTACCATCGCTCAACAATAAAATAATCTCTTTTATTTCATGTTTGGGAATGTAAATCTCTCCTAAACTAAGAGTCTTGAGTAACACTTCTCGCGCATTTTCTTCAATGATTTTACCCACATATTCAGCCCCATCATTTTTAATAATTCGATATGTCTGAGTAGAATCTCGAACTTCCTGGGCTTGAACCCAAGAACTAATTCCTATAAAAAAAAGAAACATAACTAGCGTTTTCTTAGACATATATAGTTCCTGATAATATGATTGATGCTACCCTATAAGTATAACATTTCAATCGCTGGTTTCTTACTAATTTTTTTTTCACTTTGAAGGTGTTGTTAAACCAGATCATTTGTTTTAACTCATATACCTCATATATATGATTCGATATAAATCACTTCCGACTTTAGGCTTGGTCCTAGTATTCTTCTTATTACTCAGTTGTGGGCAATCTCAAAACAACGTCCGGTTCGCGGTTATCAAGTATCAGCAAGAGACATGCACCTTCTGCCCAGGCGGAGATGCTGGTATTGAAGACTGGACTACCAATGGACCTTATGTGCCCGGCGACGAACTTGTAGGTGATGAGCGAACCCAATATGGTGGGTATATTAGTGGTTTTGTGCATGCGTCAAAAATTTTAGAAGGGGTTGAAGTGGTTGGGATAAACTCGCCCGATTTTGTCTTTGGTGGGTCCTCTCGGAGTTGGAACACTCTTGAAAGTTTTGAACATTTTATGGATATCATCTTATCGGACTTAGAATCCAAAATGCCCGTAGATGGTGTATACTTGGCGCTTCATGGGGCTATGGCCGTTCGGGATATCCCAAAACCAGAAGCCGAAATCGCTAAAAGAGTCCGCGAATTAGTGGGGCCAGACGTCCCTATAGCTGGTTCCTTTGATTTGCACGGGAATGAGGATCAGGAGTTTTTGGATTGGGCCGATGCCGCTTTTGTAACCAAGCGCTTCCCTCATTACGATGCCTTTTTACAAGGTCAACGTTCTGCTGAGTTTCTCTATCGAAACGTAAACGGCTTGTACAAACCTACTTCTGCAACTCGTAAACCTCCGGTGGTAACCGCAACGGTATTGCAATGGACAGGTAAATCCCCGGTAATGGATATTATGGAACGAGCCCGCCGATGGGAAGCTCGCAATAAGGATGTATTTGTGAGTGTATTTTTAGGCTTCCCATGGTCCGATGTACCGGATATTGGAACTACAGTGCACGTTACGACCAATGACAATCAAGTACTCGCCGACTCCATTGCCGATGATATGGCGGACTTTATCTGGAGAATGCGCGATGATTTTGTAGATCAGGATTTCCCGAACCCTAAGGAAGCCGTGCGAAGAACTCAGGTGGCACTTGCTGCTGGAGAGACCCCCGTGGTTATGGGTGATTATTCGGACCGACCTGGGGACGCCACTTGGATACTAAGCGAACTTATTGAGAACAATGTAAGTAATGTACTGTATGCGGCCCTTCGAGATGAACGATCGCTACAAGCATTAGAAGAAGAGGGAGCCAAAGCGGGTGATTCCTTTGATCGGTGGGTCGGTGGATTCACAGGAGAGCAGGCGGGTAAGCCTGTTCGTATCCAAGGAGAAGTTCTCTTTTTCGGGCCTATGTGGGGATATGAGAAGGTTGCAGCTATTGGATTTGGAGATAATAACGTTTTACTCATTAGTCCTACCTACGAACAAATCATCCGTCCCGAGTCACTTAGATTTGGGGGAATTAATCCCGATGATTTCGACGTATTTGTGGTCAAATCACGGGTACACTTCCGAAGAGGCTTTGACGAAACCGGTTATGCGAAAACCGTACTTGTGGTAGATGCTCCCGGCGATTGGTTTGGAACCATTCGACTCGATGCCCTCGAATATGAATTCGGACCTATCAAAGAGTTGTTTCCATTTGATGGTGGAACGGCCCAATACTAGCTACCATTCAATACACTCTTTCGACCAGGTGCTTAACCAAACTTAGCATCCACTAAGGAGTGGTTTATTCAAACACCTCGAAAAGTTCATTCGCAAGATTCCCAAAGCTAGCGCTGGAAAGATTTGTCGTCATTACCACGACCGTCTCCGTATCTGGTGACATGAATGCATAGGTCGTACCACCTACCGATCCTCCTGTATGCCCCACAAGTAAATGCCCATGCCCATCTTGCCGATTGGCCCATCCAATTCCGTAATTGGTCGATTCACCTGCGGAAGTGGTTTGAGGGGTCTGGAGCGTTTCTAAGCTTTCGGTACTAAGATAGCCTTCACGAGCATGTTGCCACAAAAATGAGGCCACATCTTCCGTGGTTGAGATAAATCCCCCACCAGCCCATTTCCAAGAATTGTCCACCTCTGGTGCTAAGACTGGCGTTTGGGTAGAATCAAGCAGATAATAACTCACCTTTTCCACTCCTACTAGGTCACGTGTTTCGGCATGAGTATGCTTCATGGCTAAAGGCTCAAATACTTCAGACTCCATATAATCAAGAAAAGCAACCTCAGCGGCCCCTTCTATTACAGCACTAAACAACGTCCAAGCATGAGTTGAATAATGATACTTGAAGCCTGGCTCATGAAGTAATGTATCTGCGGAAAAGATGCTTAGTGCATCGCTCACATTTGTATAGTAGGTATCAATGAGCATTTCTTGACCATTGTAATGTCGAATTCCAGAAAGATGGCCGCCCACAAGTCTTGGCGTAAAATCCCATTTCTTTTTAGGGTAATTGGGCACGTAATGATAAATGCTACTGTCGAGATGAACCTTTTCGGCTTCAACTAATCTCATCATAGCCGATGCCGCAAGTGTTTTAGAAAAACTACCAATGCGAAAACGGGTCTCCGATGGATCAATAGCTCGATCTTCAGCGATATCGGCATATCCGAAGCCTTTGGAGTAGATCTGCTCACCTGACTGCAAAACAGTGACTGAAATACCTGGAAGATGATGTTCCTCTAGTGTACCCTGAACGAGCTCGTCCGCTTGGGCTACTT
>JAYPDB010000159.1:0-4122 GCA_038125045.1 Bacteroidota bacterium
TAGTCCCGTAAATTTAGTGTAATATATTTCATTGAATCTATTGCATTGAAGCTAAACATACAAATTACGTGATTTTTAATAGCATTTGACCCGAATAATTCTTTACTTTTAAATAAAAAGTACTTTTACAATGAGTCATAATTTAACACCGGACCAGCAAATCAAGGCGATACACGACATGATGGAGCGTTCCTCCCGTTTTTTACACATTTCAGGTTTTGCGGGTGTCATTGCTGGAATGATTGCTTTACTTGCCGCTTGGATTGCCCAAGATCAATTCACATTTACACCCGATAGTCTTGATTATGACTACACCAAAATGGGGGGTGCTCCCTGGAACATACTATTATTGGGTCTTGGCACACTCATCATCTCATTTGGACTCGGGTTCTTGCTAGCCCGACGCAATGCCCGTAAACTCGGGGCTTCGAGCTGGACGGCAACATCGCGCAAAATGCTAGGTTACTTTGCCACCCCACTGCTTACAGGCGGACTCGTTATTGCACTTTTCTGGTTGAAAGGCTGGGTGGCCATGGCCGCACCCTTGAGTTTGATCTTTTATGGACTGGCTCTTTTGCATGCGAGCCACTTCACCTTAACCGATATTAGATATTTAGGCATCATTGAAGTAATCATGGGGCTAGCAGCTATTTTTTGGATTCAACATAGTCTTTTAATCTGGGGAGTAGGCTTTGGAATCGTGCATATTGGATATGGGATGTATATCTATCTCCGATACGAACGAATTTCCTATCAAGCCTAAGCATTCAGAGCATCTGTACTATGAAGTCTCATCTCCAAAACATTCAGAAAGTATTTGAAAACAGAATCCGACTTGGAATCATGTCGGCGCTTTCCGTAAATGAGACCCTAGATTTTAATGCGCTTAAAGAATTGCTCGAACTTACCGATGGAAATTTAGCTACTCATCTCAAAACCCTTCAAAAGCATAAGTACCTCCAGACCAAAAAACGTTTTATCGACAACAAGCCGAACACCCAGTATTCCATCACTCCTCTTGGGAAGAAGGATTTTACGGAGCATATTGCCGCATTGGAAAACCTGCTCCGTGAGCTAAAATAGTCCCCTCATTGCCATGACCGATCACACTAGCTAAGCCGGAGCTAGACGGTTCAACCCGAAAAAAATCAAACCTTCGGGAATAGATAACCGATAAAAAGGAACGTTTCAGCAATGTTTTTTACTTTATCTCATACTTAGATAACCGTAATTTTCTAAATACCATTAGGGATGAAAACGTATCTTTTAGGACTCATTTTAGCACTTGTTACCGTTGGAGGAATCGGATACTCAACCATGGCCTCAGAGGATCCGAAAGAACAGTTATCAGTTACCCTTGCAACAACTAAATCAACCGAATATATCACACCTATGACAACTCAACCTCTTGCTGATTCACTTGAAATAGCCACCTTTGGTGCTGGCTGTTTTTGGTGTGTGGAAGCCATTTATGAACTGGTAGAAGGCATCGTTCATGTAGAATCTGGTTACTCGGGTGGGCATGTAGAAAATCCCAGCTATAAAGAAGTGACCACGGGAAGAACTGGACACGCAGAAGTGGCGCGCATACATTTCGACCCGAAAGTAATCAGTTACGAAGACTTACTTCAAGTGCTGTGGCATACTCATAATCCTACCACCTTAAATCGGCAGGGCAATGATGTGGGGACTCAGTACCGAAGTGTGATTTATTATCATAACGAGGAGCAGAAAGCCATCGCTGAAGCCTCAAAAGAAGCTGTAGACGCCACGGACTTATGGGAAGATCCTATCGTCACCACTATTGAGCCACTTACCAATTACTATGTGGCTGAGAATTATCATCAGGATTATTTCGAGAATAATCCTACCGCAGGGTACTGTTCTTTTGTAATAGCGCCCAAAGTTCAAAAATTCAAAAAAGAATTTGCTCACTTGTTGAAAGAAAACAATTCATAATCAGGGTCAAGAGACCAACAACTCATAACTATTCATACAACACATCATGAAATCAATACTTACTTTTTTAATACCCGTATTCGCACTTGCCGGGCTACTTACAGTTAGCACGACTAGTGTACAGGCTCAAGCTCGAGGAGAAGGCATGCGCGTGAGCCCAAATGCGGCCGTATCACAAAATATTGGGGCAACCGTAGTAGACATCACCTACGGACGTCCCGGACTTAAAGGGCGTAGCCTAGAGAGTTTAGCACCTGCTGGCAAAGTTTGGAGAACTGGAGCCAACGAATCTGCGGTTATTAGCTTTTCTACCGACGTGATGTTTGGGGGCGAAATGGTAGAAGCTGGAACCTATTCGCTCTATACCATTCCTGGTGAAAATTGGACCTTTATTCTGAACAGTAAACTGAGCTGGGGCACCCAGTACATTGAGAGCGCCGATGTGCTTCGCGTAGCTGCAGCGGTTACTACTACAGAAGCGCCCGAAATGGAATGGTTTGGTATTTATTTCGATACCCTAAGCGAAACCAAAGCGCATCTGAATCTTCACTGGGGCAGCACGCTTACCGCTATTCCTATCACGGTCGAGTAAGCTCAACGACTCCGGTTCTGAGACCATCGCCTATGTTTCATAGTCGTGAAGTCTCTAGCATTTTGTATCTTGAAAGCAGATCAAATGATCTGCTTTTTTTATACCCAGATATTCATAATGCCTCGCTTTTTACTATTTATATATGCGCTTTTAATAAGCACTTCTTGGTGTTCACAACCGATTTGGGCGCAGCTGGGGCTGGACGGTTCAACCCGATTCACCTTTAGCTCAGAAACCCTGGACCGCGTAGATATTCTGATCGATGAAGACTCCCTAGCGCTCATTCTTCAAAATGGAAATGAACAGAGTGATTATGAATACCCTGCCACCTTCATCTATTCTTACCGAGATTCTGAGGGAGTTGTGTTGGCCAGTGATACCCTTGGGCCCGTCGGGTTTCGCCTGAGAGGAAATACGTCTCGAAATTCGGCTAAGAAATCATTTAAGGTATCGTTTAACACCTTTCAGGCTGGGCAGCAATACCGGGGCCTAGACAAAATGAACATAAATGGAGAGCATAACGACCCTTCTATGATGCGTGCATTGTTGAGCTGGGATCTACTCGAAGCGGTCGATGTGCCGGCGCCGAAGTCTCATCCTGTCGAGTTCTACATAAATGGGGAGTACAAAGGGTTGTACCTGAATGTAGAACATATTGATGATGAATTTGTGCAGAACCGTTTCGGTAGCGATGCGGGTAATTTGTACAAGAATTTGTATCCCGCCGATTTGGCCTACAGAGGGAGTAATCCCGATGCCTATAAGTTTAGTCCAAGTTGGACCAATCGTAGAACCTATGAGCTCAAAACCAATACCCAAGAGGACGACTACAGCGATTTGGCCACATTGATTAGCGTATTAGAACAAACCTCCGACGCCCAATTGCCTCAGGTCTTAGAGGCTATCTTGAATGTAGACAACACCATTCGGTGGATGGCCATTGATATACTTACGGGTAACTGGGATAATTATTGGTACAACAAGAATAATTTTTATTTGTATCGAAACACGATTTCAAATCGATTCGAATTCATCCCTTACGATTATGACAATACGTTTGGGATTGATTTCATTGGACCGGATTGGGGTACCCGGTCCTGGGAGGAATGGGGGCACCCGAGTGAGGCTCGGCCTTTAACCGATCGCATCATGGGGGTCCCGGAATACCGTCAACGACTGGATTATTACTTACAGCTCCTATCTGGAGATGAAGGAATCTTTAGCTCGGTTCGTCTCTACCCCGAAATCGACCGGCTAGCGGAGTTGATGCGAGAAGCTGCAGAACAGGATCCCTTCCGAGGTCTGGATTGGGGGTTTAACCCCGAAAGTTTTATGCTGTCCATAGATCAGGCGCTGGGTGGTCATGTGAAGTATGGATTGAAACCCTATATAGATACTCGCCAAAAAGCCACACAGAATCAAAATCAAGAAACCCACATACTACCCGTAATCCGTAAGCAGCGTAGTCAGGTGCAATCAATAGGTGAGGATAGCCTCGAATTCAGCGTAGCGGTTGAATGGATTGATGATGATCCATGGGAAGTGATTTTGGGAGTACACATTGGGAATTA
>JAYPDB010000160.1:0-4096 GCA_038125045.1 Bacteroidota bacterium
CAATCGAAAAAAAAACCCCTAGATACTAGGGGATTTTTTTTCTTAGCAGGTTTTTCAAGTAATTTTCTAACCATAAATAACACGTACATGAAAGGTTTAAATAAACTAGTTAAAATGACTTTTGCATTGGTGATTGGATGGTCAACCATGCTAAGTGCTCAACAAGTAGACATGGACTTAATTAAGGCTATCGAGCCTAGAAATATTGGTCCTGCTGGGATGTCGGGTCGAATTACTGCCATCGATGTGGTGGAGTCGAATCACGATATTATGTACGCAGGTTCAGCTTCTGGAGGTATCTGGAAGTCTATGAGCGGAGGAGTGAAATGGGAGCCCATTTTTGATGATTATGGAGCCGCTTCTATAGGGGCTATTGATATCTACCAATCAAGCCCTGAAATTGTCTGGGTTGGAACAGGGGAAGGGAACCCTCGAAATTCACAGAACTCTGGAGCAGGGGTGTATCGCAGCTTAGATGGTGGCCGTAGCTTTGAATTCATGGGTCTTGAAGGTACTCGAAACATTCATCGAATTATTGTGCATCCCAATGACCCCAATACTGTTTGGGTGGGAGCACAGGGCGATGCTTGGGCAGATAGTGAGCACCGAGGTGTGTACAAGACAACCGATGGTGGCAAAACTTGGAATAAGATTTTATATGTGAATACCCGTACAGGTGTGGGGGATATGGTGATGGATCCAAGCAATCCAGACAAGATTTTAGTGAACATGTGGGAGTTTCGAAGATGGCCATGGTTCTTTAAATCAGGTGGCGAGGGTTCGGGAATGTATATGACCTTAGATGGGGGTGATTCTTGGACGGAAATTACCGATGAAAATGGTTTACCTGAAGGTGAACTCGGACGAATGGGGCTTGCTTTTTCTAATAGTAAGCCCAATATCGTGTATGCATTAATAGAATCTAGCGCCAATGCAATCTACCGAAGTGAAGATGGAGGCTTTAGCTGGGAGTTGCGCCAAACAGTAAAAGATGATCCTGATGTAGGAAATCGTCCTTTTTACTATTCTGAAATCTATGTTGATCCATTCAATGAAAACCGGGTGTACAGCGTATTTACTTATCTGACCATTAGTGAAGATGGGGGGAAAAGTTTCGAAAGTCTAAATCCTTTTTATAACTGGGTGCATCCCGATCACCATGCCTTTTGGATGAGTACTACCAATCCTGGGTTTATTGTAGAAGGTAATGATGGAGGATTGAACATTTCTCATGACGGGGGTAAAACCTTCCGGTTCATCGAGAACATTCCAGTGGGTCAGTATTATCATGTGAACGTGGATATGGAGATTCCTTATAACGTGTATGGTGGTATGCAGGATAACGGTTCATGGGAAGGACCTGCTTACGTATGGAGAGATGGCGGAATTCGCAATTCCTATTGGGACGAGCTTTTCTTTGGAGATGGTTTTGATGTTATGATGGATCCTTCGGATTCACGGTATCTATATGCCATGTCTCAACAGGGTAATGTAGGACGGGTAGACCGGGTGTCGGGTAGTGCGCGTTTTGTTAAGCCAACGCATCCCGAGGGAGAAAACCTTCGATTTAACTGGAACTCGGCTATCAACTTTGACCCTTTCAATGAAGAGACCATTTATTTTGGCAGCCAATATGTGCATAAAAGTACTGATAGAGGTGAGAGTTGGACGATTATTTCTCCCGATTTAACCACCAACGATACGACGAAGCAAATGCAGCATGAGAGTGGTGGATTAACCATGGATGCTACTGGTGCCGAGAATTTTACCACCATACTTGCCATAGAGCCAAGTCCCGTTGAAGAGAATGTGATTTGGGTGGGAACCGATGATGGTAATATTCAAGTAACCACTGATGGGGGTGCCAACTGGACCAATACAGCTACGAATGTAAAAGGGGTTCCGGCTGGAAGTTATGTTGCTCAGGTGAAAGCATCTCGATTTAACGCAGGTGAAGCCGTGGCGGTCATCAACAATTATCGTCGGGGTGATTGGACTCCATATGTAGTACATACCACTAATTATGGTAAAAAATGGACCAATATCGTTGAGGGTAAAGGATTAGAAGGCTATGCCTTATCCTTCGTTCAGGATCTTGTTGAACCAAACCTTATGTTCGTGGGTACTGAGTTTGGACTTTATTTCACCATCGATGGAGGAGATAACTGGACTAAGTGGACCAACGGATATCCAACCGTTTCTACTTATGATATGGTGATTCATCCACGTGAGCACGATTTGGTGATTGGTACTTTTGGCCGTTCGTTCTGGGTGATGGACGATATACGTCCACTGCGTGAATTAGCCGCAGAGGGATTGGGCGAGCTAGCAAAACCAATCAAGGCCTTTGATAGTCCAGACGCCTATTTAGCGGTATGGAGACAAGCTATGGGCTCTCGTTTTGCAGCCGATGGTATGTATTCAGGGGACAACCGTCCTAGTGGCGCTATGATCACTTACTCGGTAAACAAGTCCTTAGCGAAAAAAGAAACCAAAGGAGATTCGGCTCCGGCTGCTGCAGGCAGATGGGGTAGAAGATCTAATGAAGAGTCCGTTAAAGTGGCGATTTATGATGCGGAAGGGAACAACGTTCGTAATCTAGAAGTAACGCCAGAACATAATGGAATCAATCGCATGCAATGGGGATTGGAGCGTAAAGGGATGGAGCGACCATCTCGAAGAGCTCCGCGACCCAATATGCCGGAATCTAGAGGAGGAGATGTATTGCCAGGAACCTATAAAGTAGTGATGTCTTACGCGGGTGCTAAAGACTCTACCATGGTTACCGTTCATTACGATCCTCGAATTGAGATGCCTATGGAAGCTTTGGAAGCAACCGCAGCACTTGAGGATGAAGCAGGTATGCTGGGAGCTGAGTTGGCGAAAGCGGTTCAATCTCTTGTGACGGCAGAATCGATTTTGAAAGTGAATAAGGGTCTATTGGATGCCGATCCTCGATCCGGGGAAGAACTCAAGGCCGTTCGTGATGCTCATAAAGCTACAACCGAGGAATTAGAGGCTATCTTTGCCATGATTTTTGGTAGCAACGATGATGACCGTCAAGGGATCGTTCGAAATCCAGAAGTTACGGTAATGTCACGTCTTTATGGAGCCGGTCGTTATTTAGGAAATGATAAAGACGGTCCAGGAGTTACTGAGCAAAATTTACTCAGGTTAGCCAAAGAGGCAGTCGCTGAGGCTATGGAAACCATTGATGGATTCCTAGTGGAAGACTGGCCAGCCTACGAGGCTGCCATTAAAGAGGCTAATTTAAGTCCATTTAAGTCGTTAACAGGTGACGATAACTAAACCTGATTATGGAATCGTTTATCGATTTTTTTGAAAACATACCTTCCACCTTCCGTGCCGGGATTTTGGTGGGAGGTATTTTCATTTTTTGGATTATCGAAGGAGTGTTTCCACTTTTCGAAATCGGTTACCAAAAAGTACGACATGCGCTTATTAACGCTGTTTTGACGTTATTTTTTGTCATCATTGGACTGGGCTTTGCTGGAATCCTTTTGTGGAGTTCTGAGTGGGTAAGTACACAGGAAATAGGTCTGATACATTGGATTACTATGCCGATATGGTTACAGGCCGTCTTGGCGGTCCTCTTACTAGATTTCTTTGGAGCGTATCTGGTGCATTGGGTAGAGCATAAAGTGAAATTTCTGTGGAAGTTTCATCTTGTTCATCATAGCGATACCCATGTAGATGTGACCACAGGGCTTAGACATCATCCAGGTGAGGCTGTATTTCGAATGATTTTCACCATACTGGGTGTGATTGTGGTTGGGGCACCGATTTGGATGGTGTTTCTGTACCAAACCTGTTCCGCATTCTTTACGCATTTTAATCATGCCAATATCCGATTACCATTGAAGGTAGATCGAACACTTTCTTGGGTTTTGGTTACCCCCAATATGCACAAGGTGCATCATCATTATACCCAACCGTACACCGATACCAATTATGGAAATATCTTTGCGGTATGGGATCGAATATTTGGGACCTTTGCTCAGGTCGAAGATTCAACCCAATTAGTGTATGGAATTGATACCCATATGGATCCTAAAGAACATGAGGATGTGGTCAA
>JAYPDB010000161.1:0-4092 GCA_038125045.1 Bacteroidota bacterium
CCTCGAGAATACCAAAAGTACGGCATTTGAAACCCGAGAGCAACAAAAAGGTGCTACCTTAATTCCCATCAACTTCTGCAACTAATCAAAGAAAAACCGGAACAGTCACTCCCCCAACACAGATTAGCTTTATTCTTTTTGCCCATTAAACTGTATTTTCAAAATGCTAGCAAGAAAAAGCCAGAACTATGAAAAAAGTATATGTAGGAATGGGTACCGATCTCATTCACCATGGGCACATCAATATCATTGAAAAAGCCCGGGAGTTAGGAGAGGTTACGGTGGGTTTGTTATCAGATAAGGCCGTTGTGAAATATAGCCGGCTACCTTTTTTAGCCTATGATGATCGAAAGCGGATCTTGGAAAATATCAAAGGAGTTAAAGAGGTCATTTTACAAGACACCCTAGATTATGAAGAAAATCTACGGCGGCTTCAACCCGATTATGTTGTACATGGAACCGATTGGAGAGTCGGTCCACAAAAACACATTCGAGAGAAAGTGATTAAACTACTACAAGAATGGGGTGGTGAACTCATTGAGCCCGATTATACCGAAGGCATTTCAGGTACGGCGCTCAACCAAGCACTAAAAGAAATTGGTACTACACCTGACATTCGGCGACGGATGCTGCGAAGATTGTTGGTTGCAAAACCCTTGGTTCGTGTATTGGAGGCTCATAATGGTATTTCTGGTCTCATTGTAGAACACTCAGCTATTGAATCAGAACAGGAACGCAGAGAATTTGATGCTATCTGGGTGAGTAGCCTTACCGACTCAACGGCTAAGGGAAAGCCAGACACGGAGTATGTGGATCGCACCTCTCGTATTACCACCATCAACGATATCTTAGAGGTAACCACCAAGCCAATTATTTTGGATGGAGATACCGGAGGGCCAGTGGAACACTTCGAGCTCTTTGTGAAAAATATGGAGCGTTTGGGTGTTTCAGCCATTATTATTGAAGATAAATCAGGGCTCAAAAGAAATTCTCTATTCGGCACTCAAGTGCAACATGACCTAGAGAATATTGATGTGTTTTGCGAAAAAATTAGTCGAGCGAAAAAAGCTCAGAGAACCCAGGAGTTCATGATTATTTCTCGGATCGAAAGTCTTATTGCCAATCACGGTGTACAGGAAGCGCTGCATCGGGCCAAGGCCTATATAGAAGCCGGCGCGGATGCCATTATGATTCACAGTCGCAAGAAATCCACCGATGAAATTATGGAATTCATGTCGGCCTATCAGCAGTTTGAGACCAAAGTTCCTGTCGTTGCCGTTCCTTCTTCCTACAACCACGTAACAGAAGAGGAACTCATTGAAGCTGGATTTAGCATGGTAATTTACGCCAATCATTTACTCCGAAGTGCCTATCCAGCCATGCAAAAGACAGCAGAATCCATTCTGACTCATCAACGTTCATTAGAAGCGGATGAATACTGCATGTCGATTAAAGAGATTCTGAACATTCTTCCCAATTAAGTCTCGGCAAAAGCATGATACCTCCGAATGTATTTTACCAGCTACTTATCGATCATGGTTTTCATGATTTTGTGGGGGTACCAGATTCTCTGCTCAAGCATTTGAACGCTTGCTTGCTCGACCATGGGCACGAGTGGATAGCGCCGAACGAGGGCTCGGCACTTGCTATGGCGGCTGGTTTGTACTTAGGTTCACAGCGTATACCGGTGGTCTATCTACAGAATTCAGGCTTTGGAAATCTTGTAAACCCTCTGAATTCGCTCATGGATAAGCAGGTCTATGGCTTGCCAGCACTCATTCTCATGGGATGGAGGGGGGAGCCTCTTCAACCCGATGAACCCCAACACCGGGCGCAAGGAAGTACACAGGAAGCTCAACTCAAAGCTCTTGGCCATCCCTATGCGATTATGGGTAAGGACGAAAGGGTGCTTAAGCAGCAGTTACTCGAGGCTACATCATGGATGCAAGCTCATGGGAGTCCGTATTTTTTCTTAATTCAAGCCCAGAGTTTTGAGCCGTATACTTCAACCCGAAAAAACATAGTCAGAAACTATCCCAAACGAGAAGCCTATTTGGAGGCATTGATGCCGCTGCTTTCCGAAGACTTCCTGGTGGTATCCACCACAGGAAAAACCTCTCGAGAGTGGTTCGAGCTCCGTGAAAAGAACAAGCATGCGCATTCGAAAGATTTTTTGAGTGTAGGAAGTATGGGGCATGCCTCACAAATTGCATTGGGTCTGGCCATTAAGCAGCCATCAAAAAAGGTGCTTTGTATCGATGGTGATGGCGCCTTGATTATGCATATGGGCTCATTAGCTACTATTGGGCAGCTGGCGCCCAAAAATTTGATTCATGTGGTCATTAACAATGGGGCTCATGAATCGGTGGGTGGGCAACCTACGGCGGGTTTTGATGTGGATATTCCTAAGATAGCCGAGGCTTGTGGGTATGCCTATGTCTCGAGTGTGGAAGATCTCGAAAGTTTCAATTCCGAATTTCTGAAGGTATTGAACCGAGAAGGACCCATGCTGTTGGAACTTAAATCGAGTGTGGGATCCCGAGCAGATCTCGGTCGCCCGAGTGTAAGTCCACAAGACAATAAGAAAGAGCTAATGAATTACTTGCATGCTTCAGGCAGTGCGGTTACTCATCCTCCACAGATTGATCGATCCGATTCGGAACAAAATCGGCCGACGTTAGAAGGTTCTGATTCCGAACAAAATCCAAGCACGACCAATGGCTAAACCAACTACCCGAAAGTTATTACTAAATCCTGGCCCTGGGACCACCTCCGAGCGGGTAAAGCACGCGATGCTGGTGCCCGACATCTGCCCAAGAGAAGGTGAATTTGGGCATCTTATGAACGAAATCGTGGACGGACTGCTCACCATTGGTCAGGCCCGGGATTCGCATGAGGCGGTACTTTTTGCAGCCAGTGGCACAGGAGCTGTGGAGGCCATGTTGGGATCTGCGGTATCGAAGCATGATCGAATACTAGTGGTGACCAACGGAGCATATGGATTGCGAATGCGTGACATTTGCGCGAGCCATCAGCTGTCCTGCGATACCTATGGAAGTTTTGGGAGCTATCCCGATGTGCTCGAGTTAGAGCAACTTTTTGAAACGGGAAACTACACCCATGTGGCCATGGCGCATCACGAAACCTCTACGGGCATGCTCAATCCGTTGGAAGACGTGGGTGCGCTGGCCAAACGCTATGGACTTTGTTTTATGGTAGATGCCATGAGTAGTTTTGGAGCCTATCCTATGCCACTTGAAGAACTCGGAATCGATTATCTTGTCGCGTCTTCGAATAAGTGTATTCAAGGCATGGCTGGGTTGTCATTTGTCGTATTCAACCGATCTCAACTGCCAAAGCTTGAACAGCAAAGCCATGGCTATTATTTCGATCTCTACCGGCAATGGGACTATTTTAGGCAAAAAAATCAGCTCAGATTTACCCCTCCCGTTCAGGTGTGCTATGCGTTTTTGGAGGCCATTCGCGAAACTTTGGAAGAGGGAGTTCTGGCGAGGCATAAGCGATATACTCGCAATTGGGAGCTGCTTTACGAGGGGATGAAAGCCGCCGGATTTAACACCTTTCTACCACTCGAACATGAGTCTAAAATACTGTTTGCATTACATTTAGGAACTCCACTACCGCAAGGTTTTGATCATTTTCATGATGCTTTGTATGCCAAAAATATCACGGTATATCCGGGGGTCATTCCTGAAATCCAAACCTTTCGAATGGCGGTCATTGGAGATTTGTATCCTGAGGATATGCAGGAGGTACTTCGGCAGGTCAATGACTATCTCAGGGCGAATAAGGCGTAGCGCATGAAGATTCTACAGCTGTGTCCCTACGATATTTCGGTGCCTGGAGGTGTGCAGACCCATGTTCTGGAATTGGCAAAGGCCTTGAAGAGCGAAGGTCATCAGGTGTGCGTGTGCACGCCGGAGCCGCGTGGAGATCTGGATCTCGAAGATGAATGGCCAGAATGCTACTATCTGCCTGCTTCCAAACGCTACAAGCTATGGGGTACTTCCATTGACGTATCTTATCTTAATTCATCGGAGCGATCCAAACTTTTGCAATGGATAAACAACG
>JAYPDB010000162.1:0-4049 GCA_038125045.1 Bacteroidota bacterium
CCTCTATCGAGCGTGAACCTAGACCTGAGAGCACTGATTTTTTACCAAACTTACCCGATCCCCAGACCAAAATGGGCCGGTTCTTTAGTAGCATTCGTGTGCTCCTTTGGTACCGTATTCCCTCGCTGTTGGTTCGTGCGATCAAATGGCTATTCCAGAGATCGTGACGTATCTTGAATGTTCTGTTATCACCGCTGCTCAACGGCTTTGACGCCTTGTATGCTAGGGTTGAAACCGCCTATGCCCATGTCCTGACTTTTGCCCTAAGAGCGAAGGCCTTGGTATTGGTTGTGGCCTTGATGAGCCTGGTAGGCACCTATTTTTTAACCCAAAAAATTGGCATTGAATTGATTCCTCAGATGAGCCAAGGGGAATATGTCGTGAGCTTGGACTTAGCTACCGGTACTCCCATAGAGGAAACGGACCGGGTTATTCAGCGGGTGCAGCAGTACTTTGAAACGGCGCCCGAAGTGCAAAGTAGTTTTGCGGTAGCGGGTACAGGAAATAAAATGGACGCCTCTGCCGAACAGGGGGGGGATCAGGTGGGCGAAATAAGTATCCGATTATTTCCAGGTACATCTACCGAGCAAGAAGAGCAGTCTATTGATCGGGCCAGAACCTTTCTTTCGGGCATACCCGGGCTTCGCTATGAGATTAACAAGCCTAGTCTTTTTAGTTTTTCAACCCCTGTAGAGATTGAAGTCAGAGGATTTAATTTGATGGAATTAAAGCGAATGAGTGATCAGATCACTCAGGCCTTAACCACCTCGGATCGATTTGCCGATGTGACCAATTCCATGGAAGTGGGAAGTCCTGAAATTCAAATTTCTTTTGATCGAGCCAAAGCGGCAAGCTACGGTTTGCAGGTCAACGAAATTGCTGATCGGGTGGTCCGTTTGGTTCGGGGCGAAGTGGCTACTCAGTATTCCTATCAAGACCGAAAAATTGATGTGCTGGTTCGCTCGCAAGAAGAGGATCGCCTTTCGTCGGAGGAAATCGGAAGCCTGTTCATTAATCCCGATTCCGAACGACCTATTCCACTTAGTGCCGTAGCTTCACTCGAAACATCGGTAGGACCCTCGGAAATTCGACGCTCTTCCCAGCAGCGTGTAGCCTTGGTTTCGGCCAATATTCAGCAGGGAGATTTACGTGCCGCGGCTGAAGAAATAGAGCAGGTATTAGCCACCATTGCTATGCCTACCGGGGTATATGCCGAGTTGGCCGGTCAAAACGAAGAGCTTGCCGATTCGTTTCGATCCCTCTTATTAGCCTTAGCTCTGGCGGTTTTTCTGGTGTATCTGGTGATGGCCTCGCAATTCGAGTCGTTGCTACATCCTTTTATCATATTATTTACGATTCCTCTAGCCCTTGTTGGGGCTGTTTTAGCCTTATACCTAACCGGGAGCACCATCAGTGTGGTCGTCTTTATTGGGGCTATATTACTTGCCGGAATTGTGGTTAATAATGCCATTGTACTCATCGATTTGGTGAACCAGCTTCGTTACGAAGGACTCGAGAAATACGAAGCCATTACCCAAGGAGCTCAGTCTCGTTTACGCCCCATTTTAATGACCACTCTTACCACTACTTTGGGTTTATTGCCTTTAGCTCTTGGCCTTGGTGATGGGGCCGAACTTCGCGCTCCCATGGGAATCACCGTGATTGGGGGATTGTTAGTTTCAACCCTCTTAACCCTAGTGGTAATCCCGGTTATGTATGCCATTATGGATCGTAAAAGCTATAAAAAGGTGGAGATCTAGCGATGAGGAGTATTACTGAAATAGCGATTAAGCGGCCCATAACCACCATTATGCTTTTTTTGAGCATGTTCGTAGTAGGCACCATTGCCTGGCGTATGGTTCCCTTGGAATTTATGCCTGAAATTACTTTTCCAGGGGCATTCATTCAGGTGCCCTATCCCAATGCGAGTCCTCAGGAAGTGGAGGAGCAAGTGGTTCGCCCGATCGAAGAAGCCTTGGCAACAATCAGCAGTGTAGAGCAAATTAATTCGTTTTCAAACGAGGGTAGCGCGGGCATACTGATTACCTTTTTGCAGGGTAATGACATCAATTTGAAAGCCATTGAGATCAAGGAAAAAATTGAAAGTGTTCGCCGGCTACTTCCCGATGATTTTCAGTACTATCAAATCAATAAATTTGCGGATGGAAGTAGTAATACTCTTCAACTCCGAATATCCAGCGACCGGGATTTGTCGAATGCGTATGAGCTGTTGAACCGTAACGTTAAGCAGCGCATTGAACGGGTCGATGGCGTTGGGCAGGTGACCCTTTATGGAGTCGAGAAAAAGCAGGTGCATATTGAAGTGGCCGCCGATCGCTTACTTAAACACAATGTGAGTATCAACGAGCTTGTGAATCAGCTAAACGCGGCTAGTTTTTCGACCTCTGCAGGTAAAATTAGTTCGGCGGGTATTCGTTATACGGTCCGACCCTTAGGAGAAATTAAGGATGCGGAAGAACTAGGCAATTTGGTAGTAGCTACACCCAATATTCGGCTGAGTGATATTGCTACGGTTAGCTATCAAGAACCCGAACGGGATTATGCTCGACACTTGGACCGAGATTATGCCATTGGATTGGACATCGTGAAAGAGTCTTCGGCCAACACCGTTGAAACGGTAGATACCATTTTAGAGGAGTTGGCGTACATCAACACCCTTCCTGAGATGCAGGGCATTCGTATTTTCGAAATGAATAACGAGGCCGAAGGAATCCTTTCCTCGTTGCGAGAGCTCTTAAATTCGGGTATGCTGGGCGCCATGCTTTCCCTTTTTATGCTGTTTTTCTTCTTACGCAGGGTACGAGCCACCTTAATTGTTGCCCTTGCGGTACCCTTTTCCATTGTGGTCACGCTTGGATTTATGTTCTTTTTGGATATGTCCCTGAACATTCTATCGATGATGGGGCTAATGTTGGCCATTGGAATGCTGGTCGATAATGCGGTGGTGGTGACCGAAAATATTCAGCGGCATTTACGTAATGGAGTTCGCCCGAACTTGGCGGCGGTAATGGGAGCAAAAGAGGTGGGGATTGCGGTAACCGCAGGAACGCTTACATCCATAGTGGTTTTCCTCCCCAACATGGTGAATGAGAGCATGATTAAGCAGCACATGTATTATATAGGTATGCCTATTGTTATTTCATTGATTTCATCTCTGCTGATTTCTCTGACCCTTATCCCACTATTGGCCCTTCGAATGAAACCCAGTACCAAAGCGCATAAAGAGACCATTATCGATCGGTTTTCGGTGCATTATGGACGCTTTCTAAGATGGTTTATTGCCCGAAGATGGCTGGCAGGCCTAAGTATCTTGGTTTTATTTCTGAGTGTGGGTATTCCCGCTTCATTGGTAAAGATTAATATGTTTGAACCGGTTCAGCAGCGAGAACTGGTGCTCAGGTACAATTTACACACTTCCTATACTCTGGACCGGGTTAAAGAGACGGTCGATCAAATAGAGGATTATCTGTACTCTAACCAGGAGGCCTTTGAGATCGCCTCGGTCTACACGTATTACAGCACCGGTATGGCCGAGTCTACGCTCATTTTAACTGATGAAGAGGAAGCGGTAAAATCGGTAGAGAGCATCAAGCAGATGATCGAAAAAGATTTGCCAACAATAGCCATTGGTGAACCTACTTTTGGGTATCGAGACCGTAACAGTGGGGAGGTGGTTCGGGTATTTGTTCAAGGCGAGTCGATGCAGATTCTGGAAGGCCTTGCCCAAGAAGTGGCTCGACGATTGCAAAGTGTGGAAGGTTTTGCCGATGTTCAATCAGAGGCAGAAGCGGGTCGAGACGAGATCCAAGTGGCCATTAACACCGATCGAACCCGTTATTATGGGCTCAGTCAACAAGAGGTGGCCGGCGTGATATCCAGTGGTATTCGAGGTCGTAACCTCCGTAAAATTCGAGGCAATGATGCGGAAATTGATGTCTTTCTAAGTCTAGCCAAAGAAGAGCGTGAAAATCCTTCCGATATGCAACAATTGGTGGTCACCAAAGCGGGAGCCGCCCCAGTGCGCCTTT
>JAYPDB010000163.1:0-3975 GCA_038125045.1 Bacteroidota bacterium
TTTATTGGAACCGTCGCTTCAAACCTTAAAGATCAAGCCCCACTCAGCGATGATCCCGAAGTTCTAGCACATTTTGAACAAGCTCAATCAACCTTTAATCAAGGTAATTTCGAAGAGGCCTTCACCTTATTTATGCAAGCTAAAGAAATGGATGGAACTCGTTTCCGAGCACCCGAAGCAATCAACCAAGTCATTGAGAGAATTGCTAAGGAGTCCAGCACTGAAGTCATCCCCATTCAAACCATGCTTCGATCAGCTTCACAAAGCTCTATTGAGGATGAAAGTTTATTCATTGATCATCTTCACCCCAACGATGAGG
The DNA here is from genome assembly GCA_038125045.1 of Bacteroidota bacterium. Classification (GTDB taxonomy): domain Bacteria; phylum Bacteroidota; class Rhodothermia; order Balneolales; family Balneolaceae; genus UBA1275. Next base: position 320 of record JAYPDB010000163.1, read on the forward strand.
GTCATAAGATTATGGCTGATGGTTTTTTTAAGGCACTTTCATTACTACCCCGTATCCAAGCCCATTTACATCTAAGCCCCATCAAGCCCCCATCTCAAATAAGTACCTTTGAAAGAGCCTTTGCAGAGGTCAGCATTGCTCGTTTAATGGTAGGCTACCCCTTCGTGAAAAATATATCCATAGATGAAGAGTTACGAGCCTTTGACACAATCTACCAGTCCTATTTAGAGCGTAGCTACATCGACTCCATCGCTGCCGTCGCTTCTAAAGAGCAAGTCTTTGTTCCATTGGCCCTTACAGAAGTAGTGTCACAGGCACGTAAACGAAGCGACACTACTGCAATCGTTCAACATTCCTATGACTTACTAAAATGGCAACTTAGAGCCACTAATCTCATTGAAAGTAGCATTGAATTTACCCTTGAAAGTGCATCTGAAGAGCCCTATTTGATCAACATATTACATCAGGTTATCAACGACGGTAATAACGATCCCAGATATATGGAGTTACTCTCTTCCCTCTATCTTTTAGATAACAACACCCGACAGGCTTCTTACTGGCTAAATCTCAATGAGTCCATGACGCCTAATGCACCTAGATTGTTGTATAATTATTCCCGCTATTATCTGCTTGAAGGTGATACCCTGAAAGCTGCAGAATATTACCAACGCTTCATGGCTACTCAGAGGAATTAGAAGAATCCCAAAGATTATATATCGAATCAAATAGGGTCGTATCAATACGTATGTCGGCGTTTGACCGTAGACGATCAATCTCTTGCTCAATGGCTGAATATAGGCGATAAGAGAGCTGTAAATCATCCACCTTGCTTTCCTCGGAAACCATCCTTAGCTCGCGATCCAGAACCATCAACACCATCCAACCTTCTTGAGATGAGTACCCTATGGTAGGTTGAGCTAACACACTCTTCTTTACTAAATCATAATGGTCATTATTACCAGAAATCAGCCCCATCTCGTATTGTTTAAACCCATCAAAACGGTTGGGTGACCCTTCACTAGTAACCTGATTCTTAATAGACCTAGCCTCTTGAATATTAGAGGTAGGTATGATCCAATACTCCGCCTCCATAACTTGCTCCTTAGCTTTTATCATACGATCAACAAAGCTATTGGGTACCTCAAGGTATGAAGTATCACTAAGGGCTGCTTGTTGCATCTTATACTGATTATATTCCGATAAGTATTGAATACTTCGATGCGATACATTCCGCTTTACCCGTTCATCTTCCTGATAATTTCGGGTTGAAGCTAAACGATATAGTACCTCATTTCTCATCGCGCGACCAATGGAAGCACCCAATCGTAGTTTTGATTCTTGAAATGAGAGATAGGGAAGCCACTTTAGGTAATCCCCAAAGGTAAAGCTTTCTCGTTCACCCGATAGGACATAACTGGCCAAAGTTGTTTCATGATTGTAGGAAGATGATAAGGATTGGATACGTTCATCCGTCCAAATAGTCTCACCACTTTCTGGAATCATGAATTGCTCGATTAGGGCTTGGTTGTCCAACTGTTCAATAACTTCTTTTAATTCGAGAATAGCATCATTGTCCGTTTCTACCGATAAACTACTCATTAGGTTGTACACATAATCATTAGAAATCATCCGTTGTTTTCGTAGCCTTAATTGACTTTCTACACCGGATTTTCGGTACTGATACTCATCCTCAGCCAATAAGGCTGGAAATTCAACATACTCCACATACAAAATGTGAAACCCTAAGCGACTTCGGATAATGGATGTAAAGTCACCTTGATTGGTTGAATAGGCCGCCTCTGCTACCACATCATCTACACCAAAATAACTTATGGGGCCTAAATAACCTGCCAATGAATCATAGGGATTTAACTCATAGAACTCGTTCGCGACATCCACGAAGGGCTCACCTTCCCGCAGAGCTTCAAGAGCAATTTCCAACTCGTTTGGATCTTTTGAGTATAACTGACGAACATAAACTTTCCGTTGTCTTTTGGCGTAGGCCAATCGAATTTCTTCGTCGGTTAATTCAGGAATTTCTTGTTCCATCTGATCCACAAAATAATGATCAATTACCGATTTTTGCAGTTCATACTGAACAGCAGCACGATGCTTTTCCGTAAGATGATAGCCTTTATTTTCTGCCGATTGGGCTAATAAGATTTCATCAATAAGCTGGTTTAGAAAAGTGTACCGATCATAGTAGGTATCATTCTTTCCAGTTGAAATGAGATATTCAACATATCGGGATTCAAAATCGTACACGGTGCGCTCAACCCCATTCACCGAGTACAAGATTTGAAAATCTCGATGTATTTCAGGTTCAATATGGCAGCTAAGTAAGAAGAAAAAGCCTACCCATAAATATAGGTAGGCTCTTGAACGTTGGAAGTATCTGCTAAAAATAGTCGCAGGTGATGTCATTAATAATATAGTTTGACATCGATAATCGATGTTTGACCTAAATAATCAAATGGAACTTGAGCAAAGTCTACTCCAATTGCAATGCCACTAGATGTTTTTAAGGTAAAACCTGTACCGTAGGTAAAATGAGAATCTACGTTACTACCCAAGAATAAATCTTTGTACCCTGCGCGAATGTGGAATTTTACAGTGTTACTTAAATAGCTAAGTTCTGTACCAGAATCCAAATTTAGCTGGTTATCATTGGTTTGTTGCATCTCTGTTAATAGTAACCACTCTAAATTTTTACGTTTAATTGCGGGTATCATCATCCCAAACTTAAAGGATAAGGGTAATTCCCAATTATCCAGTTTTACGTTCCCTATAATCCCATCGTTATTTCCTTCACTTTGGGTATCTAAATCAACGTAGGTTTCGGTATTAATTCCAGACATGGTCATGTCACGTCCAAAATTAGTAATAGAGGCGCCAATGGTTAATCCATTTAAATAATCCGTCTTCAACAAGAAGCCCATATCGATGGCCACCGCTTCAGCAACCATGTCGTAAATCTTTTGTTGTACCAACTTAACTGAGGTCCCGAAATGGAAATCTTCGGTAAGATTTTGAGCATAGGTTATTCCTAAACTCAGGTCATGTGCCCCAAATGTAGCCCCGGTTCCTTCTTGCATTTCAACGGTTCGAACATCCATTCGGCCGTAATCCACATAGTTAAGTCCAATTCCAATGCTCTGGCCACCTTTTTTACCCACAGGAATTACAATCCCTGTACCGTAGATGTCCACATCAACAAAATATTGATTTACACTGATGAAGGTAGAACCATAAGAGTTACCTTTGTTTTCAATCGAAATTCCTGCTGGATTCCAAAAAAGTGCTTCAGCACCCGAGACATATACCGAATTGGCATTTCCCAAAGCAGCTCCTTTAGCCCCAACTCCTAAAGTAAGGAAAGGCGCAGCTGTAGTTGCGACTCTACTTTCTTGACCTCCTGTTTGTGCAAATACACTCGAAAAGGAAACGAATAAAGCAGTAAGTGTTAGAATGATATTCTTTTTCATGATCTTGTCTTTGACTACCCCTTACTTAATGATGGCAAATTTATCGGTATACTCACCAATACCAGGTGCTTCAACATGATAGAAGTATATTCCATAAGCAATATCTTCACTATCGTTGGACCTCAGATCCCATGATGCAGATCCATCATTAAAGGCCCCCTTATGCTCGAT
>JAYPDB010000164.1:0-2524 GCA_038125045.1 Bacteroidota bacterium
GGGTGAACAATAACCTGAATTTCAGGATCTCTCAACTTAGCATGCTTCACATGTTCAACCGTAAATTTTTCATGTACCGAACAATGACCTTTCCACAAGATTACCCGTACATCTTCCCATGCTCCTTCATACTCAAAATCATTTGAAATAGGGTCGTACACACACATGTGTTCTAAAGGCACCCCTAATTCAAAGGCGGTATTCCTTCCCAAGTGCTGATCGGGTAAAAAGAGAATGCGTTCTTTTTGATCGAAGGCCCATCGTAGCATTTTTTTCACATTGCCTGAGGTCACACAAGCTCCACCAAATTTACCCACAAACCCTTTAATCGCCGCTGTTGAATTCACATAGGTGAGCGGTAAAATAGTGTCTCCCCAAATTTTTTGCATACGCTCCCAACCACGTTCGGTTTGCTCAATATCAGCCATATCGGCCATCGAACAGCCCGCCCTCATATCGGGTAGAATTACTTGTTGATGCTCTTTGGTTAGCATATCTGCCGTTTCTGCCATGAAATGTACTCCACAGAACACAATGAATTCAGTATTTGGCATCTCGGCGCATATTTGAGCGAGTTTAAGCGAATCCCCACGCGCATCGGCAAATTGAATCACCTCATCTTTCTGGTAGTGATGGCCGGGTATAAAAAGTCGGTCTCCCATTCGCTCCTTAATGGCCTGTATTCGCGCTACAATCTCGTCTTCATTACGCTCGTAGTAGTGATTGGGTATACGAATGTCTGCTTCTAAGCCTAGTAAATCAGTTACTTCCATCGATCAACAGTTTGAATCTTCTAATCACAAATATAAGGTTTTACCTAATCAAACCCACCTTTTAGCTCTAGGGTTTCCGATATCAAAACTTAGTTTATCTCAGTGGTTTAGTCTTCGAGATAGAAGCTAATGTCACAGGCTTTTACGGAGTGAGTTATCCACCCTACCGATATAATATCTGCTCCACAGCCTTTGTATCCGGCGATATATTCAGGACCAATACCCCCAGATACCTCCACTAAAATAGTAGATGGTATAAGATTACGTAGCTCTTTAACATGTTCAGGGCTTTGATTGTCTAACATAATTACATCCACCCCCGCTTCCACCGCTTCTACTACCTGATCGCGGTGTTCCACCTCAACTTCAATCTTAATCATGTGTCCCTGCTTTTCCCTGATTTGCTGAACGGCTGAAGTAATCCCACCTGCGGCAACGATATGATTTTCTTTAATCATAATTCCATCATCGAGTCGAAATCGATGATTATATCCCCCACCACATCGCACCGCATATTTTTGAACCATCCGAAGACCGGGCAGCGTTTTTCGTGTATCCACAATTTTTATAGTTGGATCATCCAATAATGTGACCAACTCTTGGGTGCTACTTGCAATACCGGAAAGGTGTTGAAGAAGATTTAAAATGACCCGTTCACCGCTCAACAATGTAGCAGCAGGTCCTTCTACAGAGGCCAATACATCACCTTTTTGGAACGAACTACCGTCCTTCACCAAAAGGTCTATGCTTACCTGCCCGCCCAGCGCCTCATATACGTGTCCAAGAACATCTATCCCAGACAGGATTCCCGCCTGTTTGGCAACAAAGCGCCCTTTTTTTCGGGTTGAAGACGAAAAGATCCAATCACTCGACCAATCCCCCATTCCTAAATCTTCTTTAAGGGCATTATGCAGTAACTCTTTTAAGGCTATGATATTCATAGGTGCTGAATTCTAATGGCTGAATACGTTCCTAATACTTCTTTAGAGTATCTTAATTAACATCTTTCATACAAGATGCCCTATAAAATACGTACTTTATGTGTGAAGAACGATTTTCTGTGTTGATCGTGATTCATATCCTTTTTGGAAGAACCTTTATAGAGCACTAGCATTTATGATTTATCTCGATTATGCCGCTACAACTCCAATGAGTGAGCAAGCGATTGCAACCTACGCAACCGTAGCTAGGGAATATTTTGGGAATGCAAGTAGTCTTCATGAAGAAGGGTCCAGAGCCAAACAAGTGGCGGATGCCTCCAAGAATATCATTGCAAGTGCCATGGGAGCTAAAGGCAGACATGTACATATGGTAGGAGGAGCCAGTGAGGGTAATTTTTTAGCGATTTATGCCCTGCTAGATGGAGTAAAAGAGCAGCATCCTAATAAAAAACATCTTCTATGTTCCCCGCTAGAACATGATTCGGTAGCAAAAGTAGTGCAGCGACTGCAAAAGGAAGGTTGGGAGATAGAGTATTTGCCCATTAGTGACGATGGATTGGTGTTGGTTTCAGAGGCCGAAAAACGTATTCGCAAGGAAACAGCTTTGGTCGTGGTTCAGTTGGTTAACTCTGAACTGGGTACCCTTCAACCCGTAAAAAAATTAGCTGAAATTGCACACACCCATGGAGCAAGGGTACATTGCGATGCCGTTCAGGCCTTCGGAAAAATAGCTATCGATGTTCAGAACCTGGACGTAGATGCCCTAAGCGTGTCGGCGCATAAACTTTATGGCCCAAAAGGAATTGGAGC
>JAYPDB010000164.1:2624-3950 GCA_038125045.1 Bacteroidota bacterium
ATGGAAGGGCAGTTTTTTATGCTGGAGTGTGATCAGGCGGGCATAGGAATATCGACGGGAAGTGCCTGCCAGGCGGGAACCGATGAGCCTAATGTAAGCATGAAAGCCTTGGGCAGAAGTGAACAAGAAATTCGCGAGTTTGTTCGCTTTTCCTTTGGTAGGGGGCATACAGAAGCCGATATTTCGCAAGTAATTCCAAAAATTCGTGCTATATTAGATCGACATTATTCACACATACAAATCAATTAACATTCATCTTATTATGGTTTTGAATCGACTATCCATTTTTTCCTTAGTGCTCATGGTATTCATGGCCTGTGGGCCCTCTGAAGCTCAGCAGTCAAACACTCAAGTTGCAGAAACCACGGGGTACAATCCAGAAATTAATCCCAATCCTGAGGCGCCTGTTCAAATTGTTAAGTTCAGTGACTATCAGTGTCCTGCTTGTAAGTTTTTTGTACCTATTGAGCAAAAAATACGTGAAGATTATGGCGATCAAGTAAGTATCGTCACCAAACATTTTCCATTGTCGATGCATCCTTATGCGCATGTGGCATCCCGTTCGGCAGAGGCTGCCAGAAAGCAGGGCAAATACAAAGAAATGCACGATAAAATTTTTGAAGGACAGGAACTTTGGTCCAAAGGGAATGCCGAAAGTATATTTGTAAGCTATGCGCAAGAACTGGGCTTAGATGTGAACATGTTTGCGGCTGATATGAACTCGGCAGAAATGAATCGGATTGTTATGGAGCAACGCAAAGAAGGCGTGAAGCTCGGAATTAACGCGACGCCTACCTTCTTTATCAATGGCATCAAAGTTGAGAACAACCCTCAAACCTATATGGGTTTCAAAGTGCTAATTGATCGCGAACTGGATTAATCCACGAGTCAATATAATCGATGATACAAGGCTTTTTAGGGTGTAGCCCACAAATTTCGCCATCGGCATTTATCGCCCAAAGTGCCGATATCATCGGGGATGTTCGTATTGGTGATCAGTCCAGTGTATGGTTTAATACCACCATACGTGGAGATGTGAATGCCATTAGAATTGGAGATCGAAGCAATGTCCAAGATAATGTATGCATCCACGTAATGAATCAAACGGGGCCCACCGTAATCGGGAATGATGTGACCATCGGACATGGCGCGGTGGTTCACGGGTGTAGTATTCATGACTCGGTTCTCATTGGAATGAATGCGACCTTACTAGATCGATGCGTAATAGAATCCGATGTGATTATTGCTGCGGGTACCCTGGTACCTCCTGGAAAACGGTTGGCTTCGGGATTTCTTTATATGGGCTCACCGGCAAAAGCCGTTCGG
>JAYPDB010000165.1:0-3898 GCA_038125045.1 Bacteroidota bacterium
GAGGAACCGGATTCTGCATAATTAGCCACTAGGAGATTCTGACCAAAAAAATACGGTAGCATCTGTCCCCATGACGCCCATGGCTCAGTGTCTTGATCCGCCACTGTGGAATTACCCGCTAAGTATAAGGTGCGAGTCTGTTTTACCTCTCGAATGCTCATGCTTTTGACCTGAGGGGAGCCTACAAATTCTAAATTCAAATACTCATCCCAGTTTAACAGGTTTCGATCTCGATCCTTCACGGTAATGGAATCTCCGGATCGAAGTATGGGTCTTCGAACATCTACCAAAAATGAGCGTTCGGCGTACTCACCCGCTTGTAGCACAAATTCCCGGAGCATCAGCCTTCGAGATTCTGCATAAACCGTGGTGACCGATGGCTTCGGTCCGCCTATTTCTAAGGTCACCTCATATACTCCTGGGGCTGCTGGTACGGCGTATTCAAAACCGTTTTCGGGCATGTTTTCTAACGAAATTAGTAGTTCTTGCTCTCCACAGCCCATTAGGCCAAGGTAGGCTATACCCAAGAATAATATTCCTGCTAAATGCTTTGCTGATTTCATGATTCTTCTTTTGGTTCCTATACTCTTTAAGAGACCTTCACGTGTAAAATCTATTGAGTATGTTTGTGGGTGGTTAGTGGGCTGCTTGCTTGGATATTCAGTGGACATTCATTGGTCGTGGTCTGGTAACTCAGATAACGCCCAGACCCCATGCTGTAATCATTTGTAAACAGTGCTAGTAGATAAATAAGACTAGAGACTCTACATACATGTTACTTTAATCATTGTGCGCTTGTCTCATTTCGTACTAATCTCATTTAGCAAAGGACTTATATGACAACCAACCGTTTAACAGATTCGATCAGCAAAGTATGGCTTCTACTGATTTTCTTTTTTGTACTGTTCTTCGACACTCCGTGGGTGAGTGCAGGGGAATATCTAAGTAATGAAATTGTCATTAATGAGGTGATGGCCTCTAACACTTCTACCATTCAGGACCGCGACGGTGAGTATCCGGATTGGATTGAGCTATATAATACAGGTGATATGGCCGTTGATTTATCAGGCTTTGGCTTATCTGATGATCCGAGTGATCTTTTTAAGTGGGTATTTCCGGCGGTAACCATAGAGCCGGGTGAGTATAAACTCATATTCGCCTCAGACAAAAATGTAAGCACGGAAGAACCCTATCTACATACGAATTTCAAAATCAAAGCAGAAGGTGAAGCACTACTGTTGACCGATCCTTCGGGCTTTATAGTTGACCAGATTTCTCCCGTCGAGATGGCCAGTGACCTTTCTTTTGGCAGGAAACCCGATGGAGGATCTGATTGGGTGTTTTTTACAGAGGCAACACCTGGAGAAGGAAATACGACTAATGGATTTGCGGCGTATTCTTCGCCTGTGAATTTTTCACATAAAGCTGGGTTTTATGAAGGTAGCATATCGGTACGTTTAACAACTTCACTGCCTAATGCTCAGATCAGGTACACGCTGGATGGCTCAGATCCGGATGAATCTTCTATACTGTATGAGAGTTCAATACCCTTAGATGAAACGACAGTCCTTCGGGCGCGTTCTTTCGAAGCGGAAACACTTCCTGGGAAAATAGGAACCAATACCTATTTGTTTAATGAGCAAACCACTTTACCCGTGATTTCACTCACTACAGATCCAAAAAACATGTTTGATAGATTCACAGGGATCTACCAAAACTATAAACAAGATTGGGAACGTCCGGTACATATCGAATTTTTCGAAACAGATAAACAGCAAAAATTTAGTGAAGATGCGGGCATTAAGATTGGAGGAAATAATACCAGAGGCAGAGCTCAAAAGGCTTTTCATATTAATTTCAAAGGAAGGTACGGTCCCGATAAAATAGAATACCAGGTCTTTCCTGATGTGCCGGTTTTCGAGTTTACGAATTTGTATTTACGTGCGGCTGGTAATGATTGGGATCAGGCACACTTTAGAGATGGCATGTTACAAAGACTTGTCCAAGATTTAGAGTTAGAAACCCAGGCGTATCGCCCTGCTACTATTTTTCTAAATGGCGAATACTGGGGAATTCTGAATATTCGCCAGCGATATAATTCTCAATACTTTCTTTCTGAATACGGGATTGATTCCGAAAACTTGGATTTGATCGAGCATGCCCACCCGAATGATTTTATGACGGTAAAGGAAGGGGATTTGGATGCTTTTACGGCTCTTTTCGGTTTCATCGAGAATAATGATATCTCCGATAACGACAACTACGAATACATCCAAACGAAAATGGAGATCAATAGTTTTTTAGATTGGTTGATTTCTGAAATCTATTTTAATAACACAGATTGGCCCACCAATAATGTGATGATGTGGCGTCCAAAAACCGATGAGGGAAAATTTCGGTGGGTACTCTTCGATTTGGATTGGTCGTATGGATATCAGCGAACCCGAAAGGGGGATGCCGACGAGAATACCTATAAAGGGAACACCTTAACCTGGGCGCTAGGGGAGGATAAGATGTTCACGGGCACCATGTTTCGCAAATTCTTAGAAAATGAGGAATTCAAGACTGAATTTATCAATCGCTTTGCTGATTATTTAAATACGGTGTTTGAACCGGAACATGTAAAGCAGTTGATTTCAGAAACTCAGGCCCACCTTGAACCTGAAATGCCCCGACATTATGAGCGGTTTAAAACGGATCCCATCAGTAAATGGTATGAGTACGTGACTATCGTTGAAAATTTTGCTGTTAATCGTCCACAATACATTCGGCAACACATAGAGGACTACTTTGGTTTAACGAAGACGGTTCAACTCGAGACCCAAATAGAGAATCTGAGTGGAGGGCATATTACGCTGAATCACATTTCTATCAGCGATTCGGTTTGGCAAGGTGATTACTTCGCGGGTGTCCCTGTGAAATTAACGGCTGTACCCAATAGGGGATATACGTTCTTGGGTTGGTCTGGGGATGTACTCTCAGATTCGGCTACCATCTCTCGCGTACTTTCGGATGATGTATCGTTCACCGCGCATTTCGAAAGAGACTCCAGTGCACTCGAGTATGCCATAATTAACGAAATAAACTATCACTCGTCCGATACCTTTAACCCTGAGGATTGGATTGAATTGCACAACCCAAGTAATCAAGCTCTCAATATATCAGGATGGGCCTTAAAAGATACCAAAGAGGAAGAAGGGTTTATTATTCCGGAAAATACCGTTATTGACTCTATGGGATATTGGGTGTTTACGGAACAGATCCAACCGTTCCGAGACCTATTTAGAGGGGTCGAAAACGTGAGCGGTAATTTGGGATTCAGCTTGAATAACGGTGGAGAAACAATCTGGCTATACAATAAGGAAGGTCTGTTGATTGATTCTGTGTCGTATGACCATTCATCTCCCTGGCCTGTTCAGGCAGACGGGAACGGGCCTACCTTATCACTAAAACATTCACAGCTAGATAATTCGTTAGGAAGCAGCTGGCAGGCGTCGAATAGATACGGAACACCGGGGATAGCCAACAATCTGACCTATGTATCGGTCGAGGAACCTCTGGAAACTCCAGCTAATTATGTGTTGACTCAAAACTATCCCAATCCCTTTAATCCGAGCACAAACATACAGTTTGGTTTGCCTGAACCCAGTCAGGTTCGCTTGGTGATTTATAATTCACTAGGGCAGGAGATTATGGAGTTGGTTAATGAGCAGAAGTTAGCTGGTTATTATACCGTCAGCTTTGAGGCCTCTGGTTTATCGAGTGGGGTGTATCTGTACCGCCTCACAACGCCTTCGTTCAGCCAGACTAAGAAGATGCTTCTGATTAAATAGGGGTACTGGCTAATTGTAGGATTGTACTGTTGTGATAGAAAGATGTATTCTTAGGTGCATAAGAT
>JAYPDB010000166.1:0-3890 GCA_038125045.1 Bacteroidota bacterium
GCAACGGACTGAAAATCCGTGTGTCGGCGGTTCAATTCCGCCCGGTCCCACCATTTAAACCTCGGTTGACGTTTTGTTGATCGAGGTTTTTTTATGTCTATAGTTAAGCTGCTCCACACCAAACGTCTCTAATGACTGTTACTTAGCGCCTCTGTATATTAAGATAGATGCCACCGGAATGGCGCTGGAGGATAATTTTTAATCATTGAAAAAGCATGGTGTTCGTTTTAGTTGGAATCAGTCTTTTGTTTGTGGGAATCGGTTATATGGTCACTGAAGACAACGCAAAATATTTATTGGCAGGCTACAATACGATGAGCAACTAACCACGCTTTTCATAACGCTTTATCCCTTAGCCGCTTATCTATATCTTTGGTTTAAAAGCGCCAAAATTATTCGATAATCTTATGTTATTCCCTCAAATTTCCTCTTTGGTAAAGGATTTTTTGGTTCTTTTGCTAAAGTGATTATCATTCGTTTATATACTATACCCCGTGAGTTGGGATCACTAAACGTTATATTAATCCAAATCTTTCTCTAATTAAAATTAACAACATAGTACGCCTCGCTGTAGGTTTTGCATGTTTCTTAACGACTCTACTTTTTGAACAAGCGCAGGCACAAGACCTTTCAACCCGAGAAAATCTATACCAAGAAGCGGCCAAGAGTCTGGCCTTGCGGTGCATTGGTCCTGCGACGATGGGCGGGCGTATTTCCGATATCAAAGTGGATCCGAATCATCCCTCAACCTGGTATGTGGCGGTTGGTTCAGGAGGGGTATGGAAAACGACCAATAGTGGTACTACGTGGGATCCGATTTTTGATGGACAAGACTCGTATTCCATTGGAACTATTGAAATAGACCCAAATAATTCTAACGTGATTTGGGTGGGTACGGGTGAAAATGTGAGTGGTCGGCATGTGGCTTGGGGAAGTGGCGTGTATAAAAGTGAAGATGGGGGGCAGAGCTGGAAGAATATGGGGCTGTCTGCAAGTGAGCATATTGGGCGTATTTTGATTGACCCTCGAGATAGTGATGTGGTCTTGGTGGCTGCCGAAGGTGCGCTTTGGTCTTCTGGAGGTGAGCGAGGGGTGTATCGATCGGAAGATGGGGGAGAAAGCTGGACGCATGTTTTGGCGGTGGATGAGAAAACAGGCGCTACGGATTTGGAGTTTGATCCGTCTAACCCCGAGGTACTATATGCTGCGACCTACGAGCGTCGGAGAAAGGTTTGGGCATTTTTGGCTGGAGGGCCTGGTTCAGGGATTCATAAATCAACAGATAATGGTCTCACTTGGAAGGAAGTTTCGAAGGGCTTGCCACGAGCCGATATGGGGAAAATTGGGTTGGCTGTAACACCCGCCAATCCAAATCTTGTGTATGCCACTATTGAGTCGGACCCTGCGAACAAGGGATTTTATCGCTCTACTGATAAGGCCGAAAGTTGGGAAAAAAGAAACAGTTATACCTCGGGCGGAACGGGCCCACACTACTATCAGGAAATCGAAGCCTCGCCAAGCGATCCGGACGTGGTCATTCAAATGGATGTGTTTTATCAGGTCACGCGAGACGGAGGGGCTACCTTCAACTATTTGGAAACGGGCCGATCGAAGCATAGCGACAACCACGCGCTCTGGATTGACCCCGCCAACCCAGAGCATATGCTGGCAGGTTCGGATGGGGGCCTGTATGAAACCTTCGATGAGGGCAAAACCTGGAAGTTTTTCAACAATTTGCCCATTGCTCAATTCTATAAGATTGCCGTTGATAACGCCGAGCCCTTTTATAATGTGGTGGCTGGGGCGCAAGATTTGGGTACGCTCATAGGTCCATCGAGAACTTTGAATACCGAGGGAATCAGAAATCAAGATTGGTACGTGCCTTTGGGGGCCGATGGCTATGATGCCGCTTTCGATCCCACCGATCCCAATATTGTGTATATGGAAATCCAACAAGGAGTGTTGAACCGATTAGATCGCCGCACCGAAGAGCTTATGGACATTCAGCCTCAACCCGCGCCTGAGGATCCCGCCGAGCGTTTCAACTGGGATGCGCCTATTGTGGTGAGTCCGCATGATCATAAAACCTTGTATTTTGGGTCTCAGCGGGTATGGAAAAGTACGAATAGGGGAGATTCTTGGACTTCGATCAGTGGAGATTTAACCACAAATACCAACCCCTTCGACCTTCCTATGCAAACGCGTGTCCCTGGAGTGGAAGCCCTCTACGACAATGGCGCGATGTCTAAATATGCCACCTTAACCGCGATTTCAGAATCACCCCTGCGACAGGGGCTTTTGTACACGGGTTCCGATGATGGCCTGGTTCATGTGAGCACCGATGATGGGGCATCATGGCAGGAAGTAGGAGCATTTCCTGGCCTACCTTCGCGATCCTTTATCAATGACGTGGAGGCCTCTGCTCATGATGATGAAACCATTTTCGTAGTCGCCGATGCCCACAAGGAGGGAGATTATTCACCTTATATATATAGGAGTACCAATCAGGGGAAATCTTGGAAAAATATTGCTGGGGATCTTCCAGAGAGGGTTATTGTTTGGGCATTAAAACAAGATCCTGTGAATGAGGATCTCTTATTTATAGGGGCTGAAAACGGGCTGTACTTTAGCTATAACCAAGGTCAAAACTGGATCAAGTTAAACGCGGGTGTACCCACCATATCGTTTAGAGATATTGAACTTCACGAGCGAGAGGGAGATGTCATTGGAGGCACCTTTGGTCGCGGAATTTACATCCTCGATGACTATACCCCTCTTCGACATATAGCCGAGCTAGAAGCCGATGTGAATTCAACAATACTCCCCGTGAGAGATGCTTGGTGGTATATTGAACAAGTGCCTATGCAGGCGAAAGGAATGCCTTCACAGGGTTCCAATGCCTACCGGGCCCAAAATCCTGAGTTTGGGGCGTCCATCACCTATTTGGTCCAAGACTTACCCAAAACGGCCGCAGAAATACGAAAAGAGCAGCAACGTGCATTAGCGGCAGATAACCAAGATATCCCTTTTCCAGGATGGGAGCAGCTACGAGACGAGTCGTTGGAAGACGCTCCTACCACTTTACTCTTAATCAAAGACGAAAATGGCCACCCTATACGCTGGTTGAAAGGAGCCAGTGGTAATGGACTCCACAGAACCACCTGGGACTTGCGGCTACCCGCTCCTGATCCTATAAGTTTTGCCACCCCTGGTTTCCGTCCGCCATGGGCTGGAACACCACAGGGTCCACTGGTGAGTCCGGGCGCATATTCGGCTGAGTTATATCTGTTATTCAAGGGTAGCCTACGCCAAATGGGAGAAGCCCAAACCTTTAATGTAAAGCCCATACCTAGCCTTGAGGATCGAGATTTTGAAAGCACCTTTGCTTTCCATAAGCAACTCAACGACCTCTCACGGGCCATGAGCTCAGCGGGTCGGGTATTAGGAGAGGCATCCAATCGTTTCCGACACCTCGAAGAGGCGCTCATCCAGTCCTCGTCCCTTGAGCCATCGCTGTTTCAGGAATTAAAAGATTTAGAAGCTACCCATGCGCAACTTAGTCTTGACTTGTATGGCGACCGTGTACGTCAAGGCCGAGACATTTCCGTAGAACCTGCAATCATGGGACGCCTAAATCAAGTGGTATATGGCCTTTCGGGAACCAGCCTTGCCCCAACACAAACCCATCGGGAAAATGAGGCCATTGCAGAAACCGACTTTGCCGACTTTAAGGGAGACTTAGCTGATTTTTCGACCAAACTCGAATCTTTTGAGGCTCGGGTTGAAGCCGCTGGTGCCCCTTATACCCCAGGCCGGAAACTGAAAAAGTAAAAAACCTAGGACATGCTAGGCTATTCTTGTGTCGTAACCTGAGCGGAGACCTGTTGTAA
>JAYPDB010000167.1:0-112 GCA_038125045.1 Bacteroidota bacterium
TAGGGCAGGATCACATGAGCAGTTTCTGAAATGAAGAAACGATTTTCTAGGGTAAACCCCATTTGATGGACCTGGTCGATTTATTCAAGAAGAGCAAGGGGATCAATGACCA
>JAYPDB010000167.1:122-3872 GCA_038125045.1 Bacteroidota bacterium
GGCAGGACCAATCCCTCTACCTGTTGTACCGATGGCCAGATCACCTTTGTTTTTCTCTTTCATACGATCCAAGACCTTATGATAGGGCAGGATTACATGAGCGGTTTCTGAAATGAAGAAACGATTTTCTAGGGTAAACCCCATGTTATGAACCTGGTCGATTTCTTCAAGAAGAGCAAGGGGATCAATGACCACCCCATTACCAATAATGCAGATGCCATCACCATTGAAAATCCCAGAAGGGATTAAATGAAGTACAACTTCTTTGTCATCAAATTTAAGGGTATGACCGGCATTGGCTCCACCTTGAAACCGTACAATGTATTGGGATTCTTTACTAAGTAAATCAACGATTTTTCCTTTCCCTTCATCGCCCCATTGGGCACCAATTACAACTCTAGTAGACATGTATGAATTTATTTTTATGGTCAAAAAAAAAGGGGTGTAATGCGCTACACCCCCTTAATAATGCGAATGTAAGGCAGATTTATTCTACTTCTTTGTAGGAGTCTACCGCTTCATCAACCGATCGGAAATGCTTGAAAACAGTGATGAGTTTCGTTACCACCAATAGACTTTCAATTTTATCGGTAGCGTTAGCGATTAGTAAGTCTCCACCTGCCTTTCTCATGGTGGTCAAGCCACCGATCAGCATCCCCAATCCGGAAGAGTTCATGAATTTCACCTTCGACAGATCGACAATAATATTGGTTTTATCGGCATCGATTAAGGCATGTAATTCTTCATTTAAACTGACCGCATCGGGCCCTCCCATAACATTGCCTTTAAATTCAATGACAACGCAATTGTATCGTTCTGATGTTTGAAAACTCATGATTAATTGGTTTTATTTTTTTGATTTGGTGTCGAGTTCAAGCACTAAAGGACTTGCTACAAATAGTGAGCTGTAGGTTCCAAGAACCACGCCTATAATAAGAGCAAAAGACAAACCTTTCAAGACTTCACCACCAAATATAAACAATATGGATACCACAAAGAAAGTCGTAAGTGAAGTAATTACCGTCCTACTTAGGGTATCGTTTAGGCTTTTATTAAACATCTCAATGGTGTCCATACCTTTATGAACCAATCTGTTTTCTCTTATTCTGTCGAAAACAACCACCGTATCATTAAGAGAGTACCCTACAATAGTAAGGAAGGCGGCTATTAGGTTTTGATCGATTAACAAGTTGAATGAAACCACATCGCTGAGTAGTGTAAAAATACCCAAGGTGATCACGACATCATGAATCAGTGCCGCTACAGCACCTGCCGAGAAGGTCCATTTTCGGAATCGGATCAATATGTAGATAAATATGATGACTACAGCATAGATTACCGATTGAGCAGCGGCACTTTTTAAATCTTCTGCAAATCGAGGACCAATAGAGTCACTCTTTTCCATACTGTAACTAACTCCCGAAAGGTTTGCCGTTATGGCTCCCTCAATCAGGTTCTGTACCTCATCGGTAGTCGCTTCATTATCGGTACGAATAAGTATTTCACTTTCCGAACCAAATAATTTCACTTCTGGTGAAGAACCCAGAGGTTCGGTTAGGAATGAGCGAACATCCTGAGTGTTCACAGGTGCATCAAATACGTAAACGAATTCTTTACCACCTCTAAAGTCGATTCCATATTGGAGACCCTTGGTGAAAATAATCGCTAGTGATGCGAGAAATAATATACTAGATACAGTGTAGGCAAGTTTTCGTTTGCCTAAAAAATCAAATGTTGGTGTTTCAAACCATCTCATGGTATTTACCTTTTATTAAAAATTGTGGATTAACCGAAGTTTACAGCGTCGGCATTAGTTCGAGTTAAGTAATCAATCACAACACGAGTGATTACGATAGCACTGAATAAAGAACAGGCAATACCTGCCAATAGGGTTACAGCAAAACCTTTGATAGGTCCAACCCCAAAACTCATCAAAATCAGAGCTACAAATCCGGTGGTTACGTTGGCATCAACAATGGCACTCATCGCATTAGAATAACCGGAAGCTATAGCCGCTTTCATGGTTTTACCTCCACGCTGTTCTTCTCTAATTCTATCAAAGATTAACACGTTAGCATCAACCGCCATACCAATGGTAAGCACAATTCCGGCCATTCCAGGTAGGGTAAGGGTTGCTTTAAAACCTGCTAGAATTCCGAGTATGAATATGATATTGAGTAATAATGCTAAATCAGCCACTCCACCACCTGTGCGGTAGTATACAATCATAAATAGGGCTACAATACTTAATCCAAACAATACCGATCGTAAACCTGCTTGAATGGAACTTTCACCTAAAGTTGCGCCCACGGTACGCTCTTCCATAATTCTGAGTGGAGCAGGAAGGGCACCAGAAAGTAAAATGTTTACCAAATCTTCTGCTTCTGCAACATTTTCTAATCCTGTAATACTAGAATTTCCACCTGTAATCTTTGTAGATACATTAGGATAAGAAACGACGTACCCATCAAGTACTATAGCTATTGGTTTGCCGATGTTGGCTCCGGTAATACGACTCCAAACACGCGCCCCTTCACTATTCATGCCCATGGAAACTTCTGGTACATTCGTGGTTGGGTCGAACTGAATACTCGCCTCTTCTATGACTTCACCCGTTAGTTCAGCATTGTCACGAACGCCATATAAGGCAAACTGTTCTACACCACCTTCAAAACCAATCGATCTAGAACCCCATAGAACTTCTGTATTACGAGGCAATAAACGTACGATATCAGGGGTGCTCAGCAGATCCATAATAGCCGCTGTATCCTCTGCCATAGCATAACCGAAAACATAAGGACTTTGAGTTTGTACGAAAGACATACGCTCCAAGAGTGTATTTGATGGTCCGCTTAGATTTAAACTATCTGAAGTATCAGCCTCTACGTTGTAATATTCGATTGCTCGATTTCGAAAGTTGGAGAAATCTTGTGCATCGGCACCCGTTCTGAATTCTAATCGTGCGGTACCTTTCAAAAGGTTACGTACTCGTTCCTCGTCGTCAACACCAGGGAGCTCAACAATGATACGGCTTTGGCCCTGTTTAACGATAGATGGTTCGGTAACGCCAAATCTATCGACGCGGGTACGAATGATTTCAATAGCACGATCCAGAGCCGCATCTCGTTGGGTTTTTAAGTAGGCAACGATCTCTTCATTGGTAGAGCGTCGGGTAATGTCTTGGGATTCGCTACGATAGTATCGGCTCAAGCGAGCATTGGCATCACGACGTTCAAACTCAAGAAGCATCTCATCGATGAAATCAGTGTCATTTGCATCAGCAACATCTTGGGCAAGTTGTACGACTTCATCGAGTTCAGAATCCCGATTACTGCCTGCCAATTCTAAAATTAACTGTGGGGTACCAACCTCGAGAGTAACGTGCATCCCGCCCTGTAAATCCAACCCTAATGAAAGAATGTTTTCTTTTAGGTTAGAAAGTTTTTCTGCGTTATCAACCTCATATTGCGTTCGTTCTTCTTCCGAAAACGTACTCATTTGACGTTGTTCTAGGTTCCAAATAACGGTTGGATACAGGTAGTATAGTGTGAGGGCTAAAAAAGCCGCGATTACACCTAATTTAAATCCATTTCCTTGCATAATTTTCTGTTTTAATAGTGGTTAAAAATGATGGGATCGAACGTCGTACTGGTGTTCGATTGGGGTAATTATAATCGATCAATTACCGGGTAAAGAAGGAGGGAGCGATTCTTAAGGAGCTCCAATGACAATACTATTTCGAGTATTGTT
>JAYPDB010000168.1:0-3827 GCA_038125045.1 Bacteroidota bacterium
AGCTACATCCAGAGGTAGAACCGCACGTTATACATTTAAGACAGGTACCATTGCGTACCATGGTCATGCTACCGCACTCCACACAAGCATCCCCGGTATAACCAAGCTGCTTTGCTTTTTCATAGTCGCTCTCATAATCATTAGACGTTGTTGTGTTAGTCGCCATTGAGCTTCCATCACTTTGAGTAGTGGTTGGTGTTGAAACGACCTCTACCACCTCACTGATGGTCTCTGATTTGGGGGCTTCCATCACCGGCGTTGATGGCGATTCTGCGGTATGTGAATTTGGCACACTACTCGTTGGTTCGCCGGTTGCCTTAAGTGATCGCATGTGAATATCATCAACCGGTACATGGGCTAGGTCTTCACGGCCTAAATACGTTACCGCAAGCTCTCGGAAAATATAATCAATAACCGAGGTCGACATTTTCACATGTGGGTTACCGTTAACCATTCCACTTGGCTCAAACTTGGTAAAGACAAATGCATCCACAAACTCTTCTAGAGGAACACCATGCTGGAGTCCAAGTGATATGGAGATGGCAAAACAGTTGAGAAGACTTCGGAAGGCAGCCCCCTCACGGTGCATATCAATGAAGATTTCACCTAACTGTCCGTTCTCATATTCTCCGGTCCGTAAGTACACACTTTGTCCTCCAATTTTTACTTTTTGAGTATACCCTTCTCTACGGAATGGTAATCGTTGGCGTCGGGCTACGTACTTATGAATGATTCTTTCAGCAACTTCTACCACTTTGCTTTGTGCTTCAGCAGTAGCAGGATCAACGGTAGCCTCTACCTCATCGTCAAGCTCCTCAAGTACATCAGCCATGCTGTTTAGAGGCTGGCTCAACTTAGAACCATCACGGTAAAGTGCGTTCGCTTTTAGCATCATTTCCCAAGAAAGCATGTATGCTTTCTTCATATCCTCTACGGTCGCTTCATTGGGTAAGTTAATGGTCTTAGAGATCGCACCAGATAAAAATGGTTGCGCAGCAGCCATCATACGGATGTGTCCTTCAGCCGATATAAAACGTGTACCTATTCGACCACATTTATTGGCACAATCAAATACCGAGAGATGCTCGTCCTTCAAGTGAGGGGCTCCTTCAACGGTCATCGTACCACATACATAGTCATTAGCATCTTGGATTTGCTCCCGACTGAACCCGAGATGTCTCAGCATATCGAACGTAAAATCGTTGAGCTGCTCTTCGGTGAGTCCCAGGGTATCTTTGCAGAAGTCTTCGCCTAGTGTAAAGTGATTAAAGGCAAACTTGATATCAAAGCTGCTAGGGAGTGCAGCTTCAATAGCCGCTAATTGTTCTTCACCGAAACCTTTTTCACTCAAGCTTTCAGGGTTGATGTGTGGACAACCTTTTAGGCTGGCATACCCCTTGGCATAATTGATGATTTCTTTGGACTCTTTTTCATTGTAGCCAAGTGTTTTGAGGGCGTTGGGAACGCTTTGATTGATAATCTTAAAGTACCCACCACCCGCAAGCTTCTTAAACTTCACGAGTGCAAAGTCGGGTTCAATTCCGGTGGTATCACAATCCATAACTAATCCTATGGTACCTGTAGGTGCAAGAACTGTTACCTGGGCGTTTCGATATCCATGTTTTTCCCCTTTTTCTACAGCAGCATCAGCTGTTTGACGAGCTGCTTTTAAGAGGTAATCAGGGCAGTTTTCAGTATCAATGCCCATGGGTGTTACGGTTAGGCCTTCGTACGCCTCTGGACTCTCATTGTATGCAGCACGTCTATGATTTCTCATCACTCGAAGCATGTGCTCCTTGTTTCGATCGTAGCCTTGGAAGGTTCCAAGCTCTGCTGCTAATTCAGCAGAAGTTTCATACGCCTTCATGTGCATAATGGCTGTAATAGCTCCAGCAATTGCAATCCCTTTGTCGCTATCGTAGGGAATGCCTTGCACCATGAGGGCAGCACCGATATTGGCATAACCCAGGCCTAGAGTTCGGAACACATACGAGAGCTCAGCGATTTCTTTAGACGGGAATTGAGCCATCAACACCGATATTTCCAATACCGTTGTCCACACTCGAGAGGCAAAGCGGATAGACTCCACGTCAAATGTATTACACGACTCGTCGGTGAAGTATTTCATCAGGTTTAGAGAGGCTAAATTACAAGCCGTGTTGTCCAGAAACATATACTCTGAACATGGGTTACTAGCTCGTATTTCACCGTCTTCTGGGCAGGTATGCCACTCATTGATTGTGTCATGGTACTGAGTACCAGGATCGGCACATGACCAAGCGGCGTAAGCAATCTGATCCCAAAGCTCGCGGGCTTTCATGGTTTTGCATGCCGCTGGCTCACGGTTTTCAAGTTCTGCTTTCTCTTTCTCAACTCTCCAATGCAAACTCCAGTCCTTGTCTTCAACAACGGCTTTCATAAAAGAGTTGGGTATTCGAACCGAGTTATTTGAGTTTTGCCCAGATACGGTATTATAGGCCTCTGAGTTCCAGTCGGTATCGTAGCTGTCGAATTCAAGGTCGGTAAAGCCTTGAGCAGCGAGTTGAATCACACGTTCGATATAATTAAGAGGAACCTGTTCCTTCTTTGCCGCTCGGATAGCCTGAGCCAAAGCCTTATTTTTGAGGGGGTCTCGACTCATTGCACCATTAAATGTTCTACCTTCGATTTCCACTGGGGTATGACACAATTTAATGATGTTCTTAAGATGCTTTTGGGCCGACTTCGAACCCGCTACCAACGCAGCTACCTTTTGTTCTTCTACTACTTTCCAGTTAATGTAGTTCTCAATATCTGGATGATCTAAATCCAAAGTAACCATTTTTGCGGCACGTCGAGTGGTCCCACCCGATTTAATGGCACCTGCCGCACGGTCTCCAATTTTCAAAAAGCTCATCAGTCCAGAAGATCGTCCACCACCACTCAATGGTTCATTTTCACCTCGAATATTAGAGAAGTTACTACCCGTACCGGATCCATATTTGAAGAGTCGTGCTTCACGAACCCAGAGATCCATGATACCACCCTCATTCACCAAATCATCATCCACACTCTGAATAAAGCAAGCATGTGGCTGGGGATGTGTATAAGAATCTTTTGACTTCGTGAGTTTTCCCGTCTTTGGATCTACATAATAATGTCCTTGTGCGGGACCATTGATTCCATACGCCCAGTTGAGACCTGTATTAAACCACTGAGGACTGTTAGGGGCCGCCATCTGATTAGCCAGCATGTAGGCCAACTCATCATAAAACACTTTTGCATCCGCTTCACTATCGAAATAATCATATTTCCAGCCCCAATAGGTCCAACACCCTGCCAATCGATGAAACACTTGACGGCTATCCACCTCATGCGTAAAGCGCTCTTCCTCGGGTAATGACTTCAAGGATTGTGTATCGGTTACAGATTTTTGGAGACAAAAAGGCACACCCTTCTCTGCCACTTTTTTCAAAGCGACAGGAACACCCGCTTTACGAAAATATTTTTGTGCAATGATGTCGGTAGCTACCTGAGACCATGAGGATGGTACTTGCACATTTTCCATGTGGAATACTTTGGATCCATCAGGGTTTTTAATTTCAGAGGTACGACTGTCAAATGTTAGCGAATCAAATGGGGTTTCCCAGTCATGTTTAGTGTAGAAGCGATTAAATTTCATTGGCTACTTCGTTTGCGTTAGTGTCTCATTTCATTGTAACAGGTTGGCCTGCAAGGATGATATTTTTTTATCTCCAGTTTCTGACTAGGCTGGAGAAGTGAGCATTAATATATATTGTGTTTTCTATGCTCACAAATTAAATCTGAATTTCTTTTCCACAATTGTC
>JAYPDB010000169.1:0-416 GCA_038125045.1 Bacteroidota bacterium
GAGTAGTAGCCATCTTTTGGTGGTTTCACCAGCTCTATCTCCTCTTCTTCTGCCTTTTCAAAGGACTCTACGCTGTAGAAGTGGTTAAAAAGACGCGGAATAACCCAATCATACAGTAATTTGTTATGAGCATTTACTTCATACAATACGGCATTTATTCCTTGTTTAGAATGTTCTAAAGCATGCCTAATTTCCAAAGGGCCAATCTTGCGAAGGTTATCAACTCCTTTAGGGTGATACAAGTATCTGGCAATTTCGGCAACTAGGGTAAACCTAGAAAACTGACGCTGTTCTATACTTTGAACTTCTTCTTTTTTTGTAGCCGTATCCAAATCACGAATATCTCTTTCAGTCCGCGTAATGGTGTAGTTAGAGTGATCAATGTTTTCTAGTTCTAGATCTACACAGATGTAAAG
>JAYPDB010000169.1:426-3752 GCA_038125045.1 Bacteroidota bacterium
TTTCAGTTTAATCTTAACCGGTGGCGGTACCAGTTTTATTTGAATCGTTTCTTTATCTGTGCCTGCATTATTGAGGGATTCCAAATTTAGGTTAAAATTTTCCTCTAACTCGGCGTCTAAAATCGCAATATTTTCATCGGATAAATAAACCATCCCCTCTTGCTGTATATCCGAAATTGAACGCAAACAACGCATAGTAGCTTGCAGAACAAACACTTTCGATTTTGGTTTTCTATGCAAACCTACACCATATAAATTGTTTATCACTTTCAGGCCGGTCTAGGTTCCGGAATTCACGCAAGTCATCATTGGTCGTAATTCTGTCATCTCCCACATTCACTAAGATGCTGGAAATCGGAATACCAAGATCAGTCAACACCTCTTCTACAACTGGCTTTAACTCATTCTGTAATTCATTAATGGTAGAAGCAAAAAAGGCAAATTTTGGAAGCATACCCTCGTATCGCTTTCCTTTATGTACCTCCCAGAACTCTTTGATCGCAGTATGTACAAAAGTCCGAGTCTCCTCTTGAACATTTTGAAGACCATATACCTTAACTTGTTTTAGATACTCATTATCAATCGCTTCCTTCAACCCGTAGGCATAAACCACTTCCGGAAGTAACCGTTTACCAACATAGGGAGTACCCGTATAATTATAGCAACCCACCACTCTTGAGCCCGCATCTTGAAGAGCTACAGCTAGCTCATTGATTGTAACCCTAAGACTAGTGGCGCTTTTCTTGATTCCAAAGTCTTTCGCTAAGTTATTGCCAAACACATGGTGAGCCTCGTCAACATAAATCCCTAGTTGACGGAGCCTGGTTAATTTTGAAAAGCGTTGATTAGAGAGCAAATCATTATCAGTATTTATTTCGAACCCATACAAATCTTCAAAGTCTTTATTTAATGACTTAGCGCGGTGTAAGGTGGCAGAGTCATTAAATAAGTCTTCAGAGGCAGAGCGTTTCTTATGCTGCTTTTTTAGGATGATTTTCTGGGTATTAGAAATAATGATATTATATTTCGAATTGTCTAAAGCATTGAGTGAGATTCCCGTATCGTCCAAAAAATGAAACTTCAAATGAGTATCTAACCAGTTCACATATTCTTGCGGAACTACCTTCGATTTATCGAAGGTTTCAATTTCTTTGAGCGACTGAAGCACTGTTTTATCTGGTGCAAAGACTAAGGCGTTATGACAATATCTTTCATCTTGTGGATATTTATTGGCCAGCAAAAACTCATAGAATATAGAAGTGGCCATTAATACTGTCTTACCACTGCCCATAGTTAAGGCAACAATATAATTGGCATAGATTTGTTTAAAGGAGGCTATTTGTTGGTACACCTCATCAAACATTTCCTGATCTTCTCCTTGAAATTCTGAAGGGCCAAACATTCCGAGTTGTTGGGTTTTTTGATCGACACCCACATCATTTCGATACTCAAATACTCCTTTCTTTTTTGACCACTGCTTAAATATGCTAAACAGATAATCGTTATCTAGAAACTCTTTGAGAAACACATACATTTCTAGTGCTTCAAACTGTGGTTTTCGTAACCAAGTATTTGGATTTTCTGGATTATTGAAGTGGAGGAATTTTCGGGTTAGCGGCTTATAAGCCTTATAAATTTTCTTCCTATTTTCATCATGAAATAGCTTCAGGTATACATAAAAAGGGAACTCAACATGCACTGCTTTTTTCCTTTTCGCCATCTTTATCTCTCCAAAGTTACTTCTAGAGATTCTGAGAGCAGATCGGTTATTTTCACTCGAATCGTACCCGTGCCTTCTGGTATTGGATAGCTACCTTTTACCATTTTGTCTTTCTCTGGGATATCAACAACTGTAGGCTCAAAAACAACACCATCATAATTATAGTCTATCTTTACCGACTCGGTGAGTTCTTTCCAATCTTCAATATTTTCTTTCATAAGTGAAAGTTTTTGCAGCAAGTTCATGGGATAATACTCCTCAATAATGAGGGTATCACCATCAGTCTTAATAGACGCCTCGGAGTCGCGCTTAAACTCTAGATTAGATTTATCCCGAAGTATATCAACCACTTCTACATCGATTTTAAATGGATTCATCTCTTTTTGAAGTGACGCAGCAAGATCCGGCTCATGACCCATACAAACCAGCAACAATTTCTCAACAGGTTTATTAGGGGCTTCATCAAATTTCTTCTGGAACTCCTTCTGGTTGAACCCGCTGATTAGGTCATTAAGATCCGCCTTTGTAGCAATGCGATTAACAGGCATAATCTTGACCATTCGTCCATCTTTCTCTCCATCGTAAATAGTATTTGTTGGTAGAGGCTGAATCTCTAAGGCCTGAACTAAAATATCTCTGGCTTCAACAGGATTCCGAAATACATCATAATTGTTAACATTATACACTTCAAAGCCAGTGTAAAAAACATCTACCTTATTTTCGTCACCCTCATTATTGGTAAAATTCAAACTGAAATTATTTGTTTCAATATTATCTACACACTTTAGAAGTCTTTGAATTGTAGTATCAATTGAACCTAAATTAATGTCAGCCCCTATAAATCTTCGTCCATTTTTTAAAGCAACTGCTTGAGAAGTTCCGCTACCCATAAAACAATCAAAAACAATATCTCCAGGTTTTGAAGCTGCCTTTATTATTCTCTCTAGTAATGATTCGGGTTTTTGTGTAGGATAATTTACTTTTTCAATTGCATTACCCTGAATTGGATGCAAATCTGACCATACATAATCATCAATTGTGAAGTCACAATCTTTCCATACATCTCCTGGATTCTTTCCTTTCTTTTCTAATTCTGAAACATTTTGATTATATCGAGCTTCACCTCTCTTTGCTCTTGCAATTGTCTCCGGATTATACTCTACACCTATTTCATATCGATTGAATTCTTTTCCATCTTTAATCTTTACATAATAAAGTATGTTATTATGATTTCTCCCAAAGGAATCTTTTGGGCTAGCCCCAATGAAGTAGTGCCAAATAATTTCATTTACAAAATTTGCTTCTCCAAATATTTCATCCATTATACACCGTATATGATGATTCTTTCGATAATCAAGATGTACAAAAATTGCACCATTTGGCTTTAGAAGCTCACGCATCAATGTTAGTCGGTCATATATAAATTGAAGAAATTCATCATTTGACCAAATATCAGTGTATTGCTTCTCTTCAAAAGAGTTGGTATCACTCTTAATATCATTTCCCCGTACACTAATCTTCTTCTTATAATCAGCCTTCGAATCAAAAGGTGGATCAATATATATCAGATCAATCTTACCACGATAATCTTTCAATAGATGGCTCA
>JAYPDB010000170.1:0-3725 GCA_038125045.1 Bacteroidota bacterium
GGATATACTTGATATTTCCTGAGCAACAGTATCCAAAAGGTTGCACTAAGAATTAAACGGACAATTCCGAATATATATGCCAAACCGATTATGGATATGTTTTTATTATTGAATTGTAATACCAATAATATTATTATCGGAGCTAGATTAAATAGTATTTGATTTAAATAGTAAACATGTGTTTTTCTCCATGCTAGAAAAATTGAAAAAACTATACCCAAAGGAATGTTTAAGATAAAGAAGAGGTTTAAGATTTTAAGAGCTTTTATACTATCATTGGAGATTTGATTAATAATTAGTTCCCATGGAATGATAAAATTTAAAATCAAAACAGGTATTATGTAAATAAAAATTTTCAATACTGCATTGCCAGTATAAAAATTTATTTCTCGGACTGAAACGAGAGTTTGGTTACTTGAAAGATAGTTTCGCAAGGTATTTCCTATACCAAAATTTAAAACGGTAGTTAGTAAGGCAGCAGATGAAACAAGCAGCCATTCACCTAGACCTACAGTACCTAAATTTTGACTGATTTGTGAAAATAGAATTAATCCAAAAATCTGAGAGCTAATACCTATTGGGATGTTTAAAAATCCCAAATTCTTTAAAGAATTTAAAGCTTTTTCAATGAACTTCAAAGTCGAAAATTAAAGTTGTGATCATTGTGTTCTATAGTTATCAATATTCTTTAAAAACCAATCATAAGTTTTTCTTATACCATTTGAAAGTGAGATACTTGGTTTCCAATTCATTTCACGAATTAAAGTTGAATCCATAAGTTTCCTAGGTGTACCATCCGGTTTGCTCTTATCCCATACGATCTCACCCTTGTAATCTATAATTTCTTGCACTAAATAAGCTAGGTCCTGAATAGAAATTTCTTCTCCGTAACCCACATTGAGTAATGAATGTTCGATATTATTTTCCAAGCAAAATAATATGGCACTACTTAAATCATCTACATGTAAAAATTCTCGCATTGGTTTACCTGAACCCCACATTTCTACAATTTGATTATTTGAATTCTTTGCCTCATGAAACTTTCTAATCATTGCGGGAAGTACATGTGATGATTTCAAATCAAAATTATCTCCTGGTCCGTAAAGATTTGTTGGCATGAGTGAGATATAATCTCTACCAAATTGTTTTCTTAATGACTCGATTAATTTTAATCCGGAAATCTTTGCTATAGCATACCATTCATTTGTAGGTTCCAATGCACCCGTAAGTAAATATTCTTCCTTTAAAGGCTGTGTAGCCAATTTGGGATAGATGCATGAACTCCCAAGAAATATGAACTTTTTTACGTTTAAATTATGTGCATTACTAATAAGGTTATTTTGAATCAACATATTGTCCAGCAAAAAATCATAAGGATAAAGATTATTCGCTAATATTCCACCTACCCTTGCAGCACCATCTATTATAACATCAGGCTTTTCTTCATTAAGAAAATCACTTACATCGGATTGACACCTCAAGTCTAAATCTTTAGAGGATTTACCAAGTAAATTGTGATATCCATTCTTTTCAAGAATTCTCCAACATGCTGAACCAACCATACCTTTGTGTCCAGCAATATAGATTTTTGCGTCCTTATTTAGCATCATTCGTAGTAATTAAAAATTTCATGGCCTCCCTCAGATAGGTATCGATCTCTTTCAAATAGCTTTAAATCTGATTCCATCATATCCACTATCAATTCTTCAAGACTTATTTCTGGGACCCAGCCTAGTTTTTCCTTTGCTTTAGTAGGATCGCCAATTAATAAATCAACTTCAGTGGGTCTAAAATATTTGGGATCAATACTTAAAATTTCTTTTCCAATTTCTAATTGATACAGTGGATTTGAGCATGTTTTTATTTTTGCTTTCTCATCGATTCCTCTACCTATGAATTCCAATTCTATACCAATATGTTTAAAAGCCATTTTAACAAAATCTCGAATGGTAGTTGTTCTTCCAGTTGCAATTACCCAATCTTCTGGTTTATCAGCTTGAAGAATCATCCACATCATTCTAACATAATCTTTAGCATGCCCCCAGTCTCTTTTTGAGTCAAGATTTCCTAAATAGAATTTATCTTGAAGACCTAGAGCAATTCTTGATACGGCGCGTGTAATTTTTCTTGTTACAAATGTCTCACCTCGAATGGGAGATTCGTGATTGAATAGGATTCCATTTGATGCAAAAATATTATACGCTTCTCTATAGTTGACAGTGATCCAGTATGCATACATTTTTGCAACAGCGTAAGGTGACCTTGGGTAAAAAGGAGTAGTTTCCTTTTGAGGGATTTCCTGAACTAGCCCATATAATTCTGAGGTTGATGCTTGATAGATTTTGGTTTTTTTTTCAAGCCCTAATAATCGAATAGCCTCAAGCAATCTCAAAGTCCCAATACCATCAGCATCAGCTACATACTCAGGCATATCAAATGAAACACGAACATGTGACATTGCAGCGAGATTATAAATCTCATCGGGTTGAATCTCTTTTATTAACCGTATCAGATTAGTACTATCCGTCATATCTCCATGATGAAGAATGAATTTTTGATTTTCTATATGTGGATCCTCATATAAATGATCAATTCGATCAGTGTTAAATAGGGAAGTCCTTCGTTTTAGTCCATGAACGGTGTACCCCTTTTTTAATAAAAATTCGGATAGATAGGCCCCATCTTGACCTGTAACCCCTGTGATAAATGCAACTTTATTCATTACTTGTTTTATAGTTTATTTAGCAACCAACTACTTGATTGAATTTTATCTCCTAATCCGTCAATTAGTAATATACCTACTTTTTCGCAAATAGACTTCTCCGGAATAGTGTCATTACTCTGATCTCCACCATTGGCGAAAGCTAGATCATATTCGGGACTATAATCTTCTGCGATTTTTTTTAAGGATGCGCAGACAGTCCTGTCTTTATCAATAGATAATATAACTTTATCTACCGCCTTTATATTTGATACAATAATTACTCTCTCATCTTCTTTCTGGAATTCTTTACTGCCTTTTAATTCCCTTTGGTAATCATTATTCACAATAACTAAAAGTTCATCGGCTAAAGCTTTCGCATTATTAAAGTACTCTAAGTGTCCTTTATGTATGGGATTGAAATATCCCGAAACTATTATTGCTTTTTTCTTCATAATTCTCCTATGGTATAAACTTTAAATCCTTGCTGTTTAAGGGCGGTTTTATCTAGCAGTCGTCTACCGTCGAAGATAAAGGCTGGCTTGAGCATCTGATCAAAAATGCGAGCGTAATCATAGCCTTTAAACTCATCCCACTCGGTAAGCACAGCAATGGCATGCGCCTTATCAGCTGCCTCATAAGGGTCACTCACCACAGTCAGATAACGTTCATTCTCTTCTGGGCTTCGTGTACCTAGGTAATTCAGATCGCTCAGCATTTGAGCTCTAGATACCTTAGGGTCGTAAACGGTAATCGCTGCACGTTCTTCGATCAGGGCATCAGCTACATAGATAGCCGCCGACTCACGAGTATCGTTGGTGTCTTTTTTAAAGGCCCATCCGTAAAAAGCAATCTTCTTGTCTGAAACGGTATTGTATAGACTAGCGATGATATGATCGGCAAAGCGACGCTTTTGATGATCATTCATGATAATTACCTGTTCCCAGTAATCAGCAACCTCAGTAAGCCCGTAACTACGAGCAATGTATACTAGGTTAAGAATGTCCTTTTGAAAACAAGATCC
>JAYPDB010000171.1:0-3718 GCA_038125045.1 Bacteroidota bacterium
TAGATTTGTACTCCTGCCATTGCTGATGGTTTAATGAAATCCATTTCATACCTTAAACTACCATTTCCAAGTACTAGGTAACAGTACTCTTTTCAAGGAGTTCTTTTTCTTTACTCATTTCTTTAAAAACATACTCCTTTAGCTCACTCATAGATTCAAAACGATCTACGGAAATCGAAGGTAATACCTTAACCGTTAAGTCGGTAACAGGGTTAAAAAGAGATTGATTAGGACCTAATGCTTCAAAAGCCCCTTCAACTATCATGGGTTGAATATTGAACCCATGTTCCATCGCCAACAAAAAAGCACCATTTTTAAATGGTTGCAGCTTGCCATTCGTGGACCGAGTCCCTTCTGGAAATAACATTACGGGTACGCCTGATTGTAACGGCTCAATCAATCGCTCAAGTTTTTTTATAGCCGTACGCTTAGATCGATTAATGGTTAATTGCCCCGTTAATCTAACCATCCAACCCATTACGGGTATGTAGGTCATGCTGTGTTTCACCACCCATTTCATACGAATGGGAAGTTGATAAATGAGCGGGATATCAACAAAACTCTCATGATTAGAAACAAAAATAGTAGGAGTGTCTTTTTGAATGTGCTCCGTACCCATAAGAGTGATGTTCCATGTAGGCCAAGGATGTACCATAAACCATGCCATCCAACCCAATACTCGATTAGTTATTATCCTATAGGGATCAAACCAACATGTAAGTAAAAAGGTCACCGATATGATGATGAAAAAAAACAAAAACAGGAGTACATAAAAACTCCACATATATACTGTGAATAGTCGTGCACCCATAGATAATTAACGATCTAATGCTGTTCTGATAAAACCATTACTAGCCTCGAGCTTAGCTTCTGCTTCCTGTTTACCTACATTGTTAAGCGCCATCACTAAAGCCGTTTTTACATGACCATTTGCTTGTTCCAATACCTCTGATGCAGCTTCATACCCCAACGAAGTAAAGGTCATTAAAATTCGCTTCGCCCGTTCAACTAATTTAGCATTGGTAAGCATAAGATCGACCATGACGTTCTCATAGACTTTCCCCTGCCGAATCATAGCTCCGGTTGTAATCATATTTAGAATCATTTTTTGTGCTGTTGCGCTTTTCATACGTGTACTACCCATAATAACTTCTGGGCCAACCGGAACATCTATTATAACATCGCATACCACATGTAATTGTTCTCGAGGTACAGTTGTAATTAAAATGGTTTTACACCCTAGCTCTGACGCTCTATTAATTGCCCCATGAACATAAGGGGTTCGACCGCTGGCCGCAATTCCACAAATCACATCTGTGGAGTTCGGAGATAGTTTATCAAGATCTTGAGCGCCTAACTCTTCCGAATCTTCCGCACGTTCTTGAGCTACGAACATGGCAGCTTCACCACCTGCGATAAATCCTTGAACTTGTTCTGGTTTGGTACCGAAAGTTGGTGGACATTCGGCAGCGTCTAATACTCCTAGCCTTCCACTGGTACCAGCTCCAAAATAAAGTAATCGTCCACCCATTGCTAGGGATTGTGCAACCCAATCAATAGCTTGAGCTATTTCAGTAAGCCGATTAGAAACGGCATCCGCTACTTTTTTGTCTTCTTCGTTAATTTTCTGAGCAATGGATAGAGAATCGGCTAAATCGATATCCATAGTATGGGGATTACGTTGCTCAGTATTAAGTGTAGTTAGTTGGTTAAATAAGAGTTGGTCCATGATTAAATTATGATTTTCGTCGAGCAGACCACCATTGATGGTTTACATTATTTTGCTCTTGAGAGGTATGAATAGGAATAGGATGCTGACTTTTTTCACTAAGTAGTGCAGAGAGGGTAGCCAGCATAATGGTATCAGTATCAGAGAACTCTGCCTGTCTATTTCCCTCTACAACAACATCCTTTTCAAAGTATTGTGAAACAAAATGAGTATCGTATTCAGCCTCTAGGAAGGCCGAATGATTCAAACAATACTCACAAAAAGGTATGGTAGTCTTGCAACCTATGATTTCGTATTCGGCAAGGGCTACTTTCATCCGTGAAATAGCGTCTTTTCGATCAACTCCATGTACACTCAGTTTAGATATCATTGGGTCATAATAGATGGGAACTTGAGCCCCTTCTTCTATTCCACTATCGACTCGCACACCCTGTCCCGATGGGATGCGATGCTTGTCTAAGGTTCCGATGTCAGGTAAAAACCCTTGATGGGGATCTTCTGCATAAATACGACACTCTATCGCATGACCATTCATCACAATATCTGATTGCTGGATAGGTAAAGGCTTACCTTCTGTTACGGAAATTTGAAGCTCAACCAAGTCTAATCCTGTAATCATTTCAGTCACCGGATGCTCGACCTGCAATCGAGTATTCATTTCAAGAAAATAATAGTTACGATGACGGTCCACTAAGAATTCGACCGTCCCTACTCCGGTATAATCGCAAGCTTTGGCAATTTCAAGTGCCGCTTGTGACATCTGAGATCTTAACTCATCGGTTAATATAGCACATGGTGCTTCTTCGATTACTTTTTGGTGGCGCCGTTGTATGGAGCATTCTCTATCATAGAGATGCAAAAAGTTTCCATGATTATCAGCCAATATTTGAATTTCAACATGTCGCGGATTTTCTAAATATTTTTCAATATACACCCGCGAATCACCAAAGGCGCTCATAGCTTCTGAAGCTGCCGCCGTTACTGCTGGGCGAAGTTCTTTTGGATCATGAACAATTCTCATTCCTTTTCCACCTCCACCTGCCGCTGCTTTAATTAAAATAGGATAACCTAATGAACTTGCTATGGAATTGAGATCATGTTCAACACTAACCGGTTCAACTAAGCCTGGTGGAAATGGAATACCTAACGACTCCACCATGGCCCGCGCCTTCATTTTATCCCCCATCAATTCTATGGCTTGTGCGCTAGGTCCAATGAATGTGATGTTTTGGTCACTACAACGTTTTGCAAATTCAGTATTTTCACTTAAAAACCCATAACCAGGATGTATGGCATCAGCTTCTGTTTCCAAGGCAGCCTGAATAATACGGTCAATAATCAAATAACTTTGACTAGAAGGCGAAGGTCCAATATACACGGATTCATCCGCCATACTAACGTGAGGAGCAAAGGCATCCGCATCGCTGTATACCCCAACCGTAGTAATACCCAACTTTTTACACGTTCGAATAATTCGAACGGCAATTTCTCCTCTGTTAGCAACTAAAATTTTGTGAATATCTTGCATGATTCTATGACCAAACAAAGCTGAGTTAACCGACTACCTAAACGAATGCAAGATACTAAAGAATCCCTTTTAAAATAAGTACGATTCTGTGACTAAGAAGCTCGTTTCAGCTTGTAGATGATGTGAGGCAAGATGCTTAGCTTTTCGTACTTGGTTAGATAAGCTCGTTGAGAAAACACATCGTAGTTGTTCTCTTCAATTTTATCAAGAATCTTGGCATAATTGAAACGTGCTAAATAGACCGGTAAACGGGCATTCCTATCTAATAATTCGATACCGCTCTCGGCACGTTGATAATAGTCTCGAGCCCTATTAATTTGGTATTTCATAAATTCATCAAAGCGATCGTCTTTTCGCTTATGTAAAATATCTTCTTCGGTTAATCCAAAAGCGATAAGCTCGTCGTGAGCAAGATAAATTCTGTTACGTTCCACATCTTCTCCAACATCACGCAAGATATT
>JAYPDB010000172.1:0-1010 GCA_038125045.1 Bacteroidota bacterium
GTCGTTGAGCTCGGGTTTAGGGGTTTCTGGGTAGCGACCTAGCACCCCTTGTTCAAAATACTCACGTACAGACTTGGGAATCTGCTCCTTTAGTTTGTAGGCATGTAAAATTTCGAGCGCTTGTTGGAATGTACTTGGATCGCTGAGAGTGGGTCCGCTTCCAATCACGTGCGCCGTATCTTGGGGCACATCGGAAAGTAAATAGGTGCGAAGGCGAAGATGATGGGCAAATTGCGCAAGCTGCCCCCCTTTTACCAGGCTGATATGCTTTCGTACGGTGTTCATTTCGTGAATACTGGCTCCAGATCGAAGGAGTACATCATAGCTTTGCTGAAGATCGGCTATTGAAATAGGGTCTGGCGGCAAGCAAAGTAAGGATGAAGTACCTCCGCTAATTAAACAAACAAGAGTGGCCCTTGCGGGTAAATTTTTAATAAAGGAAAGTATCTCCAAGGTAGAAGCCTCATTCTCTTCCGTGGGAAGTGGATGGGTGCCCGTAAAGAAGCTTAGCTTGTGTATGTTTTTGTCTATTTTCGCCGTCGGAATCGGATCCGGTGAAAGTACCATTCCATCGATAATCCTACCCGAATAAGACCTCGAAAAAGCCTCCAGCATTTGCCGGGAAGCTTTCCCTACCGCCAACAGATAGATTTCGTTGGGAAGTTGGGTGGTATCCAGCTTAAGGGAGAAGGTTTTCATGGACGTCACTACCTGATCTAAGGTGGCCTTATGATGCCTAAGAATTCGAGAGTGCTTATCAGATATAGATTCCATTAACGTGAAGCTGTGGTGCG
The DNA here is from genome assembly GCA_038125045.1 of Bacteroidota bacterium. Classification (GTDB taxonomy): domain Bacteria; phylum Bacteroidota; class Rhodothermia; order Balneolales; family Balneolaceae; genus UBA1275. The sequence continues at coordinate 795 of JAYPDB010000172.1, forward strand.
CTGTTGGGCGTAGCGAATGGACACAAGTGCCATGGATGCTAGGGGCAACAGATAGACCGTGATCAGATCAGAGCCTATCCACCAGTTAGGATGTAAGTTGAGTCCGGCGTAGAGAAATATGGTTGCTAAAATCCAACCCGTGGCATGGATAGCCGATAGTGTAAATAGGGATGATTTTAGATCGTTTATGACTAATAACCCAAATAATGCAAAAAG
>JAYPDB010000172.1:1020-3663 GCA_038125045.1 Bacteroidota bacterium
AAAATTAATTTAAAGACATAATATACGTGTAATGTCTTATAACATTTACTTCCGCGGATAAGCCATTAGTCACAATGAAATTCAGTGAAGTTGCATTTCGATAGTACTCAACATTTGAACTTTGTTCCAATAACGGCTCTATCATCGGAATCAAGACCGAGAGAAAGCCAACACGAAGGGGGCGGATGACAAAAAAGTAGCCCACTATTATTAGGTAGAAACCAATCCACTTTCTTAGGTTATGGGAATACCTAGGCGGTAGAAAGCTGGGTGTTTGCTTGGTCATGATGACGAATGCTCTTGGTGGGGGGATTGTGTTGGCAGAGCTTCAAAACCATCGGCTATTCGAACCCATAGCATCCAGAGTAGAAATATAACAAGATAAAAAATGGTCGTCGTTGAATAGTCATGGGTAATATCAAAAAACTGAGGAGCCCATTCTTGCATAAGCATCAGGGTGGCGATTCGAAGCACATTGACTATGTAAATAATGGCCATTCCCATTAGCGAAAATTTAATCCGCATGTGGTTTTCTCCTGGATAGGCCCAGATAAAACCTAGGAATAAACCAATAGCCGAAATCCCCGTGCACCCATCCACCATTTCGATGCCGTTGTTCCCTACAATCGTCACCACCCGATCCTGCATCCATACTTCGAAGCCCATAAGTTTGGTTACAAAGGCAGCCCCATCAATCACCCTAAGGGCCACCCAATAATCTAGCCGTCCATCGGGCAGTAACCACAATTCGTAGAGCACATACCACAGCACAAAAATCCCCAACGCCTTTAATGCAAAGGTACGAATGGGGGAAGGCTGTAGCAGTTCGCGTACCATCCTAGGCTTTAAAGATATGGTGCTCGTTTTTGGGGCTAATGCCTTTCATGGCGTTTCGGGTATCGATAACACAGTTCGACCATTCGGCTAGCTCTGAGTAATCGATATCGGAGTGATTGGTAGAAATGAGTACCGCATCGAAGCTGGCCACCGTGGCTTCGTTCCAATCGGTGGATTTTCTGCCGGTGTAAGTAGCATGTTCCCTGGTGGGTGGAATAGTAGATATGTAAGAATCGTAAAAAGCGACTTCTGCCCCTAAGTCTTCCAGCAAATGGAACAGCTCAAAGGTGGGTGATTCTCGCATGTCATCTACATTGGGTTTATACGCTAAGCCCACCAAAAGAATCTTTGATCCGTTTACCGCTTTCTTATGGGTATTCAACGCTTTGGTGGTTTGCTCTACCACATATTCTGGCATATGGGTGTTGATTTCCCCAGCTAGTTCAATAAAGCGGGTATTTTCTTGAAATTCACGCGCTTTCCAAGTCAGGTAAAAGGGATCAATAGGAATGCAATGCCCACCCAAGCCAGGCCCAGGGGTAAACTTCATAAAACCAAAAGGTTTGGTATCTGCCGCATCGAGTACTTCGTGTACGTCTATACCCATCTTGGCGTATACCACCTTGAGTTCGTTCACCAAGGCGATGTTGACCGAACGAAATACATTTTCGGTAATTTTTACCGCTTCGGCCGTCTTGGTATCACTTACGGGCACGGTTTGTACAATAGCCGTATCATACAAGGCGAGAGCTAGCTTAAGGGCATCTTCGCCATGACCTCCGACTACCTTTGGGATTTTGGCGGTATTAAAATTAGGATTCCCTGGATCTTCGCGCTCGGGGCTATAGGCCACGTAAAAATCTTTACCTGCTATGAGGCCCGAGTGCTTTTCGAGCAGTGGAATCATCACTTCTTCGGTAGTGCCTGGGTAGGTGGTGGATTCCAGAATGACCAATTGACCTTCTCGCAGGTGATGAGCCACCGTTTCAGTGGTGCTGATCACATAACTCATATCCGGCTCTCGGTACTGATTCAACGGAGTGGGTACGCAGAGCAGAATGGCATCGGCTTCTGAGAGCCGTGAAAAGTCGGTGGTGGCGTCACATTGGTCGGACTCAGACAAACTCTGCATCATTTCCACGCCAAGGTGTTTTATGTAAGGTGTGCCCGTTTGAATATTAGAAACTTTCGATTGATCAATATCATAGCCTATCACTGGCATTCCTTCTTTGTGGAAGGTGTACATAAGTGGTAATCCCACGTAGCCAAGGCCTATAATACCTACGGTATAAGTCTTTTGTTCAATGCTCGTAAGTAAATCTGAAATCATGGAAAAATATAGTGAGCTTCTAGAGTATTATAGAGATGTTTGTAAAGAGGAACTTATAGACCTATTGAACACCCAATCTATCCAATAGGACAAATATAGTTAGTAAAGTTGTTGTTGCCTGAACACTCCTCGCTTGAATTTCATCCCAATTTACAATAGGCTCTTCCTTTACAGGCTCAGGAATTTCGTTACGTAAAGCTATAGTAGAACCTGCTGTAACCATTGGATAATCCTTAAATAACAGCAAGCGTCTCTTAGTGCCTTTGACCTCCCCATTGGGTTTGGTTACGGTTACACTCCACTTGTCAGCTGAGGTGGCAAAACCACCCACATGATTTTCAATGTACCATTTGGCCGAACGCTTACCTTTGAACACTACATTAATGGTTTCGTTAGTGGCTATGGTACCAGTAGTATCCACTAAACTTTGGGCTGTAAGCTCACCTATTCGAGTAGCATACAAGCGAATATTAATG
>JAYPDB010000173.1:0-3580 GCA_038125045.1 Bacteroidota bacterium
TTTCACTTGGCACTGGATAAATACTATGGCACTAAAGATTCATTCAAAGCATTTGTAGATGCTGCTCATTCTCGCGGTATCGCGGTTATTCTCGATGTGGTATTAAATCATGCCTATGGTAGAAGCCCTTTAATTCGATTATGGAATGAAGGCGACTACGGTGCTCCTACTTCTCAAAATCCATATGCGAATCAGGTACCCAAACACCCTTATAATGTTGGATATGATTTAAATCATGAAAGTGCAGCCACCCGATATTTTTCCAAGCGAGTAATGGAATATTGGCTTAATGAGTACAGGATAGATGGTTTCAGGTTTGATTTGAGTAAGGGATTTACTCAGGTTGATAATCTAAACGATGTAGGAGCTTGGGGAGCCTATGATGCATCTCGTATCGCCATTTGGAAAGATTATAATGATTATATCCGAAGTGTGGATTCATCGGCATATGTCATTTTAGAACACTTTGGGGATAATAATGAAGAGCGAGCCCTTGTAAACTTAGGAATGATGATCTGGGGAAATATGAACCATGAGTACAATGAAGCTACTATGGGTTATAATTCCGATTTAAGAGGAACACTTGCGAGTCATAGAAATTTTTCCTCACGTAAATTGGTCAGTTATATGGAAAGCCATGATGAACAATGGTTAATGTTTAAAAATATTGCCTTTGGAAATTCGTCTGGTGACTATAGTATTCGAGATTGGTCAACCGCCTATGAGCGAATGAAACTTGCGGGTGCCTTCTTTTTTACCTTGCCAGGGCCTAAAATGATTTGGCAATTTGGAGAATTGGGATACGGCTATGGTAATGCTGGTGAGCAGTGTTTAAATGATCAGAGCTCTAGCTCATCAATAGCCCCGGGACGAAGCGCAGAAAAACCTATACGATGGGATTATCGGGAAGACCCAGAAAGGTATGGTATTTATGAAACGTGGAGTAATTTAATCAAGCTACGAAAAGCCTCAAAAGCTTTTACTCATCCAGATTCATTTAGTCATGAGTTACAAACCACGGTTAAATTCATCCGTCTTTCCTACGAGGACACAAAAGTTGTGGTAGTGGGTAACTTTGGAGTGAATAGCATCACTGGTAATGTTGCCTTCCAGGAAGATGGTCCTTGGTACAATTATCTGTCCAAATCTGAAATAAATGTTCAGAATGGCAATCAAGAGATGGAGTTAGGACCAGGAGACTATTTCATATTCACCAACAAAGATTTCTCTGCTTTGGTTACCACTAATGAACCCGAATCGGAGGTCATCCCTAAGGAATTTGGTTTGTTACCGAGTTACCCAAACCCCTTCAACCCGAGTACCCAAATTACCTTCAACTTAGAACAGGCTGGAAGGGTTCAACTTGGTGTGTATGATCTGTTGGGTAGAGAAGTACGTGTACTCGTTCAGGAGGCGCTTCAGGCAGGGGTTCATGACTATAGATTCGATGCAAGCTCACTTTCTAGTGGAACCTATATCGTACGGCTTATGCACGAAGGAAAGGTGTCTACTCAAAAAATAACCTTAATCAAATAGGTGATATGCCACAGTTTTTCCCTATAGATAGGCGGCATGTTTACCCTGTGACGAGGGCGTTAAGCACTTTTGTTTTAGTTCTGACGGTTCTTCTGTCGTGTCAGACAAAATCCAACAAACCATTAATAAAGACCAAAGGCTTATTAACGCCGATTATATTAAGTGATAGCACCCAAATTATGTGGGCAGATTATTTTTGGGAGCCCTCTTCTGTGCAGATTTTAGAACTGCCTGAGGGATTAGAGCACGTTCAACTAACCGATTACGAATCGGTATTACTTGGCCAGATGAAAAAACCTGTGGGCCTATTGAGGGTTAAGGTGAATCAGCAACTTGTAGATCTCGTAGTAAAAAATAGTGAAGTCGAAGAGGTTATCTTCCGTTATCCTGATCCTAACCATAAACATACTCTAGTTCAAATTAAAGGTGAGATGAATGGTTGGAATACCAATGCGCATCCTATGAGTTACGAACTGGGGTTTTGGCAAACATCGATTTCCATGGAAGCGGGTGTATATGCTTATAAATTTGTGGTGGATGGAGAGGAACTCGTTGATCCCAACAACCCGGTGACCGTGCCTAACGGATTTGGATCTTATAATTCAGTCATTGAAGTGGGAGAGCGAGAAGCGAATCCTCCAGTACTTATTCCAACCGAGCAACATGAACGGACCCTATCCATTCGCCTAGAATCCTATCTGCCGAATAGTGAACTTACCTACGAAATTCAAAAATACTCGTTAGTAGCACTCTGGGAAAATAAGCAGGTAGAGGTCCGAGATATGGGCACTTATTGGGCCGTAGATGTGCCAGAACAAGCAGCAGAATACCATAGATCACATATAAGACTATGGCTATACTCACCCAAAGAAGCTCTTCATAGGTTGAAAATACCCCTTCACAAAACCAACATCCTAGCCTCATACGATCAGTTAAATAGAAAAGATCGTGCCGCTTGGAATATGTATTTTGTATTTTTAGATCGCTTCAAAGATGGAAACCCAGAGAACAACAGAACCGTAGATGATCCCGAAATTCACCCTTCGGTCAATTATTATGGTGGTGATCTACAAGGACTTACACAAGTAATTGCTTCAGGGTATTTCGATTCCCTATCCATCAATACTCTATGGCTTTCTCCCATTGTACAGAATCCTGAAACCGCTTATGGACTCTGGAATAAAGGGGGGGTGAGCAGTAAATTTTCTGGCTATCACGGGTATTGGCCCATTTCTTCGACTCGTATTGATGATCGAATGGGGACTCAAGAAGATTTGGAAGAACTCATCGCCATGGCGCATGAACATGATATGAATATCCTGTTGGATTATGTTGCCAATCATTTACATGAAGAGCATCCTGTGATGGAACAGCATCCAGACTGGAAAACAAATCTTTATCTTCCAGATGGTCGTATGAATACTCAATTATGGGACGAAGAACGACTCACGACTTGGTTCGACACCTTTATGCCTAGTTTGGATTTTTCAAAACCTGAAGTCATACAAGCGATGTCGGACTCGGCCTTATTTTGGGTAACCGAATTTGATATCGACGGCTTTCGGCATGATGCGACCAAGCACATACCACTTGAATTCTGGCGAAGCTTAACGGCGAAGATCAATAAGGTTACACAAGAAGATCCTTCCCGAAGTTTTTATCAGATAGGAGAGACCTATGGCAGTAGGCCTCTCATTTCGAGTTATGTTCGTATTGGATTATTAGATGCTCAATTTGATTTTAGTCTTTTTGATGCTGCTCAGGCTAGTTTCGGTCAAATTGAATCCTTTGCGACCTTAGCACAACAATTGCAGGAAAGCATACGATATTATGGGATGAATAATGAAATGGGAGTGATATCTGGAAATCACGACAAAGCCCGTTTTATTAGTTTAGCGAGTGGTGAAGTGAAATGGGACGAGGATGCCAAACTTGCTGCTTGGACCCGCTCTATTGCTGATCCCAAAAAAGAAGGCTACCAACGCCTGCAGATGATGCATACTTGGATGTTTACGGTACCTGGTATTCCCGTAACCTATTATGG
>JAYPDB010000174.1:0-3511 GCA_038125045.1 Bacteroidota bacterium
ATATTGAGTTCCTTGATGGCTCTTCAACTTGAGCGTGCACGAGAGCATGCGGTGCTTCGAGCCAATGGTATGACGCCTGGACAGCTTTGGAACTACGTCATCATGCAGACCGGGGTTATGGGAGGGATGGCCGGCATCCTCTCTCTTCCGCTGGGAGTCATCATTTCCTATGTGTTGGTCTATGTGATTAATCTACGGTCATTTGGCTGGACCTTGGAATTTTTGGTAAGCCCTTCACTGTTGTTTCAAGCTTTTGGATTGGCCGTACTAGCCGCTCTTTTGGCTGGAATGTATCCTTCCATTAAAATGGCTCAAGCAAACCCGGCACACGCCTTACGAAGCGAATAACTTTTTACCCATGAAACTATCCTTTCTACAACTCATTAGTATTCCGATTGTTATTGCTATCCTATTTGGGGTGGTACTATTTTCCGAAACCGAATCCGAATTGGAATCTACGGTTTCGGTGGCCGAAGCCATGGGAGGAGGAAATCAAGAGGGGTATCTTCAGGCCTTGGGACCTCGAGATTTTGTATTTCCAGACGATCATGGGGCTCATCCTGGGTATAAAACCGAGTGGTGGTATTTTACAGGTAATGTATTTACCACGGAAGGGCGACAATTTGGGTATCAGTTTACCATTTTTCGAAATCAGCTAAGTCAGCCGACGGAGATTTCCAGGGGTATTAGGGATTCTACAGAAACTGGGGATTCATCAGAACATGAGACCCCGACAGATAGTATCGATCCAAAGAAAAGCTCTGAAGACGATTGGAGCACAGATCAGCTGTATTTGGCCCACTTTGCAATTTCGGACGTGGCTGAGGCCGATCATGTATTTGAAGAGCGTTTTAGTCGAGGGGCCGCCGGTTTAGCAGGCACAGAGCTTGATCCTTACCGAGTGTGGCTGGAAAATTGGAGCATTGAACGTTTGCCCAATTCAAATGAAAACGACCAAAGCTTTCCCATGCGTTTGCGTGGGGAGATGAGTGATGGAACGGCGATTGATGTGACGGTTCAACCCGAGAAACCCCTCATTTTCCACGGTGAGCAAGGCTATGATCAAAAAGGATCCGACAGTGGGAATGCCTCCTATTATATTTCATTTACTCGTATGGCAACGGAGGGAACCGTGGTAAAACGAGGCATAAGCCATGCCGTTTCGGGGAGTAGCTGGATGGATCATGAGTGGAGCACTTCGGCCTTGGATGACGGTCAAACCGGCTGGGATTGGTTTTCGATGCAGCTCTCGAATGGCTATGACCTAATGTACTATCAAATCCGAAATGCCGATCCAACAGTGCCAGCCCAAACCACCGGTACCTTGGTCGACCCCAACGGGCAGACCACCGAATTGGAAGACCTTGAGGTAGAGCTCGAAATGTTAGACTACTGGACCAGCCCGCATTCCGGCGATCGGTATCCTAGAAGCTGGACGCTATCTATTCCCGAATTGGAAATCGAATTGGAGATGGAGACGCTCTTCGATGATCAGGAAATGAGGGTGTCGGTTCGCTACTATGAAGGTACTGTTGGGGTAATGGGAGAAATGGCAGGGGAAGCGATCACCGGTACGGGCTACATCGAAATGACCGGTTATGAAAATTAGTTTAACATTAAACTAATTTATGCGTATATTGCATGCAATTAACTATTACAGACCATTCATCAAGAACGACCTACGAATAAATTTTAAGCGGATACCCCCATGAAAATAGGAATCGATAGCTTTGCTGCGGTGCAAGGCGAGAACGGACAAGCCAGTACTCCCGATCAACGGGCAGAAACCATTGAACATTTACTCACGCGCATTGAGCTTATGGAGCATGTGGGCTTGGATGTGTTCGGTTTGGGCGAGCATCATCGACCGGAGTATTTGGATTCCTCGCCGCTTACGATCTTAGCGGCCGCAGCGGCACGCACGTCCAAGATTGAGCTCTTGAGTGCGGTCACGGTGCTTAGTGCACAGGATCCGGTTCGGGTATTTCAGCAGCTGGCAACCTTGGATATCATCTCCAAAGGGCGTGCAGGATTGGTGGCTGGTCGAGGGTCATTTTCTGAGGCCTTTCCATTATTTGGTCTTAGTTTTCAGGATTATGACGATCTGTTTGAAGAGAAACTGGAGCTGCTGCTTCAGCTTCGAGCCGAAGAAAATGTGAATTGGGAAGGACGTTTTCGACCCGCACTTACAGGGCAGGGAGTCTACCCAAGGCCGTATCAAGCCGAGGTACCTATATATATTGGTGTGGGAGGAACACCCGCTTCCTTTGCACGAGCAGGTCGCTTAGGGCTTCCCCTAATGATTGCCATAATAGGTGGGCAAACGCACCGTTTTAAGCCTTTGATAGATCTGTATTATCGAGCCGGAGAAGAAGCGGGTCAGCCTCGAGAGAAGTTGAAAGTAGCCGTACATTCCTTAGGGTATGTATCTCAGGATTCGGCCACAGCCCATGAAGAGTTTTTCCCAGGCTATGCTAAAACCTTTACTCAAATTGGTAAAGAACGAGGTTGGGGTGGGCCGGTTACTCGGCGAAATTACGATGCTCAATCCGACGAACTAGGCGCTTTGGTAGTGGGAAATCCAGAAGAAGTAGCTGAGAAAATTATCCGGCACTCCAAAGCCCTCGGTGGTTTGGCTGAATTTCGTTTTCACATGAACGTCGCCCATCTCTCACACGAACAGATGGTCAATGCCATTGAGCTACTGGGTAACGAAGTTGCTCCTCGGGTCAAAGAGGCGCTTGCTTAGAATCGAATAAATTCGAGATTTCGAAGATCGAAGTAGTCCTCGATGGTCCAGTCGGTGTTAATCACTACGCCACCGGCTAAAATGAGATCGATGTGCTGGTAGCTTTTTTTCATCTCTTCAATGATTTTGAAGAGCTTTGTATGAATGGCTTCGTACGCAAGATCGGTGGCTTTTTTGAGCGGATAGGAATTCTCAAGTATCGCAGACCGATGCTGATAAAGATGCTGTTGAACCCGTGCTTGTTGGTAGTCCAAGGGGTTATCCATGGGTTTGAGATCCGAGTGTTCAAGAGACTCTAGGGCTGCAACCAGTGATCCACAACAGGTAGTGGGACTGGGTTGATTCTGTCGTTGCACCAGCCCTATGGTTCCATCGCGTGTTACCCCAATGTGAGGGCCGTATAAAATCATCGCCGCGCCATGTGTGGGGACATGAGATAAGAAGGCATTCATGCCCGTTATTCCAGAAAAAGGTAATCCTGAAATTCCACCCAGTCGAAAAGGTCCTGGACCGGCAAATAAATCATAAAAGGGGCTAAAGAGGTTATTTACCTCGTCACTACAAAACGAAGTGGCCCATATGACCGATTGAAGCTTGTATTTGCGTTGCCCCAGCTCGGTAATGAGCTGGGTCTCTAAATCGGTAATGCTCTGCGCGGCAGGAAAGTGTTCAGAGATTGTGGTGTACATGATATACTCTTGGATTTAAAAAAGTTCTTGACTACCCTAAAATACCATTACCAATAATGGAAAAAAATTGAAT
>JAYPDB010000175.1:0-3497 GCA_038125045.1 Bacteroidota bacterium
GTCCAGGTGGGCATGGCCTCGGTGTGGGAATCACTAGTAACGCGTCGAGCTTCTCCATTGGGAAGATCCATAACGTAGAGCTGATTCAAGGCCGTGAAGGCGAGCTGCGATCCATCGGGTGAAGGAACAGCGTCTCGAATTTGAGTGGCATATTGAACGGGGTCGTCACTGATGGGGTATTTGAAAGTCATGTCAGGGCCCACTTCGAGCGTCACATCTACTTCGAAAGGAATGGCAACAGGTTCGCCGCCAGCAATGGGCACTTTCCAAAGGCCCCCTTTCTGAAAAAACACCAATTCTTTGCTGTCGGGCGTGAAACTCATGCCAGGTAGCACCCCCAAGGTGGCTTGAGATTCTTGATCGTCTCGTTGAACAGGATACACCAACCAGGATTCTTCACTGGTTTCAAGGTTTCGGAGTACCAGTCCGGTTTCACTTTCGTAGCGAGTGCCGTACACCATGTACTTGCCATCGGGAGAAAGGGTAGGGGTGAAGGCCGAACCATAACGACTGAGAAGAGTGGAATTTTCCCCGGTTTCCATATTGTACATGCCAATGGAATATTGGGGGAACTGCGCATTATAATTCCACCCGCTGGTGCGACGAGAGTAGTAGATTTTTTTGCCATCGGCGCTAAATTCGGGATCAATCGCTTTCAGGTTGGAGGGCTCATCGACCACCGTGGTTCCATTGCCACCGTCTTCATGCATCACTTGCAGTTTGAAATTTCGACGACCCTTGGCGACCACAAAGAGTTCACCCGCTGGAGACCAATCTCCGTTGACCATGCTTTCGGTCGATTCCTGGGTCATTTGACTAACTTCCATCGATTCCAGATCTAAGATGTAGGCGTTATCCGATCCGGTTCGATCCGAGATGAACAAAATCTTAGAGCCATCGGGAGAGTAGGTGGGATGAACATCATAGGCCATGCCTTTGGTTAATGCTTCGGCTTTTCCACCGGAAAAGGGCATGCGGTAAATATCTCCCATCATATCAAACACGATATCTTGCCCGTCGGGGCTCACATCTACGGAAATCCACGTGCCTTCTGTGGTGGTGAAGGATAGTTGTCGAGCAGGATCCATAGGCAGGTCCTCATTATGCTTGGGCAGGGTGGACTCGACGGAATCGGATTCAGTTACGGCTACAAGGGCTAGGGTTGATGAGGCGGCAAGAGACGCATTCAACCCGAAAAAAAGAAAAAATAGTCCTAGAAAGGGGCGTAAATATCGTGATGGATACATGAGAGCATACGTTTAGTTAGCGATTGGATTCCGAAATAACAATAAAATTGGATGATGTGCAAAAACAATCCTATTCTAAGGGTAGAAACAGGTAAAAAATTGGGTGAACCCAGATGAAAATAGATCGCAAGCGGTATGAGGAAGAGCTGTTTAGGCTTCAACAAGAGTTGGTAAAGTTGCAGTATTGGATCAAGGAAAAAGGACTCAAGGTGGCGGTTCTTTTCGAGGGGCGAGATGCCGCTGGAAAGGGTGGAGTAATCAAACGGATTGTGGAACCATTAAGCCCGCGGGTGGTACGTGTGGCCGCTCTGCCCAAGCCGACCGAGCGGGAGCGATCGCAGTGGTATTTTCAGCGCTATGTGAAAGAGTTGCCTGCGGCGGGGGAAATGGTTCTGTTCGACCGGAGTTGGTATAATCGGGCAGGGGTCGAAAAAGTGATGGGATTTTGCACCCCGCAGGAACATGCCGAATTTTTGAGGAGTGCTCCACTCTTCGAGCAAATGCTGCTGAATTCGGGGATCATTCTGATTAAGTACTGGTTTTCGATTAGTGACGCCGAGCAGAAGCGACGGTTTATCGCACGAAATGAAAACCCGATGAAACGTTGGAAATTAAGCCCAATGGATATCGAAGCTCGGGTGCGTTGGGTCGATTATTCGCGCGCAAAGGACGAGATGTTTGCCGCTACCGACACCGATGAATCCCCATGGTTTGCGGTGAACGCGGATGTGAAGAGGCATGCGCGGCTTAATTGTATCTCGCATCTGCTCGATCAAATTCCTTATGAAGACCTCACCCCCGAACCCATTGAGTTCCCGAAGATTGCCAAACATCCAGAGTACACTCGCCCTCGCCTGGATGCCATGCGTTGGGTTCCGGCCCGTTTTGGAGAAAATCCTACCGACGAGGAGCGGAGTTAAGGGTGGGGAGAGAGTTGGCGATTTTCGGGTGATTTTGTATCATTTTGTAGTCCTCTGAAGTCATCGAAGGTCACAATGACCATGTTTAACTAAGGTGTATCACTATGTCTATTTGGAAATATCTCCCCTCGTATTCGATTCCAATAGCTGCTGCATTAGGGATGTGGCTAGGTGGATATGAGATTATTTTAATATGTCAATTTTATTGAAATCAGTCTTTTAAGAGCTTTATAATACGATTGAGACAATTTTTAAATCCTTGAATTACAAAAATTTACATCCTAAAATGACTAAAAAAAAGGCCGGAAGATGAATTCTCACGGCCTTCTTTACTGTAATATGTTGGGGTGTCGTATTACTTAACCAAGAGCATTTTCTTGGTTTGGCTAAAATTATCCGTGGTAATTTTGTACAAATAAACCCCACTTGATAGGCCGCTAGCGTTGAAGCGAACGGTATGTTTACCTGCCGATCGTTGCTCATTCATCACGGTTTGAACCAGCTGGCCTACCGAGTTAAAGATATCCATACGTACATGGCTAGCCTCTGGCAAATCAAAGGAAAGCGTGGTACTTGGGTTAAAGGGGTTGGGATAGTTCTGATGTAAACTAAATTCGAGTGGTTGATCAACTATGAACTCAGAGGATACAGCTTCACCCCGAGTAAATCGTTTATGCACAAATGGGCTTTCCAAAATGGTACACTCGTTGATGTCTAATAGTTCAACAGGACGGCCATCTTCCCGTGTAACACACCCCTCATTTCCATCATTGATGAAGGTTAGACTTTGCACACGATATTCATAGTTACCTGGTGCTAAGTCGATCAATAAGGTATCACTTGGGTTGAAAAGAACCGTATCCAATGCAAAGTCAACCACATCTACATCAAAGGAGTCTACAGCAACCTGTAAGCGATGTCCATTGGTGAATTCATAGTTGGTATTCCATCGTTCTGAATAGCTTCGATACCCAATTTCAACTTTTTCAGTGGTAATCTCTTCACCGTTGCTGTTGATGTACAACGTGGGCGCAAAGAAATCTAAGCTCACATATCCATCTATGGAAATAGGGCCACTCCATTCACTTTCGCGCATATCACAGTGTTCTCGTGGCCAGTAATAATCATAGTAAGCACCATCTTCTTCATTCAATTCACTGAAACACTGAGGATTGTCTAAATTACTGATCATTACATTTCTTACGTAGAGGTCAAAGGTTCCTTGCCATCCCCAGTAAAAGGTTGTATCCAAGCCAGTACCCGTATAGGGTAACATTCGGTCCATATAACGGTATTGATCCGTAGATGCTGCCGAATCTCTGGCCACTAT
>JAYPDB010000176.1:0-3492 GCA_038125045.1 Bacteroidota bacterium
ACTCTATGCTCATTTCGGTGCGCGTGCCCGATAGCTTGATGAATGTATCCAACGGTCGTCTTCGTGATGTGGAAGCTCATGGCGACGGTATACACACGACTCATTGGGCGGTGTTGAATTCGATTAACAACTACGGAGTGAACATCAATATCGCCACCTATGAACATTTTTCTGAGGTTTTTAAGGGGTTGAATGGGCCCCTGACTTTGGATTATTACGTACTCCCTGAAAACTTGGAAGCCGCTCGTCATCAATTTGCCGAAGTGCCGCGCACCCTAGAAGCTTTTGAATACTGGTTTGGCCCGTATCCTTTTTATGAGGATGGCTTTAAACTGGTGGAAGCTCCCTACCTGGGCATGGAGCATCAAAGCTCTGTGACCTACGGGAATGGGTTTGCGAATGGCTATCGCGGTCGGGACCTGAGCGGAAGCGGTTGGGGCATGGAATTTGACTTTATTATTGTGCACGAGGCGGCGCATGAGTGGTTTGCGAACTCACTGACAAATGAAGATGTGGCCGATATGTGGATTCATGAGAGTTTTACCAATTACGCCGAATCGTTGTTCTTGGAGTATCATTTTGGGTGGCGCGCGGCGCAGGAATATGTGCGCGGGCTACGTTTTGCGGTCTCTCATGATCGCCCCGTGATTCCCGACTACGGGGTCAATGAACGTGGTTCAGGCGATATGTATTACCGTGGTAGCAATTTCTTACACATGCTTCGAGCCGTGGTGGATAACGATACCCTTTGGCGAGACATGCTTCTAGGGTTGAACCGAGAGTTTTATCATCAGACCGTGGGTACGGAGGCCTTGGTGGGGTATATGGAAGAGATGTTGGATTTTGATGTGGCTCCTTTGGTTGCCCAATATCTGATGGATACCCGTTTGCCCGTGCTAGAGTACGGTTTTCGAAATGGTCAGTTACGTTATCGTTACGCTCAGGTTCGCTCCGATTTTGCGATGCCCGTGGATGTAAAGGTGGAGATTAGGCATGATGAAGATGGCGAATCTGGGGTGGTTTCGGAGATTCGTTTGATGCCTACTACCCGTTGGCAAAGCTTAGAATTATCGGAAGTCATGGACTTAGGTATGGCTGGTTTGGCCTTGGTGGCCGCCGATGATGAAAGCGATTTTCTGAATGCGGTTCAGTGGAAATTACAGGTTGACGCTGATTTTTATGTAGGCACTTTGGAGGTAAATCCTGGGGAAGGTGGGGTAGAGTAGGAGTGGGGTTTGTAGGTTAAGCGTTCTTAATTCTTAAAAAATTGTATCATTACGGAAAAATATCCTTATATTTGTTAGTCCTTAGAAAAATAAGGGTTTATGGGCAATATGTTATCATTACAAAAAAGGATGCACTTTAATGAATTCTACAACTGAAAATTATTTAAAAAGAAAGCTGTCTTACACTGTTGAAGAAAACATTCTACAAAAGATTGAACAGGAAAATTATAATAACATACCTACTCTTATTCGTGGACAAATAAATGGCAAGAGAGTTGTCGATATATTATTGGGGTCTGCGACTTTTGTTGTGTTTTCATTACTGTTTCCCTTTATAGCTTTTGGTATAAAGCTTAATTCACCTGGAAAAGTAATTTATAAACAAAAAAGAACGGGTTTGAACGGCAAGGTTTTCGTTTGCTACAAATTTCGAACAATGCACAGTATCCAGAAAACCCAAAATATAAATCAACCCATTATTACTGAGAAAGGCGATATCAGGATTTTTAAATTCGGTAGTTTCCTGAGAAAAACAAATCTAGATGAATTGCCTCAAATTATGAATGTTTTAAAAGGAGACATGAGTTTTGTAGGTCCTCGACCTTATCCTGTTGATGAATGTAAATACTGGAACAATACATTTGATGATTTTTACTACAGATATATGGTAAAACCTGGTATCACAGGTTTTGCCCAAGTTTCTGGTTATCGCGGTGGCACATTAGATGAGAATCATATGCGTAGAAGGTTAGACAAAGATTTGGTGTACATAGAAAAACAATCATTATACCTAGATTTCAAAATCTTGTACAAGACAGTTTATCAAATGGTCTCATTTACAACAGACGCTCATTGATTCTTACTGATTCAATTACTTTAAGACCTTTACTCAAAAACAATGGTCTTGTTTTTGTGGGTAAGCACTCGTCTTTGAAGATGCAAACCAATAGCCCGGGATAAGACTAGCTTTTCGATGTCTTTACCTTTGGTTTTTAAATTCTCCGCGGTGTCTTTGTGAGAAACTTTGGCCACAGATTGCTCAATTATGGGACCCTCGTCCAAATCTTGAGTCACATAATGGCTGGTGGCGCCAATGATTTTGACCCCTCGTTCAAATGCGCGGTGATAGGGTTTGGCTCCAGCAAATGCGGGTAAAAAGGAATGATGAATATTGATGATTTTATGTTGGTACTGTTGAACAAAATAGGGACTAAGTATCTGCATATACCTAGCCAGCACTATGAAATCGACCCCTAACTCCTGGAGTAAAGCTAGTTGCTTTTGCTCTTGATCAGCTTTGTTGCTGGACGTCATTTCAAAATAGTAAAACGGGATGCCATATTTATCAGCGAGTTCTTCATGGGTGCGATGATTCGAAATAATAGCGGGGATTTCAACAAACCACTCGTCCGAAAAATATCGGGAGAAGATATCGTAGATACAGTGAGAAGATTGGGAGGCAAAGACGGCCATACGCGGCTTTTCATCGGTGAAGTAGAGCTCCCAACGCATGGGGTATTTAGAAAAAATGTGCGCTTCAAGCTGAGCAGGTAGATCCTGGCGGGAAATGGTGAACTGGGCAAGTTCCCATTCAACCCGAAAAAAGAAGGTATTTTCGGGGCGTTCGACATGTTCGTTCAGCTGGACGATGTTTCCTTTGTGGCGGGAGAGGAATTCGGTTATGGTGTGGATGAGGCCAACTTGGTCAGGGCAGCTGACCAGGAGGATGGCGGTGGGTTTGCGCATGGTGTGTGAGTTGAGATCGAGTGATTGAATGGCTAAGATAGGCAATTAGGTCTTTTTTGCAATCACCAAGCGGGGGGAAATGTCGAGGCTTTGGAAGCCGTGTTGGATCAGGATACGTTGCATCCCTTTAGGGCTGTAGAAAAGGGTGTGAGTTGGGTCATTAATGTAATACCAGTTGGGGAAATCGATCTCGTTGGTGATGAGCTCGGTCTTGATGACCAGAAGCCCTCCAGGGTTGAGGAGTTGGTGGAAACGGGCGAATTCGAGCTGAGGATTGTGAAAATGTTCGGCCACTTCGCAACATACGATAAAGTCATAGGTGGAGCTGAGTGCCTCAGGGTTTGGGATGAACATCGGATCGTAGGTGGTCATGGAGTAACCCTTTTCACGCAGGAGTTTGGTGATGACCGGACCGGTACCCGCGCCGTAGTCTAGGCCCTGATGGTGGCTTTGGGTGTGGGAGGTGACGGCTCGAATGACGGGGCGCACGAATTTCTGATAGAGGGGATCGTTTACATCG
>JAYPDB010000177.1:0-3401 GCA_038125045.1 Bacteroidota bacterium
ACTAATAATAATCATTCTAAGTTGCTGTTTTTTAATAAGTACACCCGAGAAGATTGTCATATTGGGTACGAGATACCCTTATATGCTCTCAAATACTCGTTAGAGGCTAAAATTAGTTCATTTATTTTGTAAGTAAGGGTACCTAATGGTTACCTATGCCAGTGGAACTTGTACAAAACTTGTACAAAGAAGTTCATCTTTAATAACAGTTTCATGGCAACTATTAAAACCGTACTACGACCTTACAAGAATAACGAAGGTAAACAACAGATCACTATTCGAGTATCTCATAAAGGTAAAACCTGTTATCACCCAACAGGTGAATACATCCTAGCTAAGTACTTCTCAACTAAAGAGGGTAAAGTCAAATCCACCCTGAGTGGGTGGATACAGATCAACACTAGATTAGATAACCTAGTAGATACCTATAGACAGAAGCTAAACGAGTTACTTATCTCTGGTCATTCATTTACTGCGGAGGATATCACCATAGCTACAGATACCGCTATTGCCAGTGATGAGTTCTACCAGTATGCCTATGCTTATGCTGAGAAATTTAAGAATAACCTAAGGGATACCTCAACAAAAAGAGTAAAAACGATCATAAAAAAGCTCAAAGCTTACAGACCAGTGTTACACTTGAGTGACATAGATAGCAGCTTCCTAGTCGAATATGAGACCTATCTCAAAGGTCTAGGCAATAGCGTAAATACTGTGAATGCTAATATGAAGATTGTACGAACTCTAATGAGACAAGCCGTAAAGAACGGCTTGGTAGAACATGGTAAAAATCCATTTAATCATTATACGTTCAAGACAGTAACTCCACAAAAGGAAAAACTCACTGAGCCCCAAATAGGGGCTCTAAAGGACTTAGATCTAAAGAAAGGTTCATGGTTATGGCATACCAGAAACTACTTCCTAGCATCGTATTACATGGCAGGAATGAGGTTTGCTGATGTATGTATGCTTACTACAAAGAATATCCAGGACAATAGAATACGGTACGTTATGTCTAAGACAGGTAGACGAGTATCTCTACCTATTTCGGATGGCCTCAAAGCCATCCTAGAGGAATATGATGCCTTTAATAAAACTCCTGGTGACTACTTACTACCGCTATTGTATAGAGGAAGAGATTACAGTACCCCAGCTAGGTTATCTGGTGGTATATCCAGTAAGAATACCATAGTGAATAAGAACCTGAAGATACTGGCCGATATGATCGGCTTTGATGGTAAGCTTACCTTCCATATTGCTAGACATTCCTTTGCGGATATAAGCCGTAAGAAGGGAGTAAATGTCTATGATATATCGAAGTTACTAGGACACTCAAGTATTAGTATTACAGAGCAGTATCTACGTTCTATAGACCAAGAAACCTTTGATGAGGCACTAGCGCTGGTGTATGATTGATTACGCCATTGTTCACTCACTCACTCATTTTACTAAGGTAATAAAGTGAGTGAGTGGCTTTCTTCAATGATACTATATGGTAAATCAGGGTGTTATTACTATTATTAGGTATTCATATAGTTTAGAACTATGCAGACCTGCTTAAATCCGATGTTGGGGAACAGGTTGGGAAAGTACTTGAAAACTGTTGAGAAGTAGAAAAAATGATTCATAATGAAATCAATCATAATGTTATTATGTTAAGTAGCTATATAAAATTATTAACTATGAGTGTTTACTCATGAAATACCTTTCTATTATCACAGTATTAGTATTGGGCTTTGCTTGTACTACAGCACCTGAACCAACTTATTCAATAAATACCATTTCGAATCCTACTGAAGGTGGGAGTATTTCGATTTCTCCAGATCAAGATGCCTATGAGGCAGGTACTGCGGTAAATTTAACTGCAACTCCTAATGAAGGGTATATATTCATAGACTTTAGTGGGGAGTTTTCTTCAACAAGCAATCCACTTACCGTTGCTGTTGGTAAATCAGATATGGAAATAGTCGCAAATTTTCAGCTTAAATCTTATCCCTTGAGTATATCAGTTGAGGGTAACGGAAGCATTATAGAGCAGATCATTCAAAATAAATCAACTGACTACGATCATGGAACACTAGTACAGTTGACGGCTAACCCAGAAGAAGGTTGGGAATTTGTAGAATGGGGTGGCGATGCAAATGGGAATGACCAAATAACAACAGTTACAGTCAATGAGGAGAAAAACGTAACCGCCTTATTCCAGTTAAAAAGATACTCATTAAGTGTATTGACTCAAGGTCAAGGCACAACCACAATTGAATTACTAACAGAAATAGAACCTGATAAAGATGGTAAGTATGAGCATGGCTCTCAAGTGAGAATCACTGCAATACCTAATAGGAGCTCTAGGTTCTCAACATGGAGTGGGGATACCACTTCTACAGAATCTTCAATTGTTATCGAAATGAAAAGTGATGTTGAAGTTACTGCTGAATTCAGTGAATTAGAAAAGGCCTTGGTCTTTAGATCAACACATGAACGAGACGATAACAATAATCTAACTCTGTACATAGGTTACGATGAAAATGGTAACATAGTACAGCAAACAAAATATATTTACGATGAAAATAATCGAAATATTGAGACTTTTAACTACACTATTGATGGTAGATGGAATGGGTTTATAAGCTATACGTACACAGAAGGCGGATACGAGCAAATAAATTACAATCCCGATTCCACCGTTAACAGTAGCTATATTTATTTAGTGAATGAAAATGGGAACATTGTTGAAAGACAAGACTATGATAGTAATGGTTTATTAACCTCTAGTTACCAAAATTCTTGGGATAATTCCGGGAACATTCTAGAATATCAACAACTTGATGCAAATGGAAATTTAACCTATAAAATCACGTACTCATATGATGCAAATGGAAACCGACTAGAACAAGCATACTATGCCATTGACGGTAGTGGTCTAGTTTCTCTTTTAATTAAAACTACATATACATATAACAGTTTAAATCAACGTATTCAGCGATTACAAGATTATTTATCTCAGAATGTAACATATAGAACTACCTACACTTATAATGAAGAAGGTAGAATTAGTGGTTCTATAAGCTATTCTCCAGAAGGCACTGTACGAAGCTCTAGTGCATATGAATACGACCTCGATAATGGTAGACAAGAATACTATCAGTATGACTCAGAAATGAATCTAGTTTCAATAACTATACAACTGTATAACACAGATTTATACCTAATTGAGCGCCTTTACTATGTTATTGTAAATTCAAAAGTACTTCCTGATTTCAATAACGAGTTTGAAGAAAAGTATCCTGAATTTAGTTTAGAGCCTCCATTTAAGCTATAGATGCTATAAACTTTCAGTATTAAGCCCTGATAGCATATAGTTAGTGGGGCTTTTTTATATATTCACTCCACTCCATGTA
>JAYPDB010000178.1:0-3395 GCA_038125045.1 Bacteroidota bacterium
ATCACCGGCGGTGGATCTGGTCTAGGACGAGCCATGGCAAGTCTATTTGCTGGTCAGGGTGCCCACGTAATTATAACGGGACGTCGCAAACATTTACTTGAAGAAGCAGTCAAAGACATCGAAGGCTCCATTGAATACTATGAGCATGACGTTGCGGATGTAAGCACTCATGGGGAGTTCAGTGCATCTATCGAGAAAAATGGCCCTATTGATGTACTTATTAACAATGCGGGTATCAATATGAAAACGCCTCTAGATGAGGTGAAGGACGAAGATTTTAGTAACATCATTAATACCAATCTGAATGGTCTCTTTGCTTTGTCTCGCGAAGTTGCCAAAGTAATGATTCCAAGAAAGCGTGGCTGCATCATTAATATTACCTCGATGGCGGCCATGTACGGCATACCCAAGGTAAATGCTTACACCGCGTCCAAAACAGGGGTATTAGGCTTGACGCGTTCTATGGCGGTAGATTTAGCAGAACATGGCATTCGGGTGAATGCAATTGCTCCAGGATTTATTGATTCTCCCATGCTACGGAAAGCCTTTGATTCCGACAAGAACCGTGAACGGCGGGTCTTAGAACGAACCCCCATGCACAAATTGGGATCACCCGAAGATATTGCCCATGCGGCTCTCTTTCTAGCTTCAGATGCGGCACAATTTATAACAGGAGTCAATCTTCCAGTAGACGGCGGGAACTCAATAGGATTCTGATGAAAAAAATTTTTCTCTTAGTTGGTCTTGTAAGCGCTATTCTAGCCAATGCGTCTGCTTTTTTGTTTTCAAACCCTTTTGAAAACTACGATGGTTATGAAGCGTGGCTTCATTACACTCCGGTTCAAAACCAAGAGCTCCTAGAGGATTACAAGCAGGCATTTTTACGTATAAGTTTACCTGAAGAAGATGCCACGATAAAGGTGCTAGAAGCAGAAATTGAACGTGCTTTGCCCCTATTATTAGGTGAAAACCCTGTTTTTACCCACGATGATACCGATCGAGTGGGAATACGGTTTGCACTAAAAAAAGACCTTTCAACCGCAAGTACGGCCTCACTGACTCAGGAATTAGGAGGCGAAGGTTTTACGATATATAAAGTGGGTGCACAATGGATGGTCGTGGCCGAATCATCTAAAGGTTTGTTGTATGGGATGTTCCATTGGATAACATCCCTCCGGTTAGAACAGCCCCTCTCAAACATGGATATTACTTCAACTCCAAAGGTGCAGTACCGAATGACTAATCATTGGGATAATTTGAATCGTCGGGTTGAAAGGGGGTATGCCGGGTTATCGATATGGGAATGGGAGACCCTTCCAGAATATTCACATCCAAGATATGCCGACTATGCCAGACTATTGGCCTCCTTAGGTTTGAACTCGGTTATATTAAATAATGTGAACGCGGATCCGCGCATACTGAATAACGAGTTTTTGAACAAAATTAGGACCATTGCCCAGGCATTACATCCCTATGGAATTGATGTATTTCTATCCATCAATTATCAGTCTCCTATGCGAATTGGGGGATTAGAAACGGCTGATCCCTTAGATGCTCAGGTAGAAGAGTGGTGGGCTCAAAAAGCGACTCAAATATATGATTTGATTCCCAATTTTGGAGGATTCCTAGTCAAAGCAGATTCCGAAGGTCAACCAGGCCCATTTGCCTATGGAAGAGATCATGCTGTTGGTGCTAATGTGCTGGCTAGAGCTGTTAAACCTTTTGGAGGAGTAGTGATTTGGCGGGCATTTGTCTACAGCCCAGAACAGGAAGATCGATTCCGAGAGGCTTTTGATGAATTTGTACCGCTTGATGGTAAATTCGAAAGTAATGTGATTCTTCAAACCAAGAATGGTCCCATAGATTTTCAGCCACGAGAACCATTTTCACCCCTTTTTGGAGCCATGGAGAACACGAATACCATGCTCGAGCTTCAAATAACACAAGAGTATTTTGGCTTTTCGAATCACTTAGCCTATCAAGGAACCTTATTTGAGGAAGTTCTTCGGGCCGATACTTATGCAAAAGGTAAAGGCTCAACGGTAGCTGATGTGATTACCGCAAAGGTTTTTGATTATGAATTTACAGGCATGGCTGGGGTGTTAAATATTGGTACGGATCGTAACTGGACTCGGCATCCGTTTGTTCAATCAAGCTGGTACGCATTCGGAGCCTTGGCTTGGAATCCCTATCGAAATAGTCAAGAAATAGCTGAAGAATGGGTGCGGCTCACATTTGGACAAGAGCAGCAGTTGGTAGCTACGATTACTCATATGATGATGATTTCTCGTGAGGCAGGCGTCAATTATCGAATGCCTTTAGGCTTGACTCATCTTTACGCACAAGGGCATCATTATGGACCTGCCCCGTGGACCGCAGATTTACCAAGACCCGATTGGACCGCGGTTTATTATCACAAAGCGGATAAGAACGGTATAGGTTTTGATCGCACATCTACAGGTTCTAATGCCATTGAGCAGTATAATGAACCGTTGAAAAGTCAGTTTGCAACACCTGAGGAAACACCAGAAGAATTGCTGCTATGGTTTCATCACCTACCTTGGAACTACACGATGAAATCGGGAAAAACACTTTGGGATGAACTGGTACTTCATTATTACAAAGGCGTCGATCAAGTCCAAGAAATGCAAGTGCTGTGGAATGAACTTGAGGGTAGGGTTGATGATGAAAGATTTCAACAGGTACGGGCGCTATTAGCCATTCAATACAAAGATGCTAAACGATGGAGAGACTCTTGTGTGCTCTACTTTCAAAGCTTCTCTCAGTTACCCTTACCCGATGGGCTAGAAACTCCTGGGCATGACCTTGAATACTATAAATCATTGGAAAAGACTTTGTTTATACCCGATGTATGGTATGGAAACTAATGAATAAGACTATGAAAAAAACAATTCTATTCGCGACCCTTATAATGACGGCATGTACTCCTGAACAAGAAGAAAATCTCGGGTTGAAGGATGCCTTTTCTGATGATTTCGTTATAGGTATGGCCTTAAATACCCAACAGTATAAGGAGCAGGATTCAAGAGCCCTTCCTATTTTGAATAAGCATGTCAATTCCATTACCCCGGAAAATGATATGAAGTGGATGTACATTCATCCTGAGGTTGATCAATTTTATTTTGATGATGCCGATCAATTTGTCGAATTCGGTTTAAAAAGAGGTGATTTTATTGTAGGTCATACCCTGGTTTGGCATAATCAAATTCCCGATTGGGTTTTTGAAGACGAGAGCGGAGAACCATTGAGCCGTGAAGAATTATTGGAGCGGATGAGAGACCACATTACCACTATTGTTACTCGATACAAAGGCAAAATAGATGGTTGGGATGTCGTAAATGAAGCCCTCAACGAAGACGGAACCATGAGGGAAT
>JAYPDB010000179.1:0-3321 GCA_038125045.1 Bacteroidota bacterium
ATATTGGGTGGTGGGTAGCACCTATGAACACCGATTCACAACCAAAAATCCTGATGAAAAAGGTCGGAATTATTTAATGGATAAATTGAGAAGAATATCAGATGATCTTCCTGAATTGGTAACGATCAATGAGCAATGGGCGGGAATACGATATTCAACTCCTGATAGAAAGCCACTCATTGGAACCTTAGACCACGAAAAAAAAGAACACATTTTCCGAGGCTTAGCATCAAAAGGTGTATTGTATGCACATCTCTACTCAGAGTGCATGTGTGATTACTTGATTTACGGTCGTAGACTACCTAATGAAGTAACCATCGACCGCTACCTATGATAGGTCGATGGTAACCTCAAGTCATTTTAAAACCTAAGTACTAATCCACTAACGGCCATGGTAGCTGCTGCTCCACCTACACTTGAATCCGTTACGGTCATGGCACTTACTGAAAATTCAAGATTCTTGATATCGACACCTGTTCCAAAAGAGAATGCTGTAGATGTTCCTCCACCAAGACGCGTACCTAAGCGGATAGGGATAAAATCTAAAAATCGATATTCAGCTCCCAAGGTCATAATTGAGGATTTAGAATTGTTACCTAACTCATTAAATCCAAAAGATACGTCTAGAGATGTTGTTAGTTTTCCGACAAGTAAGGCCGCACCAAAGCTAAACGTACCCGGTAAGTCATAGGTTTTGGCTCCCGATGCTGACGAGTTAAAATCTCCGTAAACATCGTTGGATAAACTGTCTGATAAGTTATCGTAGAAATCACCCACCTCCTGTCCACCTGCGTCAGCATCAAATGTAAAGGTACTGCTACCGGTAAATTGGTGTGGATTATTATCGTATGAAATACTTCCTACATCTGAAACCGCTACACTTAATCTTAGCTCTTGTTTATCGTCTAGAACATTCAATACAGGTAGAGAAACATCCATATCTAAGGTAATACCCAAATCAAGTCCGAAACCAGATCCTAAGGTGCCAATATCTGAACCAGAATAATCTAAGTAATCCCCTACCACGGCATCTGGG
Source organism: Bacteroidota bacterium (assembly GCA_038125045.1). GTDB lineage: Bacteria > Bacteroidota > Rhodothermia > Balneolales > Balneolaceae > UBA1275. The sequence goes on from JAYPDB010000179.1 coordinate 1,037, forward strand.
TTTGACTCTTTATCCTGTACAAAATTGTTTAATTGCGTAGCAATATCACCATAAGTATATATGGTATAGTCAAAATCATGAATGATGGTATTACCCGTTGCCAATGGTGAGTTTACTTCTAGTGTGGACTGAAAGTCTAATTCAAATGACTGTAAACCAAATAAAAATTTAGGAGCCACACCCGCATATAAATCTAACTCATTGATAAAAGGTAAAGATTCGATCAGTCCTTCAAGTGGAATAGGAAGTGCCATAGCATATCCTACAGATACCTCGGCATAGGATAGTGTTTTTGAATTCAGGTTGAATGGAATTGGATCAGAAAATTTGTCTGAATCTAAGCCATAGAAATAAACTTCCGCAGCTCCCTTATTCAGTGTTATGTCTTGCATGGTACGGACACGAGTAGCCAGTGCAAAAGCAGCCTTCTTAGTTCGTTTAGAAAATCCAAAAGGCACGATATCGTTAGTGAAACTTATATCGCGTGTGTTACTTGAGTTACTTCCAAACCAAGCGTCTAACATATCTTCTCTGGTTTGTCCTTCTATCGTTAACCCCTTGGTTAAGTATTCATTATACACATTAATATTAAGTAAGGAACCACCGGCATGCACACCTATACCTCCAAGTAATCCAACCTGAGTAGATGGAACCCTACCATCATTAAGCATTAAGTTTGCAGGATTCAAAAAATTGGCATGATATCCATCAATAACGGCTACTCCGCCACCACCCATACCAAGTGTCATAGAATTGTAATGCTTATTCTGTGCTAGTACATCTGTCTGCTGGACAAATAGAACAAGTAAAGCTAAAGTTATTAAACGTTTCATTTTCATATCTCCTTAGTTACCACCTACATTTGTTTCCATTTGCAAACTCACCGAAATACTAATACTGATGTAATCGGTCGTTTTGATTTTAACCTCTTCATTATTGGAAGAGTTTAGTCGTGCAGATATCACCACAGATTTGGTTTTGTGCAGTTCATCAAATTGTGCTTTACTTAACGATAATATGGTTGAGGATATGGCTGGTGAAGTCACATATCGCGTCACAGCATCAACCCCAGCAGCACTTAACTCTATTGGATCTTCATTAGATAAAGGAATGGTAGTAATGGTGGACTGTGATGCATCTAAAAACTCTAAGTCCAAACCAAAGCCTAGTGGTAATCCATTTTCATAGTTTATGATTATTTGGCCTCCTTTAATGGTAAGTCCACCTTCGTCATCTGGATTAGGTAGATTTTCAAGAGCATCCGTCTCTGTTGTATCGGAATAGGTAGCAGCTGTAGTGGTTTTAAAAGCAAGAGGTAAGTCTACCGCGAAGGAAGGACTAAATTCAAGCGGAGTTGCTATGGTTGCAGCCTCTCCATCTTCATTAATAATGGCTTTACCAATAAATCTAATTTCGTTTGGTAGGTTATTCAAGAAATCCACTACTGTAGAATTATCACCATTAAATTCGATACTACTAGTGATAGTCTGGCCACTTGGAGGAGTATCCAAACTAAATTTGATAAGTTGATTGGTTGATAAAGCTTCGCCATTCTTTAACAGTCCAGTAATATTATCTGAATCTAATACTTGTTTATCAGAACCATCCAATCCTGTTAAAAAGAATTCTTCTCCATCACCATCTACACCCATTATGGCGGCATAAATAGTAGTTGGGATACCAATGTTACTGGTATACTCTATGGATAATTTCGCCTGCGTAAATTCGAGTCCATCTAATTGAGAAGATAAATCTTCTAGACCATCAATTTGCGTAAGCTCAGTTTCAGAATCATTCATGATATCAATGATTTCAGCTCCATTTTCTGGATCATCATCGCCTAATAGAACAGTTTGAGGTTTCACTTCCCCAAATGCTTCGGCTATTTTTAAGTTCTCAATGGCCACACTTGAACTGATCTTCATGGTTTCGTTTATCACCCGATTAGGATCTGCCGTATCTTGGGTATTTTCTGTAGTCGCACGAGTGGTATAGGTAACTTCATTATTAAGTGCATATAAACGGTAACCCGTTAAATCTATGGATTGTGCAATTGATTCGGCACTCCTAAGCACTTTACTAGCGTCTTTGTATTCAATAACTAAGCTATCCGCTGCCCCATAAGGCGCTCTTCTGATGGTCGGAAAAGAAATGACCAGTTCTTCAATAGTTAAATCTAATTCATTTACAATCGGGGAAATCTCAATACTACCCGATGCTAATTCGACATAGTGATCAGGTGAGGTGAATTGAAATTCTGTGGCATCAAAACTCGAAGTACTAGT
>JAYPDB010000180.1:0-3291 GCA_038125045.1 Bacteroidota bacterium
TTAACCTCATCTTGAGTTCTTACGTCTAAAATAATCACGGAATCTGATTCCATAAATTGGATCGCTTGTTCAACGGTGATATCCTCGAGTGGCAGAACTTGGGTTGTTTCAGAAGGTATCGATATACGGGGCTCGGATTCAGGAGCACATGCGATAACACTGAGCACGAGTATGAGACCAGAAATCATGTTTATTGGCCTTGAAGTACTTGTAATAGAATGCTTAAAAGTCATAATCTCTTGATATGTTAGGGTGGTTATAGGTTGGGTTTTTATGTATGAAACAATAGAAATAGATGATACATATTATCACTTTTAGATGCTTATTGTTATAAGAAGTGCGTTGGGTAGACTCACAAAAAAACACAAATACTATGCATCAACTTTAATATCTTATATAGCTTAACTATCTAGTATAAATAGTCTTATGAATACCATTGATCACAAAGATTTCGAAGCAGTTATAGGGTTGGAAGTGCACGCGCAACTTTTAACCGAGAGTAAAGCTTTTGCTCCGGTTGCTTCTCAGTATGGAGAAGCTCCCAATACCCAGGTAACCCCTCTTTGTTTAGGCCATCCTGGCACCCTCCCATTGGTCAATGAAAATTTGATCCGTTACATCATTAAAATGGGCTTGGCAACGAATTGTTCCATTGCACCGAAATCTATTTTTGCGAGAAAAAATTATTTTTACCCTGATTTGCCCAAAGGTTATCAGATCTCTCAATATGAAACGCCGATTTGTGCGAATGGATACATAGATATTGAAGTAGAAGGATATACCAAGCGCATTGGCATTACCCGCATTCATATGGAAGAAGATGCTGGTAAATCTATTCATGATCAGGATCCCTATAATACACTGGTCGATTTAAATCGTGCCGGAACGCCTCTGATTGAAATTGTTTCGGAGCCGGATATTCGAACACCACAAGAGGCCTACGCTTATTTGAGCAAAATAAAACAAATTGTACAGTACCTCGAAGTTTGTGATGGTAATATGGAAGAGGGTAGTTTACGCTGCGATGCCAACGTTTCGGTTCGCCCAAGAGGGCGAGTGAAATTTGGGACTAGAACCGAGCTTAAAAACATGAATTCGTTTAGAAATGTTGAAAAAGCCATTGACTTTGAAATTTACAGACAAATTGAATTGATTGAGTCGGGTGGTGAGGTTATCCAACAAACCAGACTTTGGGATACCAATAAAATGGAAACTCGGATCATGCGTTCGAAAGAAGAAGCTCATGATTATCGATATTTCCCAGAACCGGATTTGCCACCTATCGTAGTAAGTAATGAATTGTTAGAAGACATTAGATCCGAACTTCCCGAACTCGCCGATGTTCGGCAAGAGCGTTTTATAAACGAATATTCACTGAGTGAAGTGGATGCGGTTACCCTCACAGAAAACCGTTATTTGGCAGATTTTTTCGAGTTATTGGTCCATAAAAGTGGACAAGTTAAGCTATCAGTCAGCCTTATTTTGAGTGAAGTACTTCGAGTCTTAAACGAACAGAGTATTAGTATTCAGGAATTCAACATTGGGATTGATCGATTATCCGATTTAATCAACCTACGAGCTTCTGACAAAATTAGCTCTTCTGCTCAGCAAACCATATTTAATGAGATGCTGAGTGATGGGGCTAGTGCCGAAGAATTGGCTGAAAAATTGAACCTCATACAAGTTTCTGACACCGGATACATGGATGAAATAGTTCAGCAAATTATTACTGATCATCCCGATGAAGCGGAGCGGTACAGAGAAGGGAAAAAACAACTCATGGGCTTTTTTGTGGGACAAATTATGAAAGCCTCTAAAGGAAAAGCCAATCCTAAAATGGCGACTGAGTTAATTCGAAAGTATTTGGATTAAGCAATGAATCAATCATTTTATACTAAGCTATTCATGCAAATAAAACACCTTGCTATTTTCTTTGTTGGATTACTTGTGTTAAGTCATTGTAATCGAACGGCTGATATGCCTGAATCTTATTTTGAAGCTCGTATTCAGGTTACTGAGGCCATTGACTCCACAGGTAATGCCGCTTCATTTGAATTTTTACTTTACAGTCAAGATTCAGAAACCAGCCCTAGAGATACGCTATTTATTCAAGAAACCGATTCGGCAGGATTTTTAGGCGGTCCCCTCAGCTTCGTAACTCCTGGCGCATATCCATTACAGATTAGCCGCGATGGGGCGCCAATTCTGAGTATGAGAGTGTTGGTGGCAGATCAGGATTCGATTCGGTTCACCGGCCAATTTCCAGACATTCAGCAAAGTATTCGAATAGATTCAAGAGAGCAGCGTGCTGTAGAAGTTTTTGACCGAGTAGATGCGGGGTTTACTCGAACCAGAAGATTCATGGCCGTTGGGGCTATTGCAGATTCCATGATTGTAGATGAAATGCGCAAATGGGCCGTTCTCTATGAACAGGTCGCAGATGAATATCCAGGTACCTTTGCTGCTTCCTTTGCCCTAGAAGCAAGTGTGCAAATTCTTAGTGACATTGATTCTAATGAGATGTTGCGAATGATTGATAAAGGGCTTAGTCAGAATCAATCACTGGGTTTAGCATTAACCTATGGTAAAGATGCTGTAACGCAGTCAAGAGGGCTAAGTGGGGGGATGCACTACTTAGACTCGCTAAAAACGCTTGTGGACTCTGAAGACCAATTGCGGGCCATAGAACAAATGGTGGTTGAATTGTATTATGATTCGCTTCAGGTTTCAGAGGGCTTGGCGGCGCTCAAGAAATTTAAGCGCAGTTTTGAACAACAGGAGGAACTTTCATATTGGTACAAGAATATGCGCTTTGAATTGGAAGATTTGGCACCAGGAGCAGCGGTTCCCGATTTTGAATTTGTGAGTACGGAAGGAGATACCATTAATCAGGAAAGCATCAAAGGTAATCTGACACTGCTTGAGTTTACTTTGATGGAAAATGGCTTGTATCAAGACCAATACGATCAATTAACCGTAAGTTATCAGCTTTTTGCGGATAGTGGTCTCTCCATTTACACGATGGCTTTTGATGAAAGCAGTACCACTATCTTAGCATTTTTCGAAGAGCGAGATCGCTTCTGGTCCTTAGCGGAACCACCCAGTATGGATCGAAAGCGATTACTGGAAGATTTTAACATTCAATTTTATCCTACTAGAGTCTTAATTGACCAAGAAGGTAACATTATTCGAAAATTCATAGGTGAGGAATTAGATGATGTAATTCCATATATCACATCACACTTAGCTACTGATTAATCTAAAACAATACACTCAATCATGCGGAAATTT
>JAYPDB010000181.1:0-3240 GCA_038125045.1 Bacteroidota bacterium
TTTTTTCGACAAGGAGTCGATAACATTGCCAATACTTTAGACGCATGGGATCCGAATAGAGGCCTAAACGGAGGGCCAAAAGCCGATGTTGAGCAGTATATTACCCGTTTTAGTGCTACTGATATGGCTTGGCTTATTTCCTATGCTTCCAAAAAAGGATTCAAGAACAAACCCATGTATTATGGAGGTACCTTTAAATTTGTTCGGCAAAAACTAGGCCCTTTTGCTCGTGCCTGGGGGTACAGTTTAGATGTGGGTGTTCAGGGTACCTATGGGGATTGGAAATGGGGGGCTCAATGGATAGACGCGACTACATTACGAAAAATATGGACCGTTGATGAGGCCCAATTCCAAGGTTTTGAAGAAGTGTTTGGGGATGCGCAACCTTCTGGAACCAATGAGTATGTTCGTCCCTCTTTACGATTGGGGATAGCGAGAACCTTTCATTTTAAAGAATGGGATCTGTCATCGGCACTCGACCTAGTAAGTCTATTTGAAGGCCGAGAAGCCTATTATTTAAATATCGGACCCTGGAGTATTGAACCAAGATGGGGTTTTGAGGGCCTTTATAGAGAACGTTTAGCCCTTCGATTGGGCCTCACCGATTTGTATGATGACCCCCTTTCTGGATGGACCGTGCATCCAACGATGGGCTTGGGTATACGCTTGTCCCAAGTGCAAATAGATTATGGTTTTATGGGCTTTGCGGGTGCCGGTACAGAGCTAGATCTCACCCATCGAGTTTCAGTAAAAGCCTGGTGGGGAAAAAAACTATGACCGTTCGACGGATCGTACTCCTAGGCGCAACGGCATCAGGTAAAACAGAATTATCTCTTCGTCTTGCGGAAAAACTAGGTACCTCCATTGTCTCTGTAGATGCCCGCCAGTCGTATAAATACCTAGATATTGGTACCGCGAAAGTTACTCCAGAACAAAGAAAACGGGTGCCTCATTTTAACTTGGATGTACATGATCCAAGTGAGCGAGATAGCCCCTATGACTTTTTATCTCGGGTTGAATCTTGGGAAGCTCATCACATGAGCAGTACACAGTCACCCCCCCCAATGCTTTATGTTGGAGGCTCGACCCTCTATTTAACAAGCATTATTACAGGGCTAGACAACCTTCCTAAGGCAAATGAGGATCGTGTTGTTGAGCTAGGGCGAAGAGCCGATGCGGAAGGCTTGGAAAGCCTCTATCAAGAGTTACAAGCCGTAGACCACAAGTATGCAACTAAAATGGACGGGTTGAACCGTCAGCGTTTGATACGAGCACTTGATGTCTATCATGAAACAGGAAAGCCATTTAGCTCTTTTCATACCCAAGAAACCCCGCACTGCCCAAAAGATATGCTGGTTTTTGGAATAGGCCGAGCGCGAACCGGTTTACATGAGCGCATTAACCGCAGGGTAGATCACATGATTCAGCAAGGTCTAGAGGAGGAAGTGTCCACCTTACTTGCCATGGGTTATACTCAGGACAGCCCGGGCTTACAGACCGTAGGATATTCGGAGCTCCTATCGGTTCATAAGGGAGCGCTCAATCGTAAGAAAGCCATAGAAAAAATAAAGACCAATACCCGAAGATATGCTAAGCGTCAGGAAACATGGTTTAGAAAATGGCCTTTCATCCAATGGCTTGATGCGGATCGTATGAGTCTGGAGGATATGCTCCATCCTATCATTAAACTTTTAAACCCATAAAAAAGCCCAGATTTTTCTAATGGGAATTTAGCAGCTAAAGCCAATAAACACTAACTTGTCGCATCACTCTAAATATCAGAATATGTATAAAGCAAAAGTAAACGTAACCTTACGACCCTCCATTTTAGACCCAAAAGGTAAAGCAGCTCATCATGCACTACAAAATCTGGGCTTAGATCAGGTGCAAAGTGTTCGAATTGGGAAGTTCATAGAACTAGATGTATCAGCCGATACCCAAGAAGAGGCTCGTACCATTGTCGATGCGGCCTGTTCCAAGTTACTGGCGAACGAAGTGATGGAAGACTTTGAAATTCATTTCGACTAATACGAACTCATAGATTGCGATCTGTACATGGAACGTCTAATGGAATCCCTTCAACCCGTTATAGCTAATGAGGAGCAATGGGAAACCTATGCGGAGGAAGACGTTCAAGAAGCTATTCAAACCCCATGGCGACTGATTCTGTATAACGACGATGTTCATACCTTTGATGAAGTGATTCTACAGCTTATAAAAGCACTAAATTGTGGCAGAACGCATGCCGAAGAACTCACCCTACAGGTGCACCACGAAGGTAAAGCAATCGTTTTTGAAGGAGAATTTGAAGAGTGCTTGAAGCGGGATGGAGTGTTAAGAGAAATTGATTTAATGACTGAAATAAAAGGATAAAAAAAGGAGTACCGTGGCAACATTTGGCGTAATCGTATTTCCAGGTTCAAATTGTGATCATGACGCGTATCACGCGTTGAAGCATGTCATGCATGCCGATGTGAAATTTCTATGGCATAAGGATACCGACCTGTCTGGTTTGGATATGGTGATTGTGCCAGGCGGGTTCTCCTATGGTGATTATCTAAGATCTGGAGCAATCGCAAGATTTTCTCCAATTATGCAGGAGCTTGTTAGCTTTGCCAAAAAAGGCGGCCCCGTAATGGGCATCTGTAATGGGTTTCAAATTCTACTTGAGGCGGGACTTATACCGGGGGCGATGCAGCATAATGAACGCTTGAAATTTATTTGTAAAGATGTTCATATACGGGTTGAAACTACCCATACCATGTTCACAGCGGATCTTGAAAAAGGAGAGGTTTTAACCATACCCGTATCACACGGAGAGGGTAATTATTTTATAGATGATGATGGATTAAAAAGCCTACAAGATCAGGATCAGATTTTATTCCGATATACCGACGAATGGGGCGGCACTTCAGAAGAAGCTAATATTAATGGTTCGGTGGATCATATTGCAGGTATTACGAACCAACAAAAAAATGTATTGGGGATGATGCCTCACCCCGAACGAGCCATGGAAGGACTTTTAGGGTCCGAAGATGGTAAACGGTTGTTTGAGTCTATCCTAGCTAGTTTAGCACCCGCTTGATCCGACTTCTTTGTGAGCGCTCATAACCCGATATCATCCCCAGAAAACACCACTAGCCATCAGGTACTCTACAGTAAAGGGCTGGTAAAGCGGTACAAAAAAAGAACCGTGGTTGATGAGGTTTCCATACAGGTGTCTCAAGGAGAAATTGTTGG
>JAYPDB010000182.1:0-3190 GCA_038125045.1 Bacteroidota bacterium
TGGGCATGCCTGGATGACCTGAATTGGCTTTTTGTACAGCATCCATAGATAGCGTACGAATGGTATGAGCACTTAATTGGTGAAGATTCTGTTCCATTACAATGAGTAAAAGTGGTTAGTGTCTTTAACTTGCACAATAGGAAGGTTTAGATTATTGAACCTTCATAATTTTATAGTAGCTAATTTAGCTAATGTGTACTTTAAAAGTCTGAAGACTTTACAAAAAAAAAGCCTCGCTGAACGAGGCTTTTAAATAGAAGATATTTAAGGTTGTGTGCTCGAGCACTTCAACTCAAATTCCATTTTATGTTCGGATGGAGATTTAAATGATCCATATGCTGCACTTTCAAAGGCCGAACAAGCCTCACCTTTATTATCTAGCATTTGGTTTGCTAAACCAAGTTCAAAGAATATTTTTGCCTTATCGGTGTTTCCACCTTGCTCCAAAGCCAAAGCTTGATTAGAGTAGGTAATAGCATCACTATACCTAGACAATTTGTTAGAGGCTTCTGCCAATCGGTAATAGCTATCGGAAGACTCACTAAAATAATCCAGTGAAAGCTTCAGCAACTCAATGGCGTTGGTTAGGTTTCCAGCTTCAATGGCTTTTGCTCCTCGAAACAACAAATCTCCGTGAGCCGATTCACTAGCCAAACGTTCAACCTCAGAATCATTTACTTGAATAGCGATAGCAATGGCTTGATCATACCAGCTCATGATACCATCTACATCCTCTGGGCTATTCTTTTTGTGTACCAATGCTTTCTGGTAGTATGCTTTAGCATAATTGGCATTAATTCTTATCGCTTCATCCAGTGCAGCTTCTGCTTCTACGAATAATTCACGTTTAAATAACATGATGCCTTTTTGATAATTGAGCTGAGCTAAAACACTTGTAGATTTTCTTTGAACGTCTGTATCCCCCGAAGTAACACCAATTTCTTCGGATTGAGTAAATAGTTCGATAGCAGCATCTAATTTTTCCAAGCTAGGACCGCTACGAAATTCATTAAATGCATCTACAGCAATAGTAAAGTAGAGTTTTGGGATCTGCTTTTCAGAACGGTTCCTAATATCCTCACCATCGGCACCTAATTGTGATGCAATTTCGATAGCTTCTGAATATTTATCGATGGCATCGGAATATTTTTTGGATTGAGCTAATTCTCTAGCTTCGTTATATGCCGTAATAGCTGCGGTTTGATCTTGAGCTTGTACGGAAAAAGTGACCATTAAAACAATGAGTAGTGTAGAAAAAGTGATTTTCATGTCTATGATGTATAGTTTCTAAATTCAGATATGAATAAATGGATAATTTAATCAATTTTATCTTTTAAAGGAAAAATGTTGTTGTTAGAAGTTCCATTTAAGACAAAGTAGTCTGCTAATTAAAAATAAAAATTAGGCATAGGTTCTTGTACCTCATATACTTCACGAATCTTTTGCACTCCCTCCTCAATAGAATCGGTTAGATAGAACAGGTTTCTATCTTTGGCAGATATGGTCCCTTCATTAATCATGGTGTTTTCGATCCAGTGCACTAAACCGCCCCAATAATCTTTACCGATAAGTATTATTGGAATCTTAGAAACCTTTTTTGTCTGTACCAGTGTAAGACTTTCAAAAAGTTCATCCATCGTTCCAAATCCTCCGGGAAATACGACCAGAGCTTGAGAATATTTAATGAACATCACTTTTCTGACAAAAAAATAATCAAAATTCAGTGCATACTCCTTCTGAACAAACGGATTGATCCCCTGCTCATGGGGTAATTCAATCCCTAGCCCGACCGATTTTCCACCATGCTCTAATGCTCCTTGATTACCTGCTTGCATGATACCTGGACCTGCTCCTGTAATTACTCCAAAGCCCAATTTTGTTAACTGTTCCGCACATTCTCTCGCTTTCTGATAATAGGGATGAGATTCTGGTGTTCGCGCCGAACCAAAAATACTTACACAAGGTCCAATCTGGAAAAGACGATCATAACCTTCAACCAGTTCTCCCATTATTTTAAATATGCTCCAAACCTCTCGATCCAAGCTTTTTTTGTAGGTGCCAGATACAATCATTTTCTTTTCTTTTTCCATGATAACTAATCCATATGTTTAAAATTCTAAAGAAAATCCTATTAGCGGAATTGCTGAATTCCATAGTTTATAATCTTTATCTCTAGGTAAAGTGTAATCAAAATATGGTAGGCGATTACTTTCAAACCCACCCTCATTTAGCGTGGCTACAACTTTATTTGAATAATCCCAATGTACGTTTGGACGGATACTGAGGTCATCGGATACATCAAAACTTGACAAATGAGCATACACATAAGCATCAACAGCATTTAACGCGTAGGCAAGTCCAATAGCCACATACATAAAATCCCGACGATTCCTTACATAATTTCTATTTGCCTTAAGTTGACTGCTGTTGGATCCAATTAATCGTTCAGGTGTAGGCCCAAATATGAAATCCTGTTCGGTAGACACCGCATTGTAATAGGCCGCCCTATAATCATGATACTGTTTGGTTAGATAAACACTGTAATACCCAAGACCTCCTAAAAGACCATATATAATAGGGATTTTCCAACTCTGCTTGTTCTCATACTGTCCTAAACCAGGTAGTAAAAGCGATTTTCTCAAGATTTGTTTGGGGTAATCTATCAGAGGTTCGTCCCTATTATCTACAAACTCAGCTGGGGGTATAAGGAATGTACTATCCTGAGAATCAATACGCTTAATCGCGTCTAAATCGGTTGTATCCGAAAGAATTGGGCCAGGTATTGGAGGTTTGTTTTCCTGATTTGGCGGGATAGGTAATGGAGGAGCTTGAGCTAGCAGATCAAAATTAAGAACACTAAAAAAAGTGATAAGCAATGTTAGTTGAACGATAGATAGGTATAAACGAAATGTTCTCATGTACCATTTTGAATTATACAAACAACCTAAGCAATGATTGAGTACACATCATTTCATACAATTACTTATGGGATGTTAAAATCGTCAGTATACGCTCTAAGTCGTCTTCGGTAAAATACTTGATTCTTATTTCTCCACCCTCATTAAAGGTATTCATCGTTACCTTAGTTCCTAAGTGAGTGCGTAATTTATTTTCGATATCTTTTAGGTGTGCTTCCGTTGATTGAGAAACATCCTTCTTTTTTGCACCTGAAGACTTGGACTTAGCGTTG
>JAYPDB010000183.1:0-3177 GCA_038125045.1 Bacteroidota bacterium
ATAAGGCCCAATTATTTCAGTTTCAATATCCTCCCTTTGAGCAATAATCTTGTACTCAATCTTCAGGTTTAAGTATATTTCGGGTTGAAACTATCCGCGATTGATTCGCGTGTTTCCATTACATTCATCACCCTATTGAGCGTAGCAAAAGGGAAGCTACACCAATGAAATTTCATACTTATGCTATCTAAAATATTCCATCGTTATGGTGCGCTTATGCTTAGCGCGTCTGTGCTTTTTTTAATGAGTTGTAATTTTTCAGCAGGCCAGCAAGACCCCTGGACCACACTTGAGCCTTTACCTTTGGATCCTGCCATTGAAGCTCAAATCGATGACATACTCCCAAAATTAAGCTTGGAGCAAAAAGTAGGGCAAGTGATTCAAGCCGACAATTCGGCCATTAGCCCAGAAGATGTAAAAAAATATCGGCTCGGATCCGTATTAAGTGGAGGGAATTCGGCCCCAGGACCGTTTCCTTATGCCGATGCCAAAACTTGGGTAACGATGGCCGATGCCTTTTATGAAGCCTCGGTAGACACCGAGGGGGTCGAAATTACCATCCCTTTAATTCTGGGAATTGACGCCGTTCATGGTCATGCTAATTTAGAAGGCGCTATAGTGTTTCCGCATAATATTGGTCTTGGAGCGGCTAATAACCCGGATCTTATAGAGGAAATCGCACGAATTACTGCGCATGAACTCACCGTGTCGGGACATGACTGGACCTTCGCTCCTACCCTTGCTGTACCTCAGGACCTACGGTGGGGACGCAGTTATGAGGGATTTTCAGAGGATCCGAGCATAGTAAATGCCTATGCCAGTCGCGTGGTTGAGGGGCTGCAAGGGCGTTTTGCAACGGAAGATTTTATGGGTGAGGGAACGGTTATTTCCAGTGCGAAGCATTTTTTAGCCGATGGTGCTACCGAAAATGGCGTAGACCAAGGGGATGCTAAAATCACGGAACAAGAATTAAGCGACGTACATGCTGCTGGTTACTACAGTGCAATCCCAGCTGGTGTTCAAACCGTGATGGCCTCATTTAACTCTTGGAATGGGCGTAAATTGCATGGCGATAAGGAAGTCCTCACCGATGTCTTAAAAGGCAAAATGGGCTTCAACGGTTTTGTGGTGGGCGATTGGAATGGGCACGGGCAAGTACCTGGCTGTACCAACACTGACTGTGCGCAATCCTTTAATGCAGGTGTAGACATGTTTATGGCGCCGGATAGCTGGCGAGGACTATACGATAATACCTTAGCGCAGGTTCAAGATGGTACCATTAGTATGGAGCGCTTAGACGATGCAGTTCGAAGGATACTCCGAGTAAAAATTGCTTCAGGTCTTTTTGAAAAAGGATTACCTAGCCAGAGAAAAAACGCAGGTGACGAGACACAACTGGGTCTACCCGAGCATCGGGCCATTGCTCGCCAAGCGGTTCGGGAATCCATGGTTCTACTTAAAAATAACGACCAACTTTTACCTCTTGATGCCGCATCCACCGTTTTAGTTGTTGGGGATGGTGCCAACAGTATCTCCAAAGCAAGTGGTGGATGGACCTTATCTTGGCAGGGTACCGGACACTCCAATGACGAATTTCCAAACGGGGAATCGATATTACGTGGAATCCAAGAGGCGGTAGATGCTGCTGGTGGTAAGGTGATCTTTTCTGCCGAAGGTGCGCAAGATATTACTGCGGATGTGGTTATTGCCGTATATGGGGAAGATCCTTACGCCGAGTTTCAGGGAGATCGAAACAATCTAGACTTCGAGCCCAATGGGTTTGATGTAGCAACGCTAGCGAGTTATCAAGAACAAGGTATTCCTGTTGTGTCTGTGTTCCTATCGGGTCGTCCGCTTTGGACCAATGCTGAAATCAATGCTTCGGATGCCTTCATTGCGGCCTGGTTGCCCGGAAGTGAAGGCGGCGGGGTATCGGACCTCTTGTTTCAGACCAATCCCTCATACGATTTTACGGGCACTCTGTCCTTTTCTTGGCCATCCAGCGGCGTAGTTTCCGATGAACACGAAGCACTTTTCGGATTAGGCTACGGTCTTAATTATTCCAGCAAGGAATCACTCGAAACCCTACCGGAAATATCAGGATTAGAAAACTATGCCATAGGTAATAGCAGTGAATTCTACTCCAAAGGAGCTCCGGTGGAGCCTTGGGGATTATGGTTAAGCTCAGGTGATCTTGAGAAACAAATCGCCAGCTATCCTACCTCGGTTGGAGGACTTATTGTTAGTAAAACTGATCATCAAGCCCAAGAGGACGCTCTTAGAATACTATGGACACAGCAAAGCGAGGATTATTTCCGTATTTCTACAACCGATGCCGTTGATTTAAGCCGTGAATCTAACGGTGCCATGGAGCTGAGTTTTAGCGCAAAATCATTTGGCGAAGCTCCAGCAGTGATATCAGTTGGGCTTTGTGAAGCTGGATCAGACTGTGAAAATAGCCTAGAAATAACCCTGAGTACTGACTGGGATTCCTACGAAGTTAGCCTGAGCTGTTTCGAAGATTTGGGTATTGATGTTTCTAAACTAGGCTCCATTCTCGCTTTGAAAGCGTCAGAAGTTTCGGACATTGGATTGAGCAATGTACGGTTAATGGCCGATGTGGATGCCACTAAAAACTGTGGAGATTAGACTATTTTTTACAGCAGGAACAACCTAGATCGTCAATAGTAACTTTAGTTACAGAATAGAATAAATACTTTTTAATACATTGAGTTTTAATTACTAACCAATACTCAAATATGAAAAAATTATTATTTGTACTCGCTATTGTAGGATTAAACTGTAATTTATCATCTGAAAAGGCATACGTGAACACAGACGAACTCAAGGAACAACTAATTTCTGATTCGCAATCTTTTCAACTCGCCTACATTTCCAATAATTATGATCAGGCTTCTAAGTTCATGTCCAATGAATTTGAGACAACTGTTTTTAATTCTAATGGGACTGATCTTATTGTACAGACTAAAGAAAACATTGAAACCTCTGGCGAAGGATGGGACTTTGGAGAATTTATCATGTCTAATCATATGGTTTCTATTTCTACAGACCAAAAAACAGCAGTTGTAGTTTTCAATACTGATGGTCATATAAATTTTGAGAATGGAGAACAAAATGTTCCATATGCAACCAGAGCTTCTCAAACCTGGGTACATA
>JAYPDB010000184.1:0-366 GCA_038125045.1 Bacteroidota bacterium
ATGCTTTGAGTTGGTATAGAAAGTTTTTGAGGCTATATTTGTGTAAATTTTAGGTATGGATAAACAAACAAACGAAGCACATTCGTCAGAACCCAAATTTCCCCAACTACCACAAGAGTATAAAATTGTGCCCGCAGGCTATGAGTATCACTACGACGAAGATGAAATAGATCTCCTAGAGCTTGCCAAGACCATTTGGGCTAAGCGCCTATTCATTGTAAAGGTGGTTGCTGTTGGCGCGATAATAGGGGTACTTGTTGCACTCTTGAGTCCCAAAGAATACAAAAGTACGGCTACACTAATGCCCGAATATTCTAACGAAATTCCAGGGGGCGCTAGTAGCTTATTAAATCAAGATGGGGGATT
>JAYPDB010000184.1:376-1739 GCA_038125045.1 Bacteroidota bacterium
TCTGATATCAATCAAGAGGCTACTCTTTTTGAATACTACACCGAACATAGCACTCCTGGTGTGTTAGGTTTTCTTGCTGAATACACCATTGGGTTACCTGGAAAAATTTTGGGTGCTATTCTGCCTAAAAAAGAATTATTGACATCAGCACCTACTGAGGCCAAAGAATCCATGATTCTCACCTTGAGCGAAGATGAAGCGGATGTGATTACACTTTTACGGAAAA
This sequence comes from Bacteroidota bacterium, assembly GCA_038125045.1. Lineage (GTDB taxonomy): Bacteria > Bacteroidota > Rhodothermia > Balneolales > Balneolaceae > UBA1275. The sequence continues at coordinate 603 of JAYPDB010000184.1, forward strand.
AAATCACCGCATCCTTGAATGATGAATCCGGTATTGTATCCGTATCCGTCACCTTACCCGATAATGTAGCCGCTGCTGCCGTAACCGAGTATACGATTAAGGAGTTAACCGAGTACCTTACCGAGTACCGTACTGAAAAAGTACTACGCGATTTAACATTCGTGGAAGAACAATTGGCCACTGCCGAAGATCGATTCGAGGAAGCTCAATTAACCTTAGCTGAATTCCGTGATAGTAACCAAGGCATGTTATCGGCGAGAGCCCAAACCGAAGAACAAAGACTTAACTCCGAATACCAAATTGCCTTCAACTTGTACAATGGACTTACTCAGCAATACGAAGAGGCCAAACTTAAGGTTCAGGAAGAGACACCTATGTTTAAAACCTTGGAAGCCGTTCAAGTTCCCTTACAAGACGAAACCTCTAGTGCTACGATATTACTTGTATTCATTATGCTTTCGGGCATTGGATCCATTGGATGGATTTTTGTGCACCCACTTATTGAACAATTCAAAAACGCTGTAGAAGATTAATCCATGATTAGGAACCTATCACACTCCATTACGATGATTCAACGATTTTATATACTTTCGGCACTGATTGTACTGTCTAGTATTGCCGTTCCAACATTAATAGGAAGCCAAGTACTTAAGGCTCAGAGCATCAACGAACTTTTACAATCCAGAGGACTTAGTTTTGAGCAAGCACAGCAAATGGCGCAGAATGCGGGGATAGATCCTACTAATCCTGATGAACTAGTGGCTTTCGCCCGTCAAAAAGGGGTTCCTGAAAGTCAGATTCAACAGTATTTGGTGCAGCTCCGAGAGCAGCAAAATACTTCTCTAAATACGCCAGAATCCACGATTACCGGTCTCATCCAAAACGGATTCTCCTCCGAAGATATGGAAGTAATGCCAGGTAGTGCTCAAATGAGTAATCCGACTCCTACACCATCACCTATATACCAAAATGAAGGGCTCCCTTACTTTGGGTACAATGTTTTTGGAAGTGGTCCTGACTCCTTTCAACCCAGTACACCAGGGCCTGTAGACGAAGGGTATGTGGTAGGCGTCGATGATGAATTGCGATTAACGGTTTGGGGGGCTACCGAATTTCAATATGAACTTAGGGTAGATA
>JAYPDB010000184.1:1749-3133 GCA_038125045.1 Bacteroidota bacterium
AGATAATGAAGGGCGCACCAATATACCAAATATTGGATTGGTAACCTTAGCAGGAAAGACCTTAAAAGAATTACGTAGTTCACTAAAGTTACGATTGGCACAAAGCTATGCTGGCTTGGTGAAAACGCCACCCACCATTTTTATGGATTTGACGGTTACCCGCTTTAAACCCATTGAGGTTTTTGTACTTGGAGAAGTTTCCAATCCAGGTGCCTATACGGTTAGCTCGAATGCTACTCTTTTTAATGTTCTTTATGCCGTTGGTGGGCCTACGGTCAATGGATCTCTTCGCGACATTCGTATCATTCGAAATGGACGGGTTCTGAGCTCTGTTGATTTTTATGATTTACTCCTTAATGGTTTTTTTACCGACAACACGCCATTGTTGAACAACGATAGAATCTTTATACCACCGCGCACAAACGAAGTGCGCATTGAGGGTCCGGTTCGCAGACCTGCGATTTTTGAATTTAAAGAGGGTGAAGCATTTGACGATGTCTTACATTTTGCGGGAGGGCTTCAGCCTGAGGTTTATTCTGATAGAATGCAGATTAAACGAATTGTTCCAATGCCCGTTAGAACCGACCCAAGTAGAGCACGAGAGGTGTTGGATTTTAGTCTTCGTGAAGTTTTAAATGGGGAACAGTCGATAACCTTGGTCGATGGAGACCGTATTCAATTGTTCTCAATTACTGAGATTATTGACAATATCGTAGAGATAAATGGCGCTGTTGATCAGCCAGGAACCTTCGAATTAAGTGAAGACCTTCGAACAATTCGAGATCTGATACTAGCGTCAGATAGTCTTCGAGAGGACGCCTATATGGGACAGGCTGAGTTACTTCGAATAAATGATGACCTCACACAAACCTATTTGACCTTTGATTTAGCTAGTGCTCTGGCAGGAAATCCCAGCGATAACTTAGTGCTTCAAAAACAAGATCAGATTACCATTTACACCCTTGATGAGATTCGCCAATTTGGAGCAGTTAGCATTGGAGGAGCTGTAAAAAATCCAGCCTACTATCCATGGGGCGATAGTTTACGGGTTTATGATTTACTGTTTAAGGCGGGTGGTTTGTTTGACGAGGAATATAAGGAGCAAATTTATCTGGATCGAGCTGATCTTATTCGAAGAACTAATGATGGACGAACAACAGAAATCATAGCTTTCAATTTAGAAGAAGCCTTAGGTGAAGAAGGTTTTGGTTTGGAGCTGCTTCAGCCTTACGATAACATTCGAATTTACCCCAATACTGTTCAAATGGTTACAGGGAAGTATGTGATAATAGAAGGAGCCGTAAAAAAACCTGGACGTTATACCTTCGACGAAGGTATGAGCTTGGAAGATTTACTACTAAAGGCTCAAGGCTTTAATGAAAAT
>JAYPDB010000185.1:0-3123 GCA_038125045.1 Bacteroidota bacterium
GAGAATCATGGACTGATTCATCTCCAATGAAATGGTACCGGTGGGCTCATCATCAGGTGGATTACCCGCATCAAAAGTAAGTACATGACGCACCTCTAGATTTTCAGGATACGAGGCCATTCGCTCGATAAAGGTTCGAGAACCATCCAATCTTCGGACCTGAAAATTACGACGTTGAAAGGAACTTAAACCGCTCAATAAAGGAACATCAGAGGTGTACAAACTACTCGCATCAATGACTACAGACGAACTATCTTCCCCTATAGTTTCAATCTTAAAGGTGGCAATTACAGGCTCAAAGTTGTTATTTCGAACCGAATTGTACACCGGATCATCGGCATCAGCTACACTTGAATAAGAAACATGACGAAGCACAATTTGCTTCTCTTTTTGTTGCCAGCGAATCACCTGTTGAGAACGCGCCTTCTGACCCGCACCTCCAAACGTTAAGTTCTGAGTGGTTCCCGCTACCCGACTCACCAAGAGCATTTCACGCTCCAACATCTCATTGGGAATTTCGAAATAGTACTTATCATCTACCTTATGTACTGTAAACAAGCCTTCATCGGAAACTGCCTTGTCGGTGATTACTTCTGAAAAAGCCTTCATGTCCCCTTTTTTAGAAGGTGGTTTAGGCGCCGAAGCCGTTGGACTCGCAGGAGCAGCTGCTTCTTTAGAAGTAGAACAAGCAGAAAAAGTTAAAGTGGAGACAACTAGTAAGATGGCTAAGCGCCATGCGTTTTGATTACCGTAGTTCATGCTAATATTATTCGTTTTGTAGTTAAATGAATCTTTATTCATACCAGAATAGACCAAATCATTGTTTTTTGCACATAGTAAAGTCGTAATACACAACACTATATTCAAGGTCACAAAATGATGAGCCTAGACCGGTATAGCAAGTGCAATTGATGTAAAAAAATCTAAAGAGTAAGGGAGCGCTAGCGGCGTTTCGATTTTCTCTTTTTTGATTTTTTTCGGGTTGAAGGTGTTGGTGCCACATTCTCTGATGGTTTCAACTTAACCAATACCCGTAAATCACGAATTTCATGATCTCGTAAAAACCGCCAACGACCTGGAGCCACCCCTTTTAAGTCCAATCCAGCATACTCAATGCGTTTTAGTTTGGTCACTTGTGTACCATGATATTCGACCATTCTCCGTATGAGGCGGTTTCTTCCTTCAAATACCGACATCTGGAATCGATCGGCCGCATCGGCAAAACCGGTAACCCGGTGGGCTTTGGCAACGCCATCCTCCAAGGGTACCCCTTTTCGAAATGCGGCGAGTTCTTCGTCGCTCAGTGGTCGCTCACTAACGACCTCATAGGTTTTACGAACCTTATAGGAAGGGTGCATAAGTCGATGAGCCAAATCACCATCGTTGGTAAGCAGTAACAGTCCAGTAGTATTTCGATCCAGACGCCCTACCGGGTAGACTCTAAACCCAGTGGCGTCTTCAATCTCATCCATTACCGTATTACGCCCTCGTTCATCAGAAGTCGTAGTAATGGTATTCTTTGGTTTATTCAGCAGTAAATATACAGGAGGCTCTGGATTAAGTAATTCACCATTAACATGCACCTGATCGTCCATAGTAACCTTAAAACCCATCTCAGTGACCACCTTTCCATTCACCTGGACCTGACCATCGGCAATTCGCGCGTCGGCCTCCCTTCTTGAGCATAGCCCGGACTGCGCTATGTATTTATTCAGGCGGAATTCCTCACCTTTTTTAGGGATAGATCGAAGACTCATTATTCTTCTTCCTGGCTTGATGAGTTGTGAGGATGGGACGTCTGTTCTTTATCCTCACTCGAATTATGATCAGTTAATGAATCATCCTCGAAAATATCTCCCTTTAGTTCCACTCGATCCTCCTCCTCAGCCTCCAACATTAACTGTCGGGACATCAGTAATTGCCGATGTTCTGCCATGTCATCATCTTTTAGGATTTCCTCAATTTCACGAGGTTTGGGTAGATCCTGAACCGAGTTCAACCCGAAATGTCTCAAGAAATGACGACTGGTTTTGTATAGTAGAGGCTTACCGGGACCATCTCCTCGACCGGCGACTTCAATTAGGGCTTTTTCCATCAACTGCCGTAATATGTAGCCCGAATCAACTCCCCTAATTTGATCTACTTCAGGTTTGGTAATTGGTTGTCGATAGGCAACAATAGCAAGCGTTTCTATGGCGGATTGTGAAAGCTTTCGGTAGGCGTTTTCATGCTGAAAAATACTGAGCCAGTAATGATATTTTTTTTGGGTAAGAAAGGTGTATCCCCCACCTACTCGTTCGATCCTAAAACTAATTCCTTTAGACTCGTAACGCTCGTTGAGTAGTTGAACAAAAGTATCGACCGTAGATTCATCGAACTCAATATTCTGCTCATTTTCAACAATAATCTCACGAATCTTAGCGGCGCTAATGGGTTCATTACTCGCAAAGATTAGGGCTTCAATTACCGAGGAAAGTCGGCTCCCATCTATAAATTCATAATCCTGCATGCTTTACATACTTATTTAATCGACTCGAAGGACAACCCTTCAATGTAACATCCTTTTAGCTTTATTGCATAGTTTTGGAGAGGCGAATCTGGATCAGAAAAAGGAGCACTAATCAATAGCATCTACATGGATGTTTACACGTACCGATCGGTGATTGGGATGTCGATGTTCATACGTACTCATCACTTCATCCAACATTGCTTCGATATACTGAGCTCCTTTGTCAGGATCAATTTTCACACTTACTTCCCAGAAATAATGACCCTGCATCCACTCCACGGGCGCCGGGGCAGGCCCCAAGGTCATCCATTGAGGCACTATGGCTTCTAGTGATTGCACCAAGGCATAAGACGCCGCGGAGACCATGGCTAGATCCTGACCTTTCAACACAAACTTTACGAGCCTCGAAAAAGGTGGGTAATTCAACTCTTTTCTCATGGCCATCTCTTCTTTCGCGAACATTTCATGGGCATGAGATGGCACATGTTGTAAGGCTGGTTGCTCGGGTATTCTGGTTTGAATAAAAACCGTGCCCGCTTTTTCGCCCCTACCCGACCGACCAGAAACCTGCGAGAGCAACTGATACAATCGCTCCGAGGACTGAAAACTAGGAT
>JAYPDB010000186.1:0-3108 GCA_038125045.1 Bacteroidota bacterium
AATACCTTGGAACAGGACAGACGGGCGATTGGGGTTTGGAGACTTATTAATATGTACCGCATGCGCGGGCATGTGCTTGCGAATCTTGATCCACTTGAAAAAGAACCTGGGTATAATCCGGAGTTGGACTTGGCTTATTATGGCCTTTCGGTTTGGGATTTGGATCGAGTGTTTTATTGCGGAGGATTAGGAGGCAAGAAACAAGCAACCTTACGGGAGATCATTAAACTGCTCAGAGATACTTACTGTGAGCAGATTGGCGCCGATTATATGCATTTGCTGGATTTGGATGAACGCAAGTGGTTACGTGAACGAATGGAATCCAGTCTTAATGAACCTACCTTATCCAAAGATGACAAAAAGCAGATTCTATCCAAACTCAACCAAGCAATGGCGTTTGAAGAATTCTTGCACAAGAAGTACATCGGACACAAACGGTTTTCTCTAGAAGGTAACGACACCTTAATTCCAATGATGCATTTCCTACTTGAAAAGGCTGGAGATTTTGATGTGGAAAAAATCTTTATGGGCATGGCTCATCGCGGGCGTCTCAATATGCTCGTAAACATCATGAACAAACCCTACCATCGCGTATTTGCTGAGTTTGAAGGGAATGTTGATCCGGAAAGTATTCAAGGCTCCGGTGATGTGAAGTATCATTTGGGTGCTCGTGGAACGCATATCACAGCGGCTAATAAAGAAATCGAATTGGAACTCATGCCCAACCCTTCTCATCTAGAAGCGGTGAATCCTGTCGTGGAAGGTGCTACGCGCGCCGTTCAGGATCATCATAGTGCTGAGGATGCAGCCAAACGCATTATACCAGTTCTTATGCATGGTGACGCGGCATTTGCAGGTCAAGGTGTGGTTGCTGAGACCTTGAATATGTCGCAACTTGAAGGGTACAAAACCGGTGGCACCCTTCATATAATCATTAATAATCAGATCGGATTCACCACCTTGCCTACCGATGGACGGTCAACGGAATACGCCACCGACTTAGCCAAATCAATACTGGCGCCGATTTTTCATGTAAATGGGGATCATCCGGAGGCCGCTGTACACGCTATCCAAATGGCCTTAGAGTATCGCCAAAAATTTGGCAAAGATGTGATTATCGATCTCATTGGATATCGAAAGCACGGTCATAATGAGGGCGATGAACCGGCCTTCACTCAACCTGGTATGTATAAAGAGATCAATGACCATCATACCGTACGGGATCTGTACACCGAATGGTTGGTGAAACATCAGGAACTGACTTCTGAGGAGACTCAGCAGATTTTTGATGAATTTGAAGATCTTCTTCAAGCCGCTTTTGAAGACGCTAAAAAGATTCCAAACCTAGAAATCACCAATGAGCTCATCGATCGCAAGGAAAGCCTACAAAAAAACAGAGAGCAGTTTCCAGACACCACGTTTAGTCGCAAAAAATTAGAAGAAATAGCCGTCAAAATTAATACCGTCCCTAAAGATTTTGACGCCAATCCTAAGCTTCTGCGCCAACTCGCGAAACGAGCGGAATTGGTTCAAAAAAATGAGAAAAAAATTGATTGGGGCTTTGCAGAAGCTCTGGCATTTGGATCCTTATTAACCGCGGGTCGAACCGTTCGCGTAACAGGACAAGACGTAGAAAGAGGAACCTTTTCGCATCGACATGCTGTACTACATGGTACCACTACCAATCAAACCTTCACCCCTCTGAATCATCTTGAGGAGGGTCAAGGACGTTTCTATGTGCATAATTCACTATTGAGTGAATATGGAGCACTAGGGTTCGAATTTGGTTACAGCGCTGTTAAAAAAGATGCCTTAGTGATATGGGAAGCTCAATTCGGTGACTTTGCCAATGGCGCTCAGATCATAATTGATCAATTCATATCGTCTAGTGAAGCAAAATGGGGGCAAACCTCTTCATTGCTCATGAACTTACCGCACGGCTTTGAAGGTCAAGGCCCCGAACATTCTTCGGCCCGATTAGAACGATTTTTACAGTTGTGCGCCGAGGATAACATGCAAATCTTCAACCTAACCACACCTGCCCAATACTACCATATGCTACGTAAGCAAGCATTACAAGAGTACAAGAAACCAGGTGTCTTGATGAGCCCTAAGAGTTTACTTCGTCATCCTATGGCAGTTTCGAACGTGGATGAGCTGGCCGATGGGTACTTCCAACCTTTTCTTCCAGATGAGCGCCTAGCCGATACCTCTGGGGTAGAACGTGTGGTATTGTGTTCTGGAAAAGTGTACTACGATATACTTCAAAAAGCCGATGAGCTGGAGCTCACGAACATCGCTTTGGTTCGGGTAGAACAACTCTATCCATTCCCTGACAACGATATTCAAGATTATTTGAAGCAATTCAAGTCCGCTAAAGACGTCGTTTGGTGCCAGGAAGAACCCAAAAATATGGGTGCCTGGTTCTTTGTCTCGGATCGCATCCAACAGCTTCTATCCAAAGGGCAAAAATTGAGATATGCGGGACGTCAGGCTTCGGCATCTCCGGCAGCAGGACAGAAAAAAATCCACGACGCGGAACAAGAACAATTGGTGGGGCAGGCTTTAGGTATTATCTAAATCGGTTATTGATTTTAGCTAATTAGGGCCTAACAATGGTTTGCGCGAGCGTGAACGATCGTATGCCTTCTTTACCTAGTTCCTTACCCCATCCTGAGTCGGCGAAGCCTCCAAAGGGTAAACGCGGATCGGAACTCACCATTTGATTCAGCGCCACATTAGCAGATCTCAGGCGCGCTGGATAGTACATCAACTTCTGTTCGTCTTGGGAGAATATGGCGGCACCGAGTCCAAATTGAGTGCTATTTGCAAGTGTGATGGCTTCTTCGTCATCTTCAGCCTCTATAACCACGGCCACCGGTCCAAAGAGCTCCTCATCAAAGGCAGGCATACCAGGCCGAACATTCGTAAGCACAGTTGCTGGGTAAAAAGCCCCCTCTCGTTCGGGCACAAAACCACCCAGCAGGCAGTTGGCACCCATTCGGCAGGATTCATCTACTTGCCGATGAATCTGATCTCGTAAATCGATTCGTGCCATCGGCCCTAAGGGTATTTTTGCTGGGCGTGACGCTATTTCTTCGGCACTAT
>JAYPDB010000187.1:0-3100 GCA_038125045.1 Bacteroidota bacterium
GATCATCGCTGAGTGGGGCTTGATCTTTAAGGTTTGAAGCGACGGTTCCAATAAATATGGGTACGCTATTTTTCTTAAATAGCTCAATAACGTCGCTTATGTTCTCTTCAAACTGCTGTATTCCTAGTCGATAAATATCAGAATCTAAGGGAATATCAGATTCGCTAATGACCTTTGCCATCATGGTACGTCGCTCTTGGTTATCGTTAGATGAACCACCCAGTTGTAGAGTATGCTCAAGCAACTGGTAGAAACGCCAATCTTTAAGCCATAGTAGTGAACGTTTTAACCCGATGGAGTTAGTAAACCCAAATTGCGTAGTAGCGGCTCCAAAAGAGCCATAATATTCGTTGTGTCCGGCATAGATGATTACAGCATCCGGTTCGTAAGGCAGCACACGTTTTGCCAAGTCACGAATCACATACGAATTCACGGCTGTCATGCCAAGGTTCACAACTTCTATGGCGAGACCTTGCGTATTTAATAAAAGTTGTTGTTCTAGCTGATCGGCAAAGCCGGTATAGAAATTATAGGGAAAGCCTTCGGCACTTGAACCTCCAAAAACAAACACCCTAAACGTATTGGATTTCTTTTGCTTTCGAAATGCATTGGGGGCTATTTCAGGCACAAAAGAAGGAAAATATCGTTCGATAAAACGTGCATTCGCGATAAGATATTCAGGGGTATTGGGCGCCTCAATAAACAGTTCCTGTTTTTCGTCTTCATATCCTCCAAGAAAAAGGAGCATTTCGATTGCTAAAAAAATAAAAAGGGGGATCAGTACCGTAATGAGCCAGAATAAGGCATTCTTTTTTTGGTTTTGATTCATTAGGACGTACTATATTTGTGCTTTGAATTCATCGGATAACCACCGGATAATCATTAGGTATTTTTTTCGTCAATTTAAAATTCTATCCGAGCATACCTACAATATAAAAATGCATAAAAATCATTCCTACTTATACATTCCCATGTCAGTGGTTGTCCGCGCTAATTCTTTTAGCAACAAAAAAGCCCCAAGCTAAAATAGCTTAGGGCTTCTGATGAGAATCGAGTAATGCTCGTGAGGATTACTGTTCTATTGGTGGTGCATCAGTAGCAGCTAATCCTGCTTCAAGACTAGGCATTACCTCTGTAATAAATGATTCGTAGGTCGCCTTCATCCCTTTGAATTCATTTTTGCCAATGGCAAGCATTTGTTTGTGCATTTCTGTTGGCGCATGGGTAGAGGTGAATAATCCTCTCATCCCAATAAACATACGATCATTGGGTGTCGGAGGATTTTTTTCGCCAATCTCATTTTTCGCCTCACTTCCCGAAGCCATTTCTTGGAGTTCCAACATTTGCATATGTGCATCGTGTAATTGTTTTTCCAAGTTAGCGGAAGGATTTCGCGCCAAGGAATGTGCCGTTTGCATCGCTTGAAGGCGACTCATGTGTTTTTCAACCATTTGACCAAATTGAGTTAGTTCTACTTGGAAATCGGTTAACTCATTTTGAAAGGTCAACATTTCATCAAAACTAGGCCCTGGAATACTGGCGTCACGAAGAGGTACCACTTCAAATTCAATGGGTTCATCTAGGGGTGTAACGACTCCATTTTCAACCAGAGAAAGTTGAGCGCTATAGGTACTAGGTACGGCCACGAAACCGCCCCCGAACCAACCACCACCGCCACCGCGACGGGCAAGAGAAACCACATTTTGTGAGGCTAGACGCAAATCCCAAGTTGCTCGATTTAGACCTTTTCTAGCAGCCCCTTTTACGGTTTGAATGACCTGCCCATCTTCATTCATGATACTGATGCGCACATAGGGCGCTACTTCACGCATCTCTGCTTCTAAGGCATCCCAGCCAGGAAATGGAATATCTTGGTCGGATGCTATAGCACGTTCTTTTTTCATTCGCTCAGCTTTTAGGGTCGAGCTACCTTCCTTTAAATAGTAGGTAAAGGTGGCACCAAATTCAGGATTTTTGGCTGTGAAAAAAGAAGCACCTGGATCAATTTCTACGGCTCTTGGCATAAACCATTTAGCAGGTCTAGTTGGGAATAAAACTCCATCCTCTGCAAGGGTTTCTTTGCTGATTTCTCTGAGAGGGCTTATGTCATCAAGTATATAATACCCCCGACCAAAACTAGCAGCTACCAGATCGTTCTCTCTTTGTTGGATGGTAATATCACGAACCGAAATCGTAGGCATCCCGGCCGATAGTTTCATCCACTCAGTACCTCCGTCAACCGTGAAGTAAACCCCAAACTCTGTGGCTGCGAATAAAAGATTTGGTGCTTCATGATCTTGAACCATTCTCCAAACCAAATGACGTTCAGGTAAGTCGCCTGAAATGAGTTGCCAAGATTTACCTCGGTTGGAGCTCTTAATTAAATAAGGACTGAAGTCACCGTATTTGTGATTGTCCAATGCTGCGTACACCGTATTTACATCATGTAGGTCGGCACGAATATCATTCACAAAGGCGGTGGCTGGAATACCTTTAATTGAACCAACCTCAATCTTTCGCCAATTGGCTCCACCGTCTTCACTCACCTGAATAATCCCATCATCCGTCCCTACATAAAGCAATCCTTCTTGTAGGGGAGATTCGCCCAAGGATGTAATGGTATTGTAGTTAGACATGGCATTCACATCCCAAGCATTGTCCCAGCTCTGAGTTCTTCCCATGATGGGTAAACTAATACGCTCTTGATCACGGGTTAAATCTCCGGAGATAGGAGTCCAAGAATCACCACGATCCTCTGATTTCCAAACTCGGTGAGAAGCAAAATAGAGGCGCGTTGGTTTATGTGGACTAACCAATATGGGAGCATCCCAATTGTAACGTTCATAGTCTTCACCTTCCAGAGGTTGAGGTTGTATAAAGGTTACGGTTCCCGTCTTACGATCGATTCGGTGCAAGCCACCTTCTTGGGTCTCACCATAGACGATATTAGCATTCCCTGGTTCGGTTGCGGTATCATGACCATCTGCAAACAGAATATGTTTCCAGTCCGCATTACGAATACCTTCACTTAAATCAGTGGCTGATGGGCCTTCATGGGTGCCATTGTCTTGGGTTCCACCATATAGATTATAGAATGGAA
>JAYPDB010000188.1:0-3092 GCA_038125045.1 Bacteroidota bacterium
TATTATCGTATCTAAAAATGTTAATGATATCCCCATCAAAGATTACAGGATCATGAGCATCATTACCTTTGTTATTCAACGCTTTACTTAAATCAATTGAGATAGGGCCCACATTACCAGCATTCCTTAATAGCACGGCATTTTCAGGATCTGCAGAATTTGTTAAACCACCAGATTCACTTACTATATCACTCAATCGGATATTTCTATTTGCAAGAGGATAATTACCTGGATACTTTACTTCACCATTTATATCCACATTCGCATTAATGAAGAACTCTGGAATTCTTCGCACCACAACTCGGTCAAATGGTTGAAGTTTAAAATTAGGGTCGCTAACCACATTAAGCGAGTCATCGACGGTAAGGGTGAAAACAGAATAACTAATCCCTTGATTCATCGTTATGTTTAAACGGTATACCTCTACTTTTTCTCTCGATGCCTCCCGTTCTAATCCACTCGCCATTAACAGCAGGTCTGTAACGGTTAAAGCAGAGTCAAATGCTAGGGTTAAAGGATCATTTACAGCTCCACCGATAGACAATTCTCCTACATCTGTGTAAGAGCTTTGAGTGTAGACTCGTAACTGATCGCCGGGTTGTAACTCAAAATCGGAATCTTCTTTCAAATTTACGGGTATATATTCCACATACTCCGTATTGAATAAATCTCTTCTATAGATATATCCAGTTTCTGCAGCTACAGGACTTAAACCGCCTGCCATAAAAATGATGTCCTTAAGTGCTACCTTTTCACCAAACTCTAGACGAAGATTCATGGGGTTGCGAACACTCCCAACCACCTGTATGGTTTCTGTATTAGTGTAAGTTAGACGATTATATACTTGTAATATATCTCCTGGTCCCATCACAAAATTCCCATCAGATTCCAAGTTAACCGGTATTACTTCAATTTGTTCTGGGTTGAATAAATTTCTGCGTTTGATATAAGCCTGTTAAATAGCAATAGGCTGTAGACCACCGGCTAATTCCAAGGCTTCCTCGAGTGTAATTCGCTCATCGAATGGTAATGGTCGTTGAAATGGACTTTTAACCATACCTGAAACCGTCAAAGTGGCAACATTACGATATCGCTCTTGATTGAATATTAATACTCGATCACGTTCTTGTAATTTAAAATCATCATTTGAGTTGAGTAGATTTTCTAATTCAACAGGTATGACTCGGACACTATTGTCATTTTGTAGTCTTTCTACAAATATTTTGTCCGTTTTTGCCTGCGGGCGAAGCTCAGCCTTTTCCAATAGAGCTTTAAGAGTAGGGCGATCGACTAAGCTGTATTGCCCAGTGAAATAGACACTACCTTCTATGCTTACAAACTTATCGAGTTCCCGGCCAATTTCACGTACCCTAAATATATCACCATCTTGCACATCAATAGAAAGCGTACCCGATAAAACTTCTGATAAATTGAACTCCATGAGCGTTGGTTCGCCATTAACAATTCTCTCGAGTTGTATGAAATCTGTGGCCGTATTGAAGTTTACACCCCCAGCAAATCGAATAAGGTCTTCTAAGTCTTCATTCGCCGTAAGTTCATATCGCATCGGACGTTTAACCGCACCTCTCAAATCCACTACCTTTTTAGCTATAGGAACGAATATGATATCATTATGACGTAGGTCAAAATTTTGTTGAAACTCAGGATTATCCATGAATTTATATACATCAATACTAATGCGCTCATCGTCGCGGATAAGCTGAATGTCACGAACCGACCCAATCATTGTAGGCCCTCCTGCAGCAGTCAAAGCATTGAATGCGGTATTTAAAGCGGAAATTGTGAATCCTCCTCTAGCTCGAGCTTCACCAAAGATATTAACGGTTATGGTGCGAGCTGACTTAATGGTTACGGAAAACTCGTCACTAGCATAAGTGTAATTATTTGAAAGACGATCTCTGAGGATTGATTCCGCTTCTCGAATCGTTAATCCTTTCAAAAATATTCTTGAACCCCCTGAAGGTTGAACATAACCATCATCAGAAATTTCAAGTAGTAAATCTGTCTGAGACACCCCAAAAATAGTAATTCTGACTTGATCACCTGATCCTAGAACATACCACTCAGGGGCTCTTGCCGCATCGGTCGTTGTGAAAAAATCTAATGTTTGATCTGTAAAAATAGCATGCCCATATATTTCAGAGCTTGCTTCGTCAGGGTTCATTAAAGCTCGCTCATCCGAGGGGGGAGCTACATCGGGTAGATCTTCAGGATTAACGGCTGGCTGTGGATTTTCTAAATCAGCATCGGTTGGAATACTTTCTACTTCATCTTCGTTAGCGATTTGAGCTACTTCCGTTGAGCCACCACTACCATCGTTAAATTCTTCAGTATTGGATAAAGCTAATAAGCGTTGATTCAGTTTGTTAGCCTCTGTATCACTTAAGCCTTGCGCTTTAGCTAGGTTCAAAGCCTCTGTAATACTTAAACCACGACCAGTAATTTCGTTGTTAATCTGTTCAATCTGCCCTTCTGAAAGGGTATTTACGTCGATTGTTTGTAAATCAATACCACTGAATTGGGCTTGTCCAATTACAGGTAGTAGAAATAGGAATAGAGTAAATAGAATGGAATGTTGTTTTTTCATTCTTCTGTAGATGTTTTGAATTGTTCTAAAAGTGGTTGTACAAATATCCAACCAATAGAAATGATACCACTAAGCATAATAAATACGATCAAAATCATAGCACCTGATGTCTCATCGTCCAGAGGAACTTGAACAGGCTCCAGCGTCTTAAACATAGGTGTTTCCTCCTGCACTTTGAGTCTGGCTTCCTCAAATTGTTGAGTAAGACTGTTATATAAGTTAAAGGCGACTTGATATTCTGATTGTAACCTTTGTTCTTCGGTCTGGTTACGAATAGAAAGATTACCTTGATAGCGTTCCCGAAACTCTGCTAAGGCTTGTTGAGCTTCTTCAAACCGAACTTCGGCCGTCGCCAATTGATCCTCAACAAAAGTTAAATCCCGGAGCACTTTTTCGGTGCGGTACTCCGTCAAGTACTCGGTTAACTCCTTTATAGTATACTCGGTTACCGCAGCGGCGGCAATATTATCGGGTAGGGTTACGG
>JAYPDB010000189.1:0-3069 GCA_038125045.1 Bacteroidota bacterium
TCTTTTAGGAAACCTCTTAGCCGTACTTAGCTGGACATTAATTACCTCACCAATTGCTGTTGAAACAAGATTAAGCCTTTATTCCTACTTGAATAAGATTGCTGGGAACACCATGTCAAAGCTTTATGACTGGGCAAATGTGGTCATCTTCACCGTAATTTCTGCGGCAATGGTTACAGTATCGAGTTCAGCGGTTCGATTTGCCTTTAACATACCAGCACAATTGAACTGGTACCCCACTAATCTTTGGTTCGTTATTATAGTTCTTCTGGTAGGCGTTGTGGTTGTGAGCGTTTCAATTTACGGTTTTGATGCCGTATCTAAGTTTTCCAATCTATGTGCTCCATGGCTTTTCACAATGTTCGTGAGTGGAGCTCTGGTTTTACTTCCTGCCTTATCCATCGATGTACTTGGCAGTACTATGCCAAATTCTTGGGATGAATTCTTGTCGATAGGAAATCAAAATATTTGGACCGGTTTAAACGCAGAAGGAGAACCAGGACTTGGACTATTAGAGGTCATAGGTTTTGCTTGGGCAGCTAATACAATCACTCATTTTGGTTTAATTGACATGGCCCTATTGAGGTTTGCTAAAAAGAAAGTTTACGGATTAGCAACTAGCACCGGAATGCTTTTCGGACACTATATAGCTTGGGTAAGTGCCGGTATAATGGGTGCGGGGACAGCGGTTATAGTGGGTAAATCAATTACTGAATTAGACCCCGGAGACGTAGCCTACTACGCATTGGGATGGTCCGGATTCATAATTGTCATAATCGCCGGATGGACCACAGCGATTACCAACCTTTATAGGGCAGGTTTGGCTGCACAGTCAGTTTTTACAAAGGTTAGTCGCGCAAGAACAACCACAATTGTTGGAGGCGTAATGGTAGTGGTCGCGTGTTTCCCCTTTGTATTCACTCAAATCTTACCTCTATTGACCTATGCAGGGCTTTTAGTTGTACCCGTTGGAGCAATTGTTTTTGCCGAGCACCAGATATTCCCGAGAATTGGATTAACTCGTTATTGGCTTTATTATCAAAAGAAAGAGAAGAGCATACCAGCTATTGCCTCGTGGATAATCGGATTAATATTCGGTTTCGGATTAAATGCTCTTGACGTTATTTCATTTTACTATCTGTTTCTACCTACTTGGGTGCTTACCATAGTTGTATACACCCTACTCAGCAGAGCGTATGGAGCTAAAAAGGCTTACCCTAAAGAAGAAGAGGAGTTAAAGCAGTGGGATGAAAAAGTGACTGAATATCAGGAAGAGCAGTGCCAGAAAGAAGAAGAGCAAAGCAACCACAATGCTTCCTCTTATCAAAAGCCTCTTAACCTAATTGCATTATTATCCTTGGCAGTGACCTTGTTCTTGGCCTTTAAAACATTCTTAGGAAGTTCTAATGTTGAAGAATATGAAATCAACAAGAATCTATTTTATAGCTATGCTTTCGCTTGTACTCTGATTTATTTCGTAGCTGCATATTTTGCTCAGCCAAAACAATCCAATCATGATTAGTCTCAACAGCACATCATTAAATGGTTTGCCTGATAGGGTAAAACATCCAAAGTACGATAGATCAACAGTAAAGCAAGGTATTGTTCATATTGGGGTTGGCGGTTTTCATAGAAGCCATCAAGCTTATTATATCAACAAAATACTATCAGGCGGGGAAAATACTGAGTGGGGAATTTGCGGTATCGGTATACGAGAAGCTGATCAAAAAATCTACGAGACCTTAAGTAATCAGGATGGTTTGTATAACTTAATTACTCGACATCCTAATAGTACTATAGAAACCGAAATTATTGGCTCGATAGTAAATTTCATCTGGGCCTTCAGGGATCCTGAGGAGGCCTTGAAGAAATTATCTGACCCTGAAACAAAAATCGTTTCTCTTACCATTACTGAAGGAGGGTATAATTTTGATTCAAGTACAGGAGAATTCAACCTTTCTTACCCGGATGTTAAACATGATTTCGAACATAGGAACACACCCAAAACTGTTTTTGGATTTCTAACAGAAGCCGCTCGTCGTAGAATGAAAGCAGGACACCCTTCATTCACCGTTATGTCTTGTGACAATATTCAACACAATGGAGATGTGGCAAAAAAAATGTTCCTTTCCTTCGCAAAACATCAGGATTTAGAAGTTTACCACTGGATGTTAAACAATACTACTTTTCCCAATTCAATGGTGGATAGAATCACACCAATTACAACTGATGAGGACCTCAACTATTTACAGAATGAATATAGTATCATAGACAGGTGGCCTGTTACCTGCGAACCTTTCATACAATGGGTTTTAGAAGATAATTTTTCTTCAAATCGGCCACCTTTAGAAAATGTAGGTGTTCAGCTCGTTGAGGATGTGAAACCTTATGAAAAAATGAAGCTTCGATTACTGAATGCAGGTCATTCTGTTTTGGGAATTCCCGGATCATTACATGGTCATCCAACTATAAATTCCTGCATGGAGGATCCTGTTTTTTGTGCGTTTATGAGGAAATTCATGGATGTGGAGGCGACTCCAACTTTAGACCCAGTCCCAGGTGTTGAGCTATCCGAATACAAGGATTCATTAGAAGAACGTTTCGGCAATAGAAACATAAAAGATACCGTAGAACGAATCTGTTCTGAATCTTCAGCTAAACTACCAAAGTTTCTATTCGAGACTATAACAGATAATCTTAAAAAAGAGGGCACAATCGAGATGGGATCTTTTATTGTAGCCTGTTGGTTTTACTATTATCACCAAGGTAAAAATGAGAAAGGCAAAGACCTCATTATTATTGATGAGTTATCAGAACAATTGAGAAGCAACAGCAGTTCACCCGAGAGTTTTATTTCAAGCTCTTCACTCTTTGGAGAACTATCTACTGATAAGAGATTTTTAAAATCCTATTCTAATTGGGCAGAAAAACTAATGAGAGGCGTAAAAGTCAGACAACTGATGCAAGATATCATTTCGGAATAAATAATTTTTATTGCTGCAACTTTGAATAATAGGGGGAGCAACTTATAATGATATAACCGTTATACTATCATAGTGTAGCGGTTTT
>JAYPDB010000190.1:0-1185 GCA_038125045.1 Bacteroidota bacterium
CAAATTGAGCCTTTTGTGAACGAGGGTTTCTCACCCGAAGTCTTACGGGGCTATGTCGAGGATTCCTTAGAACGGCTGGGCGTAGAATGTATCGATCTCATACAGCTGCACTGCCCGCCTACCGAGGTATATTATCGACCCGAAATCTTTGGCCTATTCGACCGACTTAAGGAGGAAGGAAAAATCAAACATCTTGGGGTCAGTGTAGAAAAAGTAGAAGAAGCAGTGAAAGCGATACAGTTCGATAACGTGACCACTGTACAGATCATCTACAACATGTTTCGCCGCCGACCCGAAGATTACTTCTTCGACATGGCCGCTGAAAAGAATATTGGGGTGATTGTGCGGGTACCTTTGGCAAGTGGATTACTCAGCGGTAAAATGAGCGCGGAATCTACTTTCAACCCCGGGGATCACCGCCATGGCAACCGCAATGGAGAGTGGTTTGACAAGGGCGAAACCTTTGCCGGTGTTCCTTTTGAAACCGGCTTGGCCGCCGTTGAAGAATTGAAAGAGCTTTTTGGCGGAATGAACTTGGCGCAGGTGGCCCTGAAATGGATTTTGATGAACGATCAGATCTCGGTGATTATTCCTGGTGCTTCAAAACTACAACACATCCCTTCGAATATGCAGGCAGGCGATTTAGCTGATTTCAGCCCTGAGCAGATGGCCGCTGCCCGTGAGATTTATGAACAAAAAATACGCCCACATGTACACCATTTGTGGTGATCGTGGGCGTTACTGGGTGAAGGATGCAGGTCGGTTGATGGAAGTTCCAGCGTTTCGCCTCGTAAGGTGGTAATGGATAGCGTGTCCATGATGGTCTCCTTTATAGGTGTCCCGGAAGATTTGGGAGGGCGAGATGATGAACCGGGACCTACCATCGATCAGCGCTTTAGCTGCATTTATGAATCGCTCAGCAAGTTGCCATTAAATCAGCGATAGAAGAAAGATACGAGCTTGCATGGACAAAACCTGTCCTAAGATATCAACTCTTTTTATACGAGCAATTCCGTATATTTAGTCACTATTTATCATGAGACTATCTAAAGAAGAGTTGTTAAGAGAGGCGAAAGCCTTTATCAATCAGTATTATTCCGAAAATGAACTCGATGGCGCCTACAGTAGATGGCAGGAAATCGAGGATGAAATTGCTTTGACCGGAAGCTACACCCATACCTTTGA
>JAYPDB010000190.1:1285-2995 GCA_038125045.1 Bacteroidota bacterium
ATGCATGGGTGGCCGAGCTCGGGCTGAAATGGTATAAATTGCCGGTGATTTCGTTTATGGGATTGCGGGTGGGCGGGGTGCTGTATCCGGTCGCGCCGTTTAATGGGTGGTATATGTTGGATGAGATTGCCACACGCAATTTTGGGGATGAACAGCGCTACAACACTCTGCCAGTGTTCGCGGAGCATCTTAAACTAGATCGGTCCTCTCCTTTTTGGAAGGAAAAAGCCTTGTTAGTACTCAATGAAGCCGTGTATTATTCGTTTGAAGCGGCCCATGCCACCATTGTAGATCATCATAAGGCGGTGGATCAATTCATGAAATTTGTAGAGCAGGAACAGGCGTTGGGACGTGGGGTCACCGGAGATTGGTCGTGGTTGGTGCCGCCGACCTCGGGTTCAACGACAGCGGTTTTTCATACCGAAATGAAAGATGAGCTGAAATTCCCTAATTTTGTGGGTGCTTAAGGGGTTTGAACGGTTTAGCTGTTTAGCTGTTGACCTGTTGACTACAAAACTTACCGGTAATCACGCATAGTATGTTCAGGCACTATGATTAATAATTCGCTCTCATGAATGCACAAAATATTTTTGTTTACGGTCTACTTCAGTCGAAATACGATAATGAAGCAGCTCAAATGCTTCGTAAGCATGCCACTCTAATCGGCCCTGCGAGCATCCCTGGGGCCGTTTTTGATTTAGGTAACTACCCGGCAGCCATTTTTGGAAAAAATATGAAAGGATTGGTGCATGGAGAGCTCTACTCTATACATGGGGATTTCGACGAGCTGATAAAATTCTTGGACGAATTTGAAGGCCTCGGCCCTGATGAACAAGAACCATTTGAATACCATAGAGGATGGGTACGCGCGCAGTGCCAAGGAAAAAACAAACCTGCACTATGCTACTTGTACCAACGGGCTATTACTCACATCCTCAATGGCGATGGTTTAAAGCACGTGCTAGAGGGGCTCCTGGCGGGCCAAATACCCGGGGAGTTCCTCATTACGCGTGAATGCATGATCGATGGTCCTTTGGACGCTTCACTCTCGAATTTACCGGCCTTTTATAAGGAACGTGCCGAGTTCTTGAAGGAATTAGATCCATCTGTGAGCCAAGGGTTGTACGAAGAGATTAGCCAGAATGAGTTTGATAAAATGAGACAAATTCCGAAAAATTCGGTCATTTGTCTGTGGTTTGAGCGGGATCTATTTTGCCAGACCAATTTGTGGTTTGTAGCTTGGTTATTGCAGAATTTTGTGGATGATCCTCATGTATTCTTGATTGAGCCCGGACCGAGCAGCCCTTATGCCTTCAATAGATTATCGGGGGATCAGCTCTATAAAGATTTTGAACAGCGAATTCGACTAGAAGGTGATCAACTCGGGATGCTGGCTCACATGTGGGAGTCTTATGCCAAAAAGGACAACGAACGACTACTAGAACTAGCCGGCTATATGGCGAAAGAGCTTCCGTATATTATAGAAGTGGTTCATGCGCATCTGGATCGAGAAGCGAAGGGTTCGTCCCTGGGGCGACCCATGGATACCTTGAGGGAGATTATCTCCGAATTGGGTGTGGAGCCAGGATCTGGGCAAGATTTAGAGCCAGGGTCTGGGCTAAGTATGAAACATTTTGGCCCCATTTTCCAGGAGTTTTGTCGCAGGGAAGCCATCTATGGGTATGGGGATATGCAGGTGCTTCGAATGGT
>JAYPDB010000191.1:0-2994 GCA_038125045.1 Bacteroidota bacterium
GAGTGCTAGGGTTAAACGGATTGGGATAGTTTTGAGATAGCGCGAACTCGGTTGGAAGCTGCTCTAATTGCTCATTTGAGGTTGCACTCCATCCATCCACAACCCCACTGCGTTGATAGTTTCCTTGATAGGTTGCCCACTGAGCAAAGCTCCGTTCCCATTCAGGGCCAAATTCACCTTCCTGTGTTCCGTCGTATCGCCACCCATCACGCACACGAAACAATTTACCTCCAACCGTACCAAAGAAGACCGAACCATTGGCATAATTGATGGTATTCAAAATAGACTGAGGACCTAGATTTTTAATCCATTTGTATGAGGACCCTTGCGATTGCCCATTTCCATCCCCCTCTTCTTCTGGCACCTGATACTCCCAAATAAGACCTCCTTCTGGGCTTAGAGCATAGACTCTACCGGATCGATCTCCAAAATAGATGACACCATATTCATTGATAGAGGCGGTAGAACTGATGGCATCGGATGCGGTAAACGTCCACTTCACTTGGCCAGAGCTTCCATTCAACCCGTAAAAAGTAGAATCCGCACCACCCACCAGTACCGTACCATCTTCCGCAATCACCGGAGTTGTTATAAACGCCCCCCCTAACTCCACCTCCCAAATTAATTCGGTCGTAAAGCTAGGAGCAAAATTTGGCTTCCACTTCCGGACTTTTCCGGATGAATAAGCAGCCACTAACTCATTGCTTTGGGTTACGGCAAGTGCTCCTAATAAACTGTCTCCAAACACACTGCTACCGATTGGAGCCATTTCTTTGAAGCTAATGGACCCATCCAAATCAAAATAAACAATATCACCAAGTACGTTAGGCTGCGCCAAGTACTGTCCATCCAAAAGCACACCAGGATGAATTCCTGAAGCCTGTACGTTCGACCGCCAAACCTGAGCTCCCGTAGCCATACTTATGGCAAAAATCTGATTATCCGTAGAGACGGCATATGCTCGCTTGCGCACTTCATCCAATACAGGGCTAGACTCGTGAAGTCCACCTGTTGTCATCGTCCAGTACGGAATGGTAATTTTGTGCTTCCACCAGTTGAATAAACTGTACTTTCGGAAGTTATTGGTCCCTGAAATGAGATAAAAAGTCGAGTCTTTAGCGATCGCCACAGGCGAACGTAGTGGGGCATCAAGACTAAACTCATTGGCTTGATTTCGCACCATCAGGTTCAGGTTGCCCTTTCCATCAGGTAAAAAGGAGAAATCGTTTCCAAATAGCGAAAAGCCGGTAGAAGGAGCCAAACTGTTAGCCAACTCTGTATATCCCGCATCCATATAAACCGAGAAGGAATTGGTATCACGAGCGGCATCATCATCGACGGCAATCATAGTAATGGGGGTGCTGCCTTGCAGAACCGTTATTTCGGCTAGTGCGCTTATGGCAACTAAGTTACCATCGACGTACCACAGGGTCGAGTCGATACTTCCATCGGCATCAAAGGCCTGAAAAGTAAAAGGAAGTGTAAGCTGGTCTACTTCTTGATTATGCAGATAGAGATCCTGATAGCTGGCTACCACGGGTGGTAAGTTAAAGGGATTTCCTATGACCAGGTCCGAGCGGTCACCTTCATTATTAGCCGTATCCACACCACTAACATAGTAATAGTAGCTTAGTCCATTCTCAACCGAATCATCGATATACTGTCCGTTGAGCCGACTGGTGGTGTCAACTAAAACAACCGTATCAGGATGAAATCCTCGGTAAATACGATGGTAATCCAAATCGATATCGGTTGGAATTTTCCAGCTAAATTGAACCTGATTGTTCGCCGATGAGACGTTTAAAATTTCGGGTTTTTGAGGGCCTCTTAAGTCCACAAAATACCCCGTTGTAGAAGCCGATAACGGACCTTCCAAGGCGGGGTCGAAACTAAAAGCAGGATTGCCAACAACAGAATCAACTGCGCTTATCCTGTAAAAAGCGGCCGCAATATTATCCAAACTATCATCGACAAAAGTACCCTTGTCAGCTCCTACTTCGGCATATAAGGATACATTCAAAGAATCTTCACCCCGATAAATCCGGAAACTTTCAATATCCTCTTCACCCAGATTTGGATTCCACTGAACAATAATTTTTCCGCTAAGTACGGTTTGGCGGACATCTTTGGGAGCGGGTGGCGGAATATCATCCCCCGAACGTATGCGAATGTATTCGGGAAGACTTTCGTTTCCGGTCGAGTCCAAGGCGGTTACCCAATAGTGATAATAGCTCAGATTCTCCAAACCGTCGATTTGGATTTGCAGATCGGCACCCAATGGTGCTGGGCTTCCTACAGCCAACGAATCCCTACGTAAAACCCCATCTATCTGCTTAAAATCCATGGGGTCTTGAGGTAAATCTCCTTGATACTCGTAAATGTAGTACTGCTTCAAATCGAGATCTTGACCTGTGGTCCATCGCAACTCGACGGTTGCTGGGTTTTGTAATGAGGCCTCTAGATTTTGAGGAGGAATGGGTGGAATGGTGTCGGGCTCCTCTTTAATAATCAATCGCCCTCCCCTTACCGCAACGGGAGGCTGACCCTCGTTGAGTAACGCTTTGATAACATGGATATGGGTTTGCCCTAGAGATTTGAGCGTAACATCAATGGACGCAACAAGGCCACCAGACAAAATTTCATCGGCTGAAGCGGCCGAAAAATAGACCACTCCAGGTATGGAATCGTTGGCTAAAAAAGTAGCGTTGGCCAGTACTTCTTCATTCGGGTTGAACCCTTCTAGTCCCACCATTGCTGTGTCGTAGGCTATTCCAAACTGAAAACTATTGAGCTCGGTACCGGTGTTATTTGCGAGTAAAATATCCAGGCTTAGGCTGGTTCCAATGATGCCTGAGGTGTCGGGAAGAACCAACAAAGCACTATCGGGGAGCACGTCATTCCCAATGATATTTTGCTGAAATGCATAGCTATAGTTCGACCCCAACAATATGCCTATTGCTAAAAAACAGCCTTTATTGAACCATTTAGCCCACT
>JAYPDB010000192.1:0-2978 GCA_038125045.1 Bacteroidota bacterium
AGCGAGTTCATCCCATTGTCCATCCTGATCGATATCGTCTAGTTGAGAGGGTAAGGTTTCGTTCAAATGTGAAATAACAGGTACTTTGTTACTCAGATTGTCACCTAGTTTATTCGTTAGTTCCGTTCTAGAGATAAAAATTGGTTCGTCACTTCTCTGTTCATTAGTAGGGTTTGTAATCTGAAGGCTTGTAGAATTATTGGTGCAGGCTAAACTTGAAGCCACAAGTATGAATAAAATAAGAGTATAGAAATGAGTAATCATAGAATTGAGAGTGTGTAGTTGCTATTGTTTCCGAGTGATGGCTCTATCTAGTAAGCGTTTAATAATGCTTCTGAAGTTTTCCTATCAGTAATAAGTACATTGATGAGCTGCCCTGATAGTGCTCCTTGTATTACCTTAAGCTTTTCTAAGCCACCGGCTATTGCGATAACCGTATCGATATTCTTTATTTCGGGAATGGTAATTCCAATGGTAAGTTTATCTAATTTTGATGGCACCGGTTCACCGTTAACATCAAAAAAGCGTAATGCGATATCTCCAACGGCATTGGAGTGAATGATTTCATTGTATAAATCTTCTGTTACATCATTAGAACTAGGCTGTAAGACTGGATTTGTTTCAATCCCTCCCAAACCAACTAAGAGTTTATTGATTTTAGAAATTAATTCTAAAGCACTCTTGACCTGCCAATCGGAGAGTAAAATATTTTTAGCCTCCTTACTGCCAACAATACCTGGTGCTGACAATAGGGTGAGTTTGCTATTAAGTAATTGAGAAAGTCTTCTAGATATATCAGTTGAATGAGCTTTTGCTTCAGGTGGTCCTACACCACCTAAAGCCTGTACCACATGAACATCTTCAGTGGGTAGTAGAATTAGAGCATCAATCATTTCTTGCAGGGTTGTACCCCACGTTACACCAACCACATCATTTTTAGTGATGGTTCTAAGTAAATATTCTGCTGCTGCTATACCTAGTTGGCGCTTTAAAAGTTCTTGTGAAATGTTATCGCCGTCCACAATGACAACTTCTTGTAGTTTATACCGACGTTCGAGCTCAATTTCCAAATCAATAAAATGAGTAGAAGGCGTAATTACTTTTATCTGTACTACACCGGTATCTCTGGCCAGTTTGAGTAGCCTAGAAACTTTTGGTCGAGATAAACTGAGTCTATCAGCTATTTGCTGCTGATTTAGCTCTTGATCGTAATACATAGAACTCACCTTAACAAGTAGGCGTTGTTCTGTAGAATTAGTTGTGATGTTCATACAGTAAGGTGTCAAATAAAAAGACAGTCATAGAATAATCAAAACAGTGCTAATAAAAAATCGATCACAATACGTGAGTTGTTGTTCGGCCAGTTCATGTAGAACACATAGGTGACCTGCTTAACCAAGGGCACCTATGAGAATTAAATAGGCTGTGAATTTTTATTGTTGACAATCCAATATTTTTTTTTAGATTAAAGAATACAATTGTTCACCAGTGAACAAATGTTCATTCAAAGTACAGCATCTGCTTGTCTTCTCCAAATGATTCTAGGAGGAGATCAATTAACTGTTGATACGCCAAATATATTTAACAATGCTTGCCAAGTATATAACACATACCGAACACTACAGTGTGGAAGATGAAGATTGGAATGTATTGTGGTCAGAAATACAAAGTGGCAATCAAGAATCCCTATCCAAAATATTTTGCTATACCTATTCCCAGCTTTTTAATTACGGATATAAAATTGTACAGGATGAGGCACTAATAAAAGATTGCATTCAGGAACTCTTCTTAAATTTGTGGCATAAAAGAGACCGGGTATCTGAAGCCAATTCGGTTCGATTTTACTTAATATCGTCCTTGCGAAGAGTCATTTTTAGAAGGCTTAATAAACAACGGAACATGGCAAAGCGGAATTATGAATATACACATGATGCCTTTTCAGAGATTTACAATATTGAACAGCTGCTGATTCATTTCGAAACTGAAAATGAAAAAAAACAAAAACTACAGGAAGCGCTTCTATCTCTGAGTAGTCGTCAAAAAGAAGCGGTATATTTGAAATTTTTTAACGGATTATCCAATGATGAAATTTCAGAAGTTATGCAGGTGAACAAGCAAAGTGTGTACAATCATATTTCGAAAGCAATACAGAAAATGCAGGATTTCGTCAATGTATAACGTAATAGTGAGTAGGAAAAAATGAGTAGATAACGTTGATCAGGTCCTCTTGTATGTAAAGGAGCTGATCTTGATAAATTCAAATTTTATACTTATTGAGTTATTACAGGATCCATCATTCATAGCTTGGCTAAACGGTAACGGGACCCCAGGCGATGATGAGAGATGGAAGGCATGGGTATTTGAAGACCAGGGCAGGCGGTTAATAGTCAAAAAGGCCCAAAAACTCATAAACATGCCATTTAATGAGAAATATTTAGAATACAATGACATACTCGATGAATTGCAAAAACTTAAGAATCAGCCATCATACATACATTTAAAGATTTTGAACGGATAGTTGAGTCGACATAAAACCGAAAAAATCTTTTTTTTTAGTAGATTATATAACGAGGTGTTTCTATAATTATTAAAGAGATAAAATAAACCTAAATCAAAGACCCTTAATGTCGGAAGCGCTTTTAAGCTTTTCCATAAAAGACACGGATTAAATATATGTGGATTGACAAGAATACTTTTTTTCTAACGTTAATGTTTTTCTTATTTGGAAGCATGAATGTGGCAGCACAGTCTGGCCAAATTAGAGGCAAAATTGTTGATAGAGTAACCGAAGAGCCTTTAATTGGGGTAAATGTGGGTATTGAGGGGACAAGTATGGGTTCACCCACTGATGTAGATGGGGTGTATGTTATTAATCGTGTTCCTGCAGGTACCTACACGATTATTGCAAGTTCCATTGGGTATAAAAGATTTTCCGCACAGGTAGAAGTGGCCGCAGGTGAAACTCTTGATTTTGACAT
>JAYPDB010000193.1:0-2969 GCA_038125045.1 Bacteroidota bacterium
TAAAGCCGCAGCGATTTCTCTAAATTTATGATCGAGAAGGAACCAGCCGGTATCAATGGCATTGTAGGAGATTAAAGACTTGCCCAAGTCGAGGAGTTGACCATGCTCATGAAGCACCTTGGTGGCATCGTCCAAGTCGAAGATCTGTTCGGGCATGCTATCCACAAACAAGGTGGAACGAAGGCTCGAGGAGCGTGTGTAGCTGCGCACTTGGTCCAGAAATTCAGCCCCGTAGACATGATCAGACATCACCACGTGAGCAAAAGGCTCCGAGGGAGAAAGTTTTTGAAGGCCCAGGTGTAAGGAGTATCCGTTGCCCCGCTCTATATGGGTGTTGGGGATCCATTCTATGTTCGCCGCACCTTGGAAGTGGGTGTGGACGAGCTCTTGGAGCGCCTTGGAATGGTTGCCCGCGACGATGAGTAAACGAGAGCAAGCGAGTGATTCTAGCTGATTTAGGATGCGAATCAAAAGCGGTTGGCCTTGGATTTCGAGGCGCTGTTTTAGAAAGTCGGGTCCGTAGTGGCGCTGGAATCGCTCGTTGTTTCCAGCCGCCAAGACTATACCCGTGCTAAAATCGTGGTTTGTTGCTTGTGGGCCGGTCATCTTATTCGGCTCCTAGTTCCGCGAGTAGATTTTGGTGCTGGCGCATGAGATCGTGTAGGGCTTTACCCTCGCTGTGGGGGTCCTTGAAATAGAAGGACATCCACTCTTGGATGCCGGTTTTTCCTTGCCCGTGCGCCCAGTCGAGGAGTAAGGCGAGGTCGAGGACGATGGGGGCGGCTAGGATGGAGTCCTTGCACAGAAAATTAACCTTGATCTGCATGGGATAGCCCATCCAACCCACTATATCGATATTGTCCCATCCCTCCTTGGAATCACCCCGAGGCGGGTAGTAATTGATCCGGACGGTATGATGCAAATCGCCGTAGAGTTCGGGGTAACGTTCGGTCTCTAAAATGGAGTTTAGGCTCTCGAGCTTACTGTGCTCCTTGGTCCGGAAGTTCTCGGGTTCGTCGAGCACCAAGCCATCCTTATTGCCCAAAATGTTGGTGGAAAACCAGCCTTGAGCACCTAATAACTTCGCTTTAAGCCCTGGTGCTAAGAGGGTTTTCATGAAGGTCTGACCCGTTTTGAAATCCTTGCCGGCAATAGGCAGCCCCTGCTTGTGGGCCAGTTCAATGAGTGCGGGTATTTCTAGGGTGAGATTCGGAGCTCCATTGGCCATCGGGACGCCTTCCATTAAAGCGGCGTAGGCATACATTTGCGAAGGTGAAATCGCAGGATCATCCTGGGCCAATCCCTGTTCAAAGGCCTCAAGACTTTGATGCACCTCTTGAGGCTGCATAAAACGTTCGGTGGATCCGCACCAAACCATCACCGCGCGGTCGGTTCCGTGCTGAGCTTTTTGCGCGCGAATGTCGTTGCAAAGCTCCTGCACCCATTCAACCCGAATAGATCCTTTTTTGATGTAACTCGGTTCGAGGCGACGCACATAGTCGGAGATGAAAACGCCGGGCATGGGGGAAACCTGTTCCAGAGGTTCGCGCACCAGCTCTAAATCTTCGGGGGTGAGGACCTGCGATTTTTTGGCGGTTTGATAGGCATTATCGGCCGTAATGTCCCAAGCGGCGAAGGCCAAATTGAGTAGGGAGGGTAGGCCCAAGTGTTCAGCCAGAGGCCTGAAATTCCGAGGATCGGGTTCATCGGAGCGATCGGGCAGCTTGTAATTCTGGGTAATGGAGCCCACCATAGGCCGGCCGTGATGAATGTGGGCGAATACACCCGCTAAAAATGTGGTGGCTACCGCACCTAGACCGGGAATTAATACGAGTAATGTGTTATTTTGGTCTTTGTTTTGATTCTGATTCATAAAAACGACTTTGTTGTTTTGATACCACCCCAAACGCTTATACGCCTTTAGCATACTCTAGACATCCTGTCTATGCATACCCGAAGAATATACTTATTTATTGGCATCTATATCGTGATGGTTTTTGCGATGGGGTGGGCGGCCAAGGGTTTACGTTTCGATGGTAACCTGGAGAGTCTGCTTCCCTCAGAAAACCCGCATGTGAAGGCCTATGAGCGGCTCAAAGATCTCCGTTCGAGTGAGGGAGGGATGGATTTGGTGATTCGGCTTTCTGCCGATCGGCGCCAAGCTTTGCTGGAGCAGGGTGGGGATTCCTTGGTGCAGGATGAGCTGATTGCTCAGGCGGGTCGATTGGCGGATTATGTCATTAACGATGCCGCGCGCGATGGAGGAATTGCCTTTAGCGGGGTGGAGTGGAAAAGTGATCTGGACAAGCTTCAAAAGCATTTGTTCTACCTGATGACCGAGCGTGAGCTAGACGGTATTTACCAGGTCATTGAGGAGGCCATCGAAGAGGAGAAGCAGGAGGTGAATCCTTTTTATTTTCGGCTTGAAGAGGATTTTTCCGCAGCCCATGAACCTTCTCCAGCGGAGCTCATTGCCGAATATAAGGCCTCTTCATCCCTGCTCACGCTCATCGATAATACCCATCCCTATGAATGGAATGTGGAGGAGGGAACGATCTTGTTGCGATTTTTACTGCCCTTTCGGCAGAGCGATTTCGAGTTACTTGGGCAAACCTATACCAGAGCCATAGCCCTAGCCAAGGCCTATGTGGCGGATCATCCTGAGGTGCAGCTTTTTTGGGGCGGATCCTATGTGGATCATTTTTTTCGGATTGAAGGTATTGGGGAGGCCGTAGGCGATGCCCTTTGGATCGGATTGCTGGCCTTATTGGTGTTTTTGTGGCTCTACATGCGTAAGGTGGGCCGCGAAGGGGTGCTAGGGACGAAGGATCTAGCTCTTGATATGGCCCTAATGATAGGCCTCTTGCTAGCCGGGGTGGTGTTAACCCTAGGCCTGTACAGTTTTTTACAGGCACAGTTGAACTTGTTTTCAGCCATTATCTTTAGCGTCCTGATGGGCATGAATCTGG
>JAYPDB010000194.1:0-2954 GCA_038125045.1 Bacteroidota bacterium
GCAGGGTTTTCTAGAATGTTTCGCTTAATGACATTGGGCAAAAGGGTGTCGTAATAACCCTGACCAATAAAGGATTCGAATATCTTATTTTTTTGAGCAAGCTTTTGAAATTCAGCGATAAAATCTTCCTCGCTAAGTGCCTCTGGAATGTTCATGACTTGTTCTGATCGAATCCCACTTGGAATGGTCTCTTCAATCAACTGCTCAAGATTCTTGGCATGAATAGTCGTTAACATGTGAGTAAGATCGAGATCACTCATTCCATGATGTCGATCAGCAAAAGGGGCTTTTTTAAAAGATATCGGCATGAATTTGAGAAGGTAGAATTAGGTTATACGATTGCTCAAGGTGTAGGGTGTAGAGGGCTACTTCGTTCGTTCTTTTCCTCTATTATTAGATGGCATAGAATTTAAGGAAAATTGCTTTTTTTTTCTGATAAATAGTCCCCCTTTTATATATTGACATTCAAATAAAATTGACTTCGCTATCTATTTATTAGACGGTAAGTTAGCCAAACTGAAAGCCCATTTAAGGATCTTTATGGCTAATTTTTTTCTCTGATTTAATAGATTTCCTGCGATTTTTTCACCTTTAATTGACGTTCATGATTTTAAAAAATTTCTGCTTGCCTTCTTGGTTAACTACCAAATGCCTCGTTCTTTGGACCATATTGATTCTTTCTACTTCAACTGCCTTATTCGCGCAACAAAAAAGTATTGAGCTGCTCAACGAACGATTGGAATTACGTGTAAATGAACAGCTACAACTCAGCGCGCGCGTAGTGGATGAGAATGGAGTCGTTTTACCCGATACGGTGGTATTTTTTAGTAGAGCCAGAAGGTCACTTGCTATTTCGAGGGAGGGTGAAGTAAAAGCACTTAAACCAGGTACGCATGCATTTTTTGCCATGACCTTAGGTTCCAACCGCGTTCGAGAGAATTACGAGTTGAAGGTACTCTTCCCTCCGATCACGCGTGTAGATTGGCTGCAGAATGACCACAATTTTTATGCAGGAACCAAAGTGGATATCCATTTTGATGTGGTTGATTCATTGGGGAATGCTCGAAGCATCGATGATCTGCAATTGGTAAGCTCAGATCCTGAGGTCTTCAGCATCAACGACTTTGGTCAATTGATGATGCATAAAGCAGGTAAAGCTAAGTTACAGGCGACTACCGACGAACAAATGGTTTTTAGTTGGGAGGTAGACGTTCAAAATAATACAGCACGTACCGTGGTTCTTAATCCTAGTAATTCGGTGAATGAAGTACGGACAGGGGATGTGGTAGTATTGGAGGCGAAGGTTTTAGACAGTCGAAACAAGGTAATAGAACATGCGCCCATTCAGTATAGTTACATCGCTTACCCAGATGATGACTTAGGTCAAGGAAGCTCGGCGCAAATTGCCCAAGATGGGCGTTTTGTGGCAAATGACCCTGGTAATTATACCTTGGTTGCCCGCTCTGGAAATTTGATTAGCGAAGTCAATCTACGGGTAGAGGCACGTAAGGTGCGACGAAACTTAGAAGTCGTGGGCAAAGGTATCGTGCCTGATGTTAAAACCTCAGATCTTTGGGTTTGGGAAGGCGTCGATGGTCGTGATTATGCCATTACCGGGACATGGGGCGCCCGAGGTGAAGCCTTCCTCTGGGATGTAACGGACCCAACCAACATCCACACCATTGATACGGTTCAGGTAGATGCTCGCACAGTTAACGACGTAAAAGTATCTGAAGACGGGACCATTGCCGTGATTACTCGAGAAGGAGCTTCTAACCGGAAAAATGGCATCATCATTCTGGATGTCACCAATCCATCGAATACAAAAATACTCTCTGAATACACCGATGGACTCACTGGTGGTGTGCACAACACCTTTATCTATGAAAACCATGTTTATGCAGTAAACAATGGTCGTAAATATGATATCATCAACATAGAAGATCCTTCGAATCCGTACACCGTTGGTGTTTTCGAGCTCGATACTCCAGGCCATTCTATTCATGATGTTTGGATTGAAGATGGCATCGCCTACTCTTCTAACTGGAGTGACGGGGTCGTAGTGGTAGATGTGGGATCGAATAGCTCGGCAGATATGCCTGGGGCAGGCGGAAGTCCACAAAATCCCACACCTCTAGGAAGCTATACCTACCCGAGTGGATGGAATCATGCCGCCTTCCCGTTTAAATCGAAATCGACCGGTAAGTTTTTCGTAGCCGCTGGGGATGAAGCCTTCCCTTACGGATTGGACACTCAGGGCCCCAACCGAGCGGCTGGCTGGATACATTTCATTGAATTTGATGGATGGGAATCACCTGATGAAGTGGCACGATATCAAGTACCGGAAGCAGGTTCGCACAACTACTGGATTGAAAATGATGTCATGTATGCCGCATTTTATAACGGTGGATTACGGGTGGTTGACGTTTCCGGCGAACTGATGGGCGATCTGTACGAACAAGGTCGTGAAATAGCCCTATTTTTACCATCCGATCCCAATGCGGCCATTCCAAATTCAACGTTTACTTGGGGGCCTCAACCGTATAAAGGGTTGATTTATTTGTCAGATTGGAATTCAGGAATTTGGGCAGTAAAACTAGGTGAGCTTCAGGATTAACGAATGCATTCCACTGATTAGAACCTTTCAATACGCATATATTCATTATGAGAACAATTTCAAAACCTTACCTAATAGTCGTTATGCTGGTATTAGGGGGAGTGTATCTAAGCACAACAGAGACAGCCTTGGCTCAAATATATCAGGTCTATGTAGCGGCTGAATCCGATGATGTGGTACAACGTGTACATTTCGATGCCTCCCAAAATACCGCATGGATAGATACCAGTATTTCGGTAGGCCGATACCCCACAGAAACCGACGGTCCTCATGGCATGAGCGTCTCGCCCGATGGACAACATTGGTTTGTGAGCATCGCTCATGGTAATCCATATGG
>JAYPDB010000195.1:0-2919 GCA_038125045.1 Bacteroidota bacterium
GTTTCCCAAGCCTTCATTTGGTCTGAGATATACGCATGTACTTGCGCGACAGCAACCCGCTCTTGCGCCATCGTATCTCGATGCCGAACGGTAACTGAATCATCTTCCAACCCGTCAAAATCAATGGTAATACAGAAAGGCGTCCCCGCTTCATCTAATCTTCTGTATCGCTTACCTATAGAGCCTGCTTCGTCGTATTGAACCGAATAATCCTCTTTAAGGTCTTGGCTAATTCGATGAGCTAATTCTTGCAATTCAGGCTTCTTAATCAATGGAAACACTCCTAATTGAATAGGGGCTAATTTAGGATGCATTTTTAACACCACTCGACTATCACCCTCCAATTCCTCCTTACGATACGCATCACTTAGTACCATGAGGGTACAGCGATCCAATCCTATAGAGGTCTCAATGACGTAAGGAATGTACCGTTTGTTTTGGGCCTGATCGAAATACTCCATCTTTTTGCCCGAATATTCCTGATGCTGACTTAAATCAAAATCAGAGCGGTTATGAATCCCCTCCACTTCCTGCCATCCAATGGGAAAATGGTACTGAACATCGGCAGCTGCTCGCGCATAGTGCGCTAACTTATCGGGAGGATGTGGGGCAAAACGCAAGTTATTGGGTCGAATCCCCATGCTCTTATGCCACTCCAATCTCTTTTCAAGCCATTCATCATAGGCCTTTTCGTCGGTTCCAGGCTCCACAAAATATTGCATTTCCATTTGTTCAAACTCACGCATTCGGAATACAAACTGTCGAGCCACTACTTCGTTTCGAAATGCCTTTCCAGTTTGAGCAATCCCAAAAGGCACTTTTACTCGGGTCGAATCCAACACATTTTTATAGTTCACAAAAATTCCCTGTGCGGTTTCGGGTCGAAGGTATACCGCATCGTCTTCCGAAGCGGTAGCCCCAAACGCCGTTTTAAACATTAGGTTGAACTGTCGCACCTCTGTCCAGTCAAAAGCCCCAGAATCAGGTGCCTTTATCTCCTCCGCAATGATAATATCATACAAGTCTTCGGTTAAACTCTTACGCGTTCCCGCCGTATCCAATTCTTGTTGAAGACGAGTAGCTTCATCGGTTTTTCCATCTTTCTCGAGCTTCAAGATATACTGCTCAATGAGCATATCGGCTCGGTATCTACGTTTAGACTGCTTGTCATCAATCATGGGATCGTTGAATCCGGCCACATGCCCACTTGCCTCCCAAACTCTTGGATGCATGAAAATAGCGGCGTCAACCCCTACAATATTTTCATGACGTTGGGTCATCTCTTTCCACCAGGCATTTCGGATGTTTCTTTTCAATTCTACACCTAAGGGTCCGTAATCGTACACGGCACTTAATCCGCCATAGATTTCAGATGACTGGAAGATGAAACCCCTTGACTTGGCAAGAGATACGATGGTGTCCAAGCTTTCTAGATTCGACATTGTAGAATTTTATTTGATGATTGAGCTTTGGTAAAGATACCAATTCTAATTGGCTATTTTCGAACCGTTTTTATGTAAAAAATACTATTTTATTGTCCACTCTAAAGTTATCTGAAATCTCATTCACTCTCGTACCTCTATGAACGTTGGAATTCTTGGCGCAACTGGCGCCGTAGGTCAAAAATTTATCCGATTACTCAACCAACATCCTTGGTTTAACATAGCCGCTTTAGGTGCTTCGGACCGCTCGGCTGGCAAAGCATACAAAGAAGCGGCCAATTGGATCGAAGACGTTCAACTTCCTCAAGAAATTGCTCAAATGACGGTGCAAGCATGTACTCCTGAAGCCATGCAGGGAGTGGATTTTGTATTCTCAGGTTTGGATTCCAGTGTGGCTACCGAGATTGAAGGAGCCTTTGCGAAAGCGGGAATACCTGTTATTTCAAATGCTAAGAATTACCGTCAGCATGCCGATGTTCCCCTCCTAATTCCAGAAGTGAACCCGGAGCATATAGACCTTATTCATAGACAATCCTTCAGCGCCGATGGCAAAGGGTGGATAGTAACCAATCCAAATTGTGTAGCAGTACCTCTTTCCCTTGCACTGAAACCGCTTCATGATCGATTTGGCTTGGAAAACTTAAGCGTAACCACCTTACAAGCCTTGTCCGGTGCCGGATATCCCGGGGTACCCAGCCTGGATATTATTGCCAATGTGGTTCCATACATCTCGGGCGAAGAACCCAAAATAGCCCCTGAAACCCAAAAAATATTGGGACTATTACAGGATGGTGATATTCATCGCCCTTCTTTTACCGTAGATGCCACCTGTACTCGCGTACATACCCTCAATGGCCATATGGCAGCGGTAAGTTGCCGATTTAAAGAGAAGCCTTCTTCTTTGGAGCAAGTGGTAGAAACACTTAAAAATTTCAAAAATCCCATCGCAGACTTAGATCTGCCCTTTTCTCCGGTTGAACTCTATCACATTCATTCCGAAGAAAACTACCCACAACCCAGACTCCATGCCGACCGAGACAAAGGGATGAGCTTACACATTGGTCGACTGAGAGAAGGTGATTACTTCCACCTAAACTTTGTGTGCATGGCTCATAACACCATCCGTGGTGCAGCTGGTGGAGCTATCCTAAACGCTGAGTTACTCATGAAAAAAGGCTTATTCGCGTCTTAGGATTCCGCTTCATCCAACTTTTTTAGCTTCAATTCCGACAGTTCAAGATTTAGTTTTGATACCAAATTGGCGGCATGAACACGATGTTTCTTTTTGAAAGAGAAGGTGCGCATGGTTAACTCCTTACCCGGAATAGCCTCTAATGTCTTCCCACTGTCGGCATAGATCAACAACCGGGTTCGAAACCAACCTGCTTTAAATTCGGCATAGGAAATTGCCTCAAGGGGAAGGTGAAACGCCTTAAAACTACGGTAGTGGTGGCTCGATGACCTTTGCTATGTTTAG
>JAYPDB010000196.1:0-592 GCA_038125045.1 Bacteroidota bacterium
GTCTTTGGTATTGGCTAAATCTTGTTGTAACTGAGCTACCAAATCGAGTTCTTCTTCTGCAACTTCACCGCTCTCTGTTTCTTTGGCTTGGGTCGACTCATGTTCTTTGTCCTGCACTAAGTCATCTCCATGACTTCCGGTTGATTCAGGGTTTTGTTTCTCTGCTGAACTATTGTCAGTTTCGTTCATATCGGTCTCTGATGATTTAATGTGATCTTCCATGCGTGTCTAAAAGGTTGCAACTAACAGTAATAGGTGTGTTGTGGTCATTCTAGTAATTCGATTAACCTTAATTACTATCTGACTCATCTTTGTGTGGAGTGTTGGCAATTAATATGCCAACACGTACTTGTTCCAAGAATTTGACAAAGTTACCCAATTTACCGATGCATATTCTGACATTTGGACAAAAAAAACCCTCTCTAACACTAGAGAGGGTTTGATGTAAAGCGGTTGATTTCTAGCTAATAAAAACGTGCTAGAATGAATCTGCTTATTGTTCGCTTAAGCAATCACCGGTAGAACATAGGGTTACCGTTGGTAAGCTAAGAGCATTAACTCGTGGTAATGTAGAACCAAATTTGGCCTCAAT
>JAYPDB010000196.1:677-2895 GCA_038125045.1 Bacteroidota bacterium
GTTTGGATGAACACCATCGGTTGATAACACCCCATTAGGTGAAAAATCTGGCGCTAGTGCCACACCATCTACAGTGATTCCTGGTACACCATCACTGAGTCCAAAAATATCAAGGAATCCATTAACATCGGTATCGGTGTTGTAGTAAGCAATGCGCTCTGCAACGCCTGGTTGAGATACGATATTAGAAATGATGGCATTGAACGTTTGACGCTTAACCTCAATTTCCAAGTACTCAGCCGCCGTGATTACGTAGCGATCATCCAAAGGTAAAACCACTCCATTAATGGACAACGGGTTTGTTGGATCGGCCAATTGACCTAAAACACTAGCAGCACCTAAGGTTACCAACTCATTGTCGACTACACCGGGGGCGATCGTAGCTCCGCCTTTCATAGGCCGAGATTGCTCATAAGGAGCTAAAGCCGCACGCTGTTCAGCAGTGATAGCCCCCGCCCCTACTAACATATCAAACTTAGGACCTAGATCCTCCAAATTGTCATCATGGATAAGAATTGGATTCTTTCCAGCGCTATAGCTAATCAGCCGTTGTGCAATATCATCGGCTGAAGTACCCAGTGCTGCTGTTGCTTGAATAGCGGCATTTACAGATGCTAAACCAGCATTTAATTGAGCTGCCGTAGCCTCATCCAGAACCACATTATCATAGGTAACCGCTCGGAAATAGGGCAATGCCAACAAGAAAGGTATGTTGGTCACTATCCCATCTGCTGAGGTATTGCTGATTAAGGTGGTAATTACCGTAGAATAGTAGGTGGTAAAATCAGCATCTGAAGTTAAAATTGCCGGATTTGAAGCACCAGAAGCAGCATAGCCCAACACATCATTGTTTCCAATCCAAAGAGAAAAGAACGTAGGGTTAGCAGCTACTACTTCACCCAAGATGGTTGATGTTCCAGGGTTAGCAGCAAATCTAGCATAAAACGGATTGTACGCAGGATTCTCTGCAGCAGCAGGTCCACCGGTAAGAGGTGTAAGCAGTTGTGCAACTTGAATGCCAGGCACCCCGAAATTATTCACCGATGGTCCGGTGTATGGTTGAATGGGATCTCCATCTACAGTAGGCGATGGCCCTGGAATACTTACGTCCAATTTAAATCGCCCAAAAACCGTACTTCCAACAGGATTCGTTACCGAGGTATTAAATCCATCTTCGGAATTGATGGCTGGTTGAACAAAACTAAAGCCCGCACCAACGGTTGTTCCCAATTGCTGAGCAAGCATGTTCCCAATAGAATAGTGCTGGCTCATATTGTATAAGGCACCATCCATATAACCTGCGGTTAATGAATTACCTATTGTTACTACGGTTGAAAAATCTGCCGTTCCAGCATCATAAGTTGTGGCACTAGGAAGTGGATTTTCCTCCAATCGTTCGTTTATTAACGCATCTCCCTCTCCCTCACAGGCATTGAGCACCATCAAAAGAGCGGCTGCTAGTACAAAACTTTGTTTTAATGTGTTTTTCATGATTCTAGCCTCAATTTATTATTTCAGGAGTTGATCCAGGGTGAATGATATGTAGTAAATCGCCCCCATGTATGGGTTTGCTAAAGAAGTGGTGTACTCATCATTTAGAATGTTGGTCCCCCCTAGTTTAACGGTGCTATTTACTTTCTTAAGATTGTAGGAGATCTGTGCATCCAATGATCCAAAGGCGTCTACAACCCCTTCACCAATGGAGGATTCCCACACAAATGCATCCTGCCATCTGTAATTGACACTAAATCCTAGGTTATTGATAACCTCACGGTTTTGAAGCTTCACATTGTATCTCCACTTTGGTGTGTTATACGAAGCGCGGAATCCCTGATCCAATAGATCTTGTTGATCGAGAAGCTCATTATAGGCCATGTTACCTCCTAAGGTGTATCCGTCGAAAAGCGAATATTCTGCGGTCACGGCAAATCCGTGAGAACGCACATCACCTGTAGCATTGATATCGAATCCATAGGACTGAGTTGCAAAGGATGTATTGGCATCATTAGGATCTTGTTGCGTGATAATAGACTGTACCCATTCCGAAGAACCAGGTGCCGTATCACCGGTGTATTCAGCTCCAGGAGTGTTGGTCAAACCAGCAGGAATCCCTTGCGTGAAGGTTACTTCTGCGATGAAGTTGGTGTAGTTACTGAAGTAATAGTACGCATCAACAAATAACTTATTACAAAATAACGCCTTATACCCCACTTCATAG
>JAYPDB010000197.1:0-2859 GCA_038125045.1 Bacteroidota bacterium
ATAAGAAGCGAGATCATATCATATTTTTGGGATATACCTTCCGATTCTATGCCCGTTAGCAATTCATCAGTGGTCCACCCTGTAGTGGCAATGATCCGAGGCTCGGATACGTTCAGTCCATAGTGAGATGTTAAACTATCGGCTAGTTGTACCGGCCAACGCTGGGTCGAATCCACTGATTCGCCAATGGTATAGGAATCACCCAGCGCTAAATAGCTTATGGCCTCGTTGGTATTCGAATACGACATGGTAAATTCGCTTTGATTAGGTTTAGGCTCTTGACATGCGAAAAGAACGCCAAGGAACAATATTATGTAGTAGAAAGAGTACTTCATAGAATCTATTGATAGATGTCAGTCTTTTAGGTAATAATACTAAAATGGCATAACCCATGTCAGTTACTTTTTATGAGGTGTATTTGATTACATTTTATTATTATTGCCCTAATGTACCGCTTCTTTGGAAGCGCTTGCATTTATGTGTAAATTAAATAAAATAGTACATCTACAGTGGTTTGCTACATTCATGTGAAGCAGATACTAACTACCAATTATAATTAACAAATAATCATTATGAGTAAATTGCTACGGCAAATGATGATGCTAGCGCTGGTGTTTTTGATTCATGGCACCGCTACACTTCATGCCAAGAATACAAATCTCGAAATGAATACCACCGTCTCTGGTCAGGTATTAGACTTAGACGGTGACCCACTACCCGGGGTTAACGTAGTCATAAAAGGAACGGTTGTAGGTACACCTACCGATATGAATGGTCGTTTTAACCTTACCGTTCAACTTGATCCTCCTATCACCCTGCAATTTTCAATAGTTGGTTTTCAGTCACAAGAGTTACTTGTGGAAAGCAACAATGTGAGTGATATTCGGGTTGTTTTAGAAGAGCAAACCATCTTTGGAAATGATGTGGTAGTTTCTGCTTCGCGGGTTGAAGAATCCATTCTCAAATCTCCAGTATCTATCGAGAAACTGGATATTTTGGATATTAAAGCATCAGGATCGCCAAACTTTTATGATGCTTTAAGCAATTTAAAAGGGGTCGATTTCAGTACACAAAGTTTGACCTTTAAATCGGTAAATACCAGAGGTTTCGCTGCCAACGGTAATACTCGATTTGTACAATTAATCGATGGAATCGATAACCAAGCGCCAGGATTAAATTTTGCGGTTGGTAATATCGTAGGTATCTCGGAGTTAGATTTAGAAAGCGCTGAATTACTACCGGGTGCGGCTTCCGCACTTTATGGTCCTAATGCGATTAACGGTATTCTCTTAATGAATTCAAAGAGTCCTTTTGATTATCAGGGTCTTTCTGTTAATATAAAAAGTGGTGTTAACCACTTAGAAAGTGAGATTCAAGATCCTTCTCTATATCAAAGCTACAGCCTCCGCTATGCACAAGCATTCAACAACAAATTGGCGTTTAAAGTAAATGCTTCCTATTTGAAAGCAATGGATTTCATTGCTCAGGATTACCGAGATCTAAGTGATTTGTTAGAGCGTGGTGCTACTTCTCGAGCTGATGCCCTTAATCCACGCCTCTATGACGGTTTAAATACCTATGGTGATTTTACGATAACCACAGGAGCGATAGCAGATGCCTTGATTGCCGGTGGGGGAGCTACGGGAGCTCAGATTTCGGCGCTTAGAACTCTTTTTCCTGATGGATTAGATGGCGCATTTACTCCTACTGGTTATACCGAAAATTCATTTGTAGATAACACTACTGAAAGTTTGAAATTGGGAGCAGCGGTGCATTATCGCTTAAATACGACCAATGAAATCTTGGCTCAGTATAATATTGGATACGGTAGTACGGTGTATACTGCAAATGACCGATTCGTGCTAGACGATTTTAATATTTGGACGGCTAAGGTGGAGCTTCGTAATCCTAATTACTACATACGGGCCTACACAACTCAAGAAGATGCCGGTGATTCTTATGCGGCAAATACCTTAGCTTCATTAATTAATCAGCAAACCTACTTACCTGCCTACTTTAACACCTTTGCGGGTGCCAGAACCCAAGGTTATTCAGTAGATCAAGCACACGCAGCTGCACGTGCGGCGGCTGATGCTGCTCAGTTATCACCCGATAGCGAAGAATTTAAAGCCTTAGCTACTCAGCTTAGAAATACTCCTATCTCTGAAGGGGGTGCTAAATTCTTAGATAAGTCTGATCTCTACCACTTAGAAGGGGTCTACAACTTTGCGAACCTAGTGGATCCAGAGATGGCTCAAATTCAAGCAGGTGTGAATGTCCGACGTTATGCACTTGAATCAGGTGGAACGCTCTTTGCACTCAAAGATATTGCATCAGGTGAAGAATTTAGTATCGATGAATGGGGTGCATTTGCCCAAGCTTCGAAACAATTCTTAGAGGACCAATTAGATGTTAGCGTGTCTGCTCGGTACGATAAGAACGAATATTTTGATGGACAGTTTTCACCCAGAGCTTCTGCCATCTTAACCGTTGCCGACAATCACAATATTCGCGTTTCGTATCAGGAAGGGTTCCGAATCCCTACCACTCAGGATCAATTTATTGACTTAGATGTGGTGTCTCGTCGATTAGTGGGTTCTAACCCAGCGCTTATCGATCGCTATCAGTTTGAATCTAATCCTGTGTACACAGGCGTAGCCCAGGCTCGTCAAGCTTTAGCAGCAGGAGCGAGTATGGACGCTGCCATGAGTTTGGTTAAAAAGTTTGAGTTCGATGACTTTCAACCCGAAAAAATAAGCACCTATGAAGTGGGGTATAAAGCGTTATTTGGTAATAAGTTATTTATTGATGCGTACTATTACTTCAGTAACTACACCAACTTCATCGCAGAAGTAACCT
>JAYPDB010000198.1:0-2849 GCA_038125045.1 Bacteroidota bacterium
CATTACCACGAAGATGGTTTAGAATGCATAGAACATGCCTTAGAATCTCATTTTGAACAATCAGGCGATTATTGTCCCCTCACCCTTGTGCGTGGGCATGCCTTAGTCGCTGAGTCAGATCCACTTCCGGGTTTAGTGGTACGATTCATAGATTACAATGAGTTTATTTCAGCAAAACCTATAATCAAGGTACTTCCTCTCAACTTTGGTCGTTCTCCACCTTTTCTAGTCGTTTAATCATTCATTTAAACCAATAACCAATTTTTTAACGACTATGAAATCTCTTTACTTTCAAGTAAGGTTCGCGGTATATGCGTTCTTACTTAACACTATTCTACTATCTTGCTCGAACCCTGTTGATTCCGATGATCATCATGAAGAACCTGTTGGCTTTGTGCTAAAATTAAACGGTAGCACCCTCATACAGCAGCAGGCCAACTCAACTATTGAAGGAAGTATCAGTCTTTCAAATGGAGAAGAAACCGACCTCATCCAACTTTATTTTATAAGTGACGACGGTGATGAATTCCGACCAACAGATGATGAATACTCTATTCAAGCGGTCTTTGACCCCACTGGGATAGTTGCATTTGAGCAGCATGATGAAGATGGTAAATATGCTTTTCACCTACATGCCGAGCAGGTAGGTAGTACCAATCTTCAGATTAAGCTGCTGCACGGTTCTCATAGTGATTTTAGCACTCAGATGATCGCCATTACGGTTACAGAATAATTTTGAGCACTTCTCACTTCAGATATCATCATCCCTATTTCAGTAATTTAACTAAACCTAAACACTCCTTAATTGATACAGGCAAAAGGTTTAGCATTGCTATCCGTTACTTTTATACACAAAAGGTAGGAACACTAGGGATGGTGATATTCTTGATCATCACTGCATCACAAAATTCTTTCGCTATTCGTGCAGTAAAGCACTCAATTGAATCCCAAAACCGGATTACAGGGGTCATACGTGACATCGAAAGCAATGAAGTCATCCCATACGCTTACATTCATTTAGAAGAAATCAATCGAACCACAACCTCCAACCAAGATGGGTTCTTTGAGCTTAACAATGTTCCCAGAGGTGAGTTTCAATTAAGTGTGCATCGTCTTGGGTACAAAACTCGCACCCTATCAATAGTGATTGACCCTACGGAACAATCCTTACAACATAGTGAACAACCGATTATTATTTACTTAGAACCTGTTCTGTTTTCTGGTGAATCTTTACTGGTTGAAGCTAACAATATTGGCTATCAGGGTGCCGAAATCGAACATGTTTCCAAAAAAATTCAAGGCTCAGAATTACGGGCGAATCTAAGTATGACACTTGCACAGACCATTGCCTCCCTGCCGGGTGTCAATCAAGCAACCAATGGCGTTTCAACGGCACGACCGGTCATTCGAGGCCTTGGAGATGAACGAATTCAAATTCGCC
Source organism: Bacteroidota bacterium (assembly GCA_038125045.1). GTDB lineage: Bacteria > Bacteroidota > Rhodothermia > Balneolales > Balneolaceae > UBA1275. Next base: position 1,442 of record JAYPDB010000198.1, read on the forward strand.
AAGATGGAGTTCTCTCTGGAGATATATCTGCTCAATCTTCGGATCACTCGGTTACCGTGGATGCAAGTTCAGCTCAAGAAGTTCAAATTGCTCGAGGGCCAGCTGCCTTACAATATGGCGCAAATGCTGTAGGTGGTATTATCAACGTAGTTAAGAATACAATTCCAACTTCATTGGCTAGTCACATCAATGGATCTTATACGACAAGATTTGCAGCCGCTACCCCCGGTGTAAGTACCGCCTTTGATATTCAAATTCCTGTACCATCACAATCCATGTCCATTACCCTACATTCCCAAGGTCAATCGTTTGGAGATTCTAAAACTCCATTGGGCTACATTCAAAACAGTTACAATCAAAGTTATCAGTCTACATTGGGCCTGAGTCATTTTACAAGTTGGGGATATACAGGAGGTTCTTTTTCAGCATATAACAGTAGGTATGGTATTCCTCCAAATCCGGACGGTCATGTGGATGGAGTAGATATAGACATGACGAAATATCAATTTAACAGTAAAACTGAGATACTTTTACAACGATCTGCTATTACCTCCATGACCATTGACCTTTCATTGAACCAGTATCAACATAAGGAATTTGAGCCTGCAGACATCATTGGATCTGAATTTGGCCTACTTACCCAATCAATTAAATTTCAGGCTAACCACGACCAATTCAAGGGGTTACAAAAAGGTTCTTTTGGTTTAGAAATTCAGCATCAGGATTATGCCGTGAATGGTGCAAATACTCCAAATTCCGAAGCCATGGATATAGGAATGTTCTTTATTCAAACCACAGATATTTCCGCTTTACATACCGAATGGGGGTTTCGAGTCGATTATTCCAAACGTAGCCCAGATAATTCAAATCCAAACTCAAATATTGGGAATATCAGGTCAAGAGAGTTTTTTGCCCTCTCAAGTTCTCTAAGTGCCCACTGGAACGTTACCACAAATCAAAGTTTACAAGCCGTTTTCCTTCATTCTTTTCGCGCTCCCTCTCTAGAAGAATTATATTCAGAAGGACCTCACTTAGCGTCCTATTCATTCGAGATAGGAAACCCTGATTTGAAACCTGAAAGAGCATTCGCATATGAGCTTAGTTATTCATTGAATACCGTATCTACCGAGTTTAATCTGAGTGTCTATTACAATTACTTCAACAATTACAATTTTGCACTTAACACAGGCCAACGAAATAATCGATTCCCAAGTCTTTTTGAATATCAGTTTGAAGGTGTACAAGCCAAGATGCGAGGCTTAGAAACCAATTTTGAAGTAAAAGTCTTATCTCAATTTTTTCTCGATGTAAATACGCATTTTATCATTGCTGATGTTAGAAATGGAAATGATGATTCTTGGTCTGCAATGCCCTACTCTCCACCGCTGCAAGTAGGGAGTTCGTTGAA
>JAYPDB010000199.1:0-2845 GCA_038125045.1 Bacteroidota bacterium
TGATGGAAATTAGCATTCGGTGCTTCGTTTAACACAAAGTGTAAAGAATCGACGCTGTAAGAACCATCTGTCGGGCTGGAAACAATAGGAGATACCACAGGCTCAAGAACCGTAAAGGCCACTGGCTCTGTTGTAGGTCCTTCAAACCAAACACAGGCATCTGGATTTACTATTCTAGGTTCATCGGTTTGAGTTGCACAATTGGCATCATCTAGATTTCTGATGTACAAGGATTGAACATGTACTTCATATTCCCCGGCAGGAAGTACTTCAGCGTCTCCATTTTTGGGTTGAACCATAATGTACTCACGCACAACGGGTGCATCTTCGTCTGCAAAACTACCTTTCACTACTGTATACTTATGAGCATTTGCGGTAAAGCCAGGTTCAAAAAATAGGGTAATGCGACCAATCATAACCGTGTCAGGAGTGGGCGAAAGTATGTTGGCTACACCCATGACATCTGGTCGGAAAAAATGTATGTCTACGGGATCAGAAAGGGCACCTTCAGCAAGATTACATGATAGTTCTTTGACAATTACATCGATCTCACCTTCGGTTATCACACAATCAGTATTATTATTGTTAATGATGAATATGGATTGTGCTTCGATTCGAATGGTACCTTGTGGTAGACCTGTAATTACGGGATTTAGATTTGAACTGGCGAACAGACTATCGTGAACCAATTCAAACTCATTAGTCTCTTCATTCAGTAATGAGAAGTACAGTCTGTAGGCATTTGCATGTTCACCCATTTGTGCGGTGATCGGAATTTCCAAAGATAATTCGTCACCGTTATCGGGTTCGATGACTTTGGTTACACCCATAATGTACTTGAACAGATAACGTTCTTCTAATTCATGGTTTACTGGTAGGCCATAGGAATCGAAAAGAATAGGGGCTTCATTAAGTCCCACAATCACTCGATCTCCCACTTTAGGTAATCCACCGGTGTATTCGAGATCAAATACAATAACACGTTCTCCACCGGATAACGCTTCACCCTCGGTGTTACTAAGCCCAGTCACTTCTACACTTAGGTTTTCATTGCTGAAGAAATCGAATACAAGGTCGAAATGTTCTAAAGTTGCCGGTAGTGTTCGGTCACCGTCACCATAGATCCCTTCTGAAAAGTAAACCATCAATTGATTGCCTAATACACTGGCATGAACCGAATCAATAGTTATCGGATTGTTCATGTTTGCAATGGTAACTTTTCCGAACTGATTCCCCACATCTGAGTTTAAAGGAGCACCAGCTACGAGCATGGTACCATCGAAGGCGAGGCTTGAACCTAGGTAAGAGTTGGCGCGAGCATCTTGCAACGGTTCAATGGCTTGTTTCCAATCGTCATAAAACTGGTATACATCTACTTTACCTTGATTTATGTAGCCATTTCCAATATCAAACTGGCTGGATCCAATGGCAATTCTATCGGTCATGATTTGGAGGCTGTGTCCAAAATATTGCTGAGTTTGTTCACCATATAGGGTCGAGCCTTTCTGCGTCCAAACATCGTTGGTCAATTCATAGACCCTAACACTACCAGCATCTTGTGCGTTGTCTGGATTTTCTTCATGAATTGCACCAACAGCAAGGTAAACCCGATCAGTACCTGTATTTAGGCTCACACTGTGACCAAAAAGATCACCTTCACTATCTCCACTAATCGCTTCGTCGACACGCGTCCATGGAGTAGAACAGTCGGCGTTGGTTTTATACACCCAAACTTGGCCACTAGACTCTAAATCGTTTGGATTATCTTTTGGAGCTGACACGGCTACTAGTACCGTCTCTTGTCCATTCAAAGATGCTTTTTGAACCGCAACGGCGTATCCAAACTCTACCGAGCCATCAGTGCCTGGGTAGGAAATGGCATTACATGCTAACCATGTATCATTATCTTTTTTATAGACTCTGACTTTTCCAGCAGAATTAGGCCCTCCTTCATAACTATGAGTAACGGCAGACGCGACAAAAAATGTGCCATCTCGTGTGATATCCACGTCCCAACCAAATTGTTCATTTGCTTGGCCGGATGGAATATGAATGGTTTCATCCCATATAGAAGTTCCCTCATTATAGTTATATACGCGTACACTACCTCCAGCGCTGTGTGTGTCGGAATCAAATTTACTTCCTACCACCACATCTCCTTGATTCGATATAGCTACTGAAGAACCAAAGTAATCGTTGGCATCATTTCCGCCTAATATTTGGCCTTTTAATTCGTATCCATCGGCACCTCTATCATAAACATATACAGCACCTCTTCGATTTAAGGTATTTACAAGGTCTCCGATATTATTGCTTTCAGGAACACCAATGACCACCCAATCGCCTTTTTGAGCGAGATCTACTGAGTATCCAAATTCACTTCCTGAGTTATTTCCGTATAAAGAATCTAGTACAACCTGACTATTTGCGTTGGTCCAAACAGCTAATGAAAAAGCTGTCATAAGGACAATTTTTCTGATATTCATTTCTACTTCATTCGTTTAAGTGTTGGATAATAGTACGAGATTACTAAAAATAAAGTTACATGAAAGCGCTTTTATTAATGACTTATTTTTGGAAATGTGCCTTATTGATTCAAAAAAATGAGATTTTTTTTGTGTAAAAGGGGTTGATTTTAGGTCTTAATCATTTAGTTTACCATTATACATGTATGAGAACATACCTAATAGCCATTCTGGCCTAATTTTTACAGTTATGAAGAAATTATTATTACTACCCATCTTATTATTTTCAACAGGGATTTTTGCGCAGGACACTACGAAAACTGCCGGTCTATTATTTAGTGAGGCGGTGGACTATGCCCAGCAGGCCTTGGATTCGGCGG
>JAYPDB010000200.1:0-2844 GCA_038125045.1 Bacteroidota bacterium
AAGAACCCAAAGCCCCAGTATACATGGATGGCGAACATTACACGACTCTAAAAGGGGATCATATAGGCGATGAGTTTCGAAGTATCTTGAATGACTATATTATTCGAAACTACGGTAGTTAGTGATTTTAGGTAAGGAATTGCTTAGGTGAGTATATGGAAGTTCATGAAATGTAAGCCCTTACATAAATTTTGGTTGAATCTAGTTGTTACCTAGTAAAAAAGCGGTTTTTTTAATAAAATTTCTTCACTATTTACTTGAAAAATGTAAGCGCTTTCACTATTATTGTATCTGTTTACCAAATAATAGTCACCAGTGCATACTAAAAGAGTTATTTACTTAGGGATAATTTCGGTGCTTATTACCTTTGCTTGTTCGGGTGATAAAGAGCCTTCGAATGAGCCTATTTTAGCTAAGATAAGCGATTATTCGGTATCGGAATCCCATCTAGTGACGAGTTTCAAGGAACTATACTATCGTACAGGTCAAGCATTACGCCCTGATATTGCGACCAAAAAATCCATTTTGGATTCGGAGTTTAATACCTATGTATTGGCGGTGCATGCCCAAGATCTAAGCATTGAAAAGGAGATTGGATTTGAATATTTATATGAACAAATCCAAGGGCGTGTCTGGACTGAGGAATTTAAGTTCCAGCTATTATACCCTCAAATTGAGATCACAGAGGGTGATCTCAGGGATTATTTTATTCGATTCAATACCAAAGTAAGAGCTTCGCATCTGTACGCTTCAACCCGAAAAGAAAGTGAGCATTTGCTCAATCGGTTAGAACGTGGTGAATCATTTGAAGACTTAGCCGAAGAGATTTTTCAAAACCAATACATGCGTGAGCATGGTGGCGATGTCGGATTTTTTACCACCGATGAAATGGATATTGCATTTGAGGAGGCGGCATTTACTCATGCGCCTGGTGAGGTAGTAGGTCCAGTGGCCACCGCCAAAGGCTATAGTATTATCAAAATCACAGATCGTGTGCAAAATCCTATACTAACCGAAGCTGATTTTCAGCGCCAAAAGCCCGAGTTAGAACAATATGCATTAAAAAAAATGCAACAGTTAGTGGAACGTACTCATCTTGAGGATTTTTTGAACTCAATTAAACATGGTAATGAGATTCCATCTTTGGTGCTTGGGTTCGTTGCTACAACCTCTTCAATGGAACAGCAAGGTGTTCATGCGATTGATTTGAATTTATTAGACGAAGACCTTGTATTGACCCACGAGCATGGGGCATTTACATTTGCGGAACTTAAGCAAGAATGGAAGAGAACACCTCTAGAGTTTAAACTCCAAATGCATAGCATAGAAGATGTGGAAGCGGTTCTTTCGGGGATGGCGTATCGCTCCTATATGATTCATCAGGTGCTTGAGCATGGCATCGATGAGCAAGAATCCATACAGGCTTCGGTGCAAGAAACCTATTTAAACGCCCTGGCAAGAGAGGTAGAGAATCGCATCAGGAATTCTATCGAGGTAACTCCAGCAGAAATGTATACTACCTACAGTAACAACAGGGATCGTTTTGTACGGGACAAGCAGGTTCAACTTCAGCGAGTTGTATTGAGTTCGGGGCAAAAAGCACTCAGAGTATATGACTTAGCTACCTCTGGAGAAGATTTTGATACTTTGGTCATAAACTACACCGAATCCAATCAAGATCTTATGGTAAATGGAATACAAGAAACCGAAGCTTGGGCTCTATTGGGACATTTGGGGACTCAGTTACAGAATCTTGAAGTAGGGATGATACTAGAGCCTATTGAATATCAGGCCAATGAGTATCATGTGTACAAATGTTTGCGTATTGATGAATCGGTTCCGCTCAGTTTTGAGGAGTCTCAGGAGCAACTAAGAGCCCTTATTGTTGAACAGAAATTTAGAACTGAGCGGTCGAAGTTAATTGCTCAAGTTAAAAACAAACACAACGCCTATATCGATATGGGGCGGTTAGAAGAACTAACTATTGAAATGTAATCACATGCCTATTTTAAACAGAACCTTTTCCCAAGTGTCTACTCTTTTGGTCGCGATTCTGCTGGCTGCGTCTGGGAGCCTTTGGGCACAATCGGGTAAAATTACCGGTACCTTATTAGATGCCGACACCAAAGAACCACTCATTGGTGCTACCGTAGGGATCCAAGGGACCACCAAAGGGGCTATCACAGATGTGGATGGTAACTACTTGATGTTGAATGTTGCACCAGGCACCTACATTCTAGAAGCCAGATACATTGGTTATGCTACCGTTGTGGTGCAGGATGTGATGGTTCGAACCGATTTAACGACCACTCAAAATTTTGAGTTGAGCCTCGAGTCTTTTGAAGGAGAGGAAGTAGTCGTGGTAGCCGAACGACAAGTGGTGATCAAAGATATCACAAGTTCAGAAGCAAGGGTGAGTAGTGATGAAATTGCAAAACTACCGGTTCAGGAGATTACGGACGTGATTCAGTTACAAGCGGGGGTCAATGTTGGAAACGACGGAGGTATTCATATTCGTGGGGGAAGAACAACCGAAGTATCCTATGTAGTGGATGGGATACGGGTTACTGATGATTACGATGGGAGTAATGGTGTTCGTCTAGAAAACGAGTCTATTCAAGAATTACAGGTTATCTCAGGTTCCTTTAACGCCGAGCATGGTCAGGCCTTATCCGGAGTGGTCAATGTGGTGACCAAAGCGGGGGGTAATAATTTTGAAGCTTCTTTTAGAGGCTGGGGAGGAGGTTATCTGGCTACCAATCAGAGCGAGCTCTATGATGGGATTGGAACGGATGTGGGTAGTTTCAACCCGACGAGAATGTACAATTACACGGCATCGGTTTC
>JAYPDB010000201.1:0-2835 GCA_038125045.1 Bacteroidota bacterium
TACAGTGCGGGACGGGATATCCTACAAGCCGACGCTTCCAAACTTAAAGTAAGAGCCGTTTCAGAACCCATTGTATTCAATTACTATGAATATTCTGAAATGTTTAACGAATGGTACCACTACCCCATCCCGGAACGGGACCATTTTTTAACCCATCTAAAAGCACAATGGAATCTTCCTATGAGTGAATGGGAGCGTTCAAACGAACTGGATTCGAGTTTTTGGTAATAATTAATTGCTCAAATCTTATAAAAGCGCTTGCATAGCAATCTCTTTGACTCTATTATCCAAGCTTTAATGGGAATAATCTAGTCGGAATGAAAAACAATGAATTTGATGCCATAGTTGTCGGTACCGGTGTAAGTGGTGGTTGGGCAGCCAAGGAGTTAACGGAAAAAGGTTTGAAAACGCTCGTATTAGAACGAGGCCGGATGGTAGAACATGTTACGGACTACCCAACCGCTCATCTCGATCCATGGGATATGGATCATGGTGGTCAACCGACAAAGGAAGACATCAAACGTCAATACAAACAACATCGCACGGGATATACCACTAATCGTGCGCATAGTCACTTTTTCGTCGATGACATAGAACATCCTTACAATGAAGATAAACGATTTGATTGGATGCGCGGCTATCATGTGGGTGGTCGCTCTCTGATGTGGGGACGACAGAGCTATCGACTAAGTGAAATGGACTTTGAGGCTAACGCAAAAGACGGATATGGAGTCGATTGGCCGATACGCTATAACGATATTAAACCATGGTACGATTATGTAGAGCAGTACATCGGAGTAAGTGGAGAAAATTTAGGGCTTAAACAACTTCCCGATGGAAAATTTCTAAAACCCATGGAGTTGAATTGTGTTGAAGAAGTACTGAAATCAAGCTTGAAATCCTCATACCATGATCGCCTTCTAACCATTGGACGAACCGCTCATATTACCGAAGGCACCAAGGAAGGGCTTGGGCGGGTAAATTGTCAATTCAGAAACAGATGCATGCGTGGTTGTCCGTATGGTGCCTATTTTAGTAGTAATTCATCGACTTTACCGGCTGCGGATAAAACGGGCAATATGACCTTAATGCCCAATTCAATTGTACATGAAATTATCTTTGATGATCAGACCCAAAGAGCTACTGGAGTCCGTGTCATTGATACGGAAACCAAAGAACACTATGAATACAAAGCACGTATTATCTTTTTATGTGCCTCTACCGTTGCATCAACCAGTATATTGATGCAATCCGTATCTACTCGATTTCCAAACGGCATGGGTAATGATTCAGGTGAGTTGGGACATAATATCATGGACCATCATCTAGGTGTTGGAGCGTCTGGATCGACAGAAGATTTCAAAGACAAATACTACGTTGGTAGAAGGCCGAATGGCTTTTACATCCCGCGATTTAGAAACTTAGACCAAGCGACTAAAGTCGATCAATTTCTAAGAGGTTATGGTTATCAAGGGGGCGGCTCTAGAAGTAATTGGTCTGAGCAAATTGCAGAACTTCAGTATGGCGCCGCATTTAACCAAGCACTTCTGGAACCCGGAGGTTGGTCGATAGGAATGACTGGTTTTGGAGAGTTTTTGCCCTACCATGAAAATAGAATGTACCTTGACTATGAGAAAACAGACAAGTGGGGACTACCAACTGTCACTTTTGATGCTGAATTCAAAGAAAATGAATACAAGATGCGAGAGGATATGAAAAACCAGGCTGCTGAAATGTTAGAGGTAGCAGGCTTTAAAAATGTTCATACCTTCAATAACGAAGGGGCACCTGGACTCGGAATTCATGAAATGGGTACTGCTCGTATGGGTAAAGATCCATATACAAGCGTCCTAAATGGATTTAATCAAATTCATGCTGTTAAGAATGTATTTGTTACCGATGGATCGTTCATGACTTCTTCGGGATGTCAAAACCCATCTCTTACCTACATGGCTTTTACAGCCCGTGCTGCTCATTATGCGGTGGCAGAGTTAAAAAAAATGAATTTATAGGAGTTTACATATGGACCGCAGAGAGGCACTAAAAAAAATTGGCTTAAGTTTTGGTGTAGTGATTACTACGCCCTTACTGTTGCACCGTTGTACCAACGTATCAACCACCTATTTTTTTAACGAGATAGAAGTACAACTACTCAGTGATACCGCCGATGTGATCATACCTGGAACCAAGGAGTTGCCTAAGGCTTCCGATGTTGGAGTCGCTCAATACATCGATCATTATATCTTAGATATGGTAGAAAGCGAAGAACAAGTTCGCTTGAAGATGTTCATTAAGCGTTTTCTTACGGCTATTGGCCCAGACAAACCTATTGAATTTTGGGTTGAACAAACCTTAATGGCCTCATCGGATCGTAAAGATCAGTGGTCGAATGAAATCAATAATTTCTCCAGTGAAGAAGCCCATAATGCCGCTGAGCTTTTAACTGAAGAAGCCGCGGTATACGCCTTACTTACCAACCTTAAATCCTTGATGATACGGGCATATAGAGGTAGTGAATACGTGGGAGAGCAAATTTTAGCGTATGATCCTGTACCTGGAAGACAAATTGGTTGTATCGACCTTCAAGAAGCTACAGGCGGGCGCATTTGGTCCCTGTAACTTAGGGCTTAAAGATTGGTATTTAGTTTATTGGTTTTTTATTGATAAATTCTCATTAACGAGAATTCTGTGCTCTAGTAACCACGTGTTACTAAAAGCTTTATAACCAATTATTAGCCAAATGAAGTATGTATACTCTTGCCTGTTGGCATGCCTATTCTTTATAGGTACCCCCTCCCTAATGGCCCAAATTACCTATCCCGATAAGGCCACCTA
>JAYPDB010000202.1:0-690 GCA_038125045.1 Bacteroidota bacterium
GATGTGTATGACAATAATGGCCTAGGCTTTGTCAACTACTCCGGTTGGCTGGATGCTAAAGATGGAGAGCCCTCTGGAAATTCAGGGTCCACCGGCGAGGTTCGATTAGTGGATGCTACTGGAGGCGAGGTATTGAGTTACGGGGCATCGGATACTGAGGTGTATGTAGAGGTGTTAGATGGAGATGATCCTTCTGAGGTGGTTGTGGAATTGAGTTCACCGGTGGATATGATTCAGGTGGTATTGACGCGTGTGGAGTCGGGAGTGTACAGTGGGAGTGTGGCGATAGAGGAGTCGGGAGAAGGTATTGCAGGCGACCAGGCGCTTCAGTCACCCAGGGGTTCGGAGTTGGAGGTATTGTATACCGATGGTTCGGACAGTTTTGGGAACCAGAAGGAGATACGTGATCAGGCGTATTATGGAGTTACGTTGGTGAGTGGGGTGTATTCGAGTGACCGTACGTGGCGTAAGAGTGAGAGTCCGTATTTGGTGACGGGAGATGTGGAGGTGAATAACGGAGCGAAGCTAACGATTGAGCCTGGGGTTGAAGTTCGTTTTATTGCGCCATCGGAGCTAGCGAGTGGAGACGATCGTTCATCGGGTCGTGATGCGAATCGATCGGAGTTGCGTATTGTAGCGCAGTCGAAGTTAGATGCGGTGGGTACGGGGGCAGAGCCGATAGTACTTCGT
>JAYPDB010000202.1:704-2790 GCA_038125045.1 Bacteroidota bacterium
AATGAGGAGTCTTCAGCTGGCGACTGGTGGGGGATTTATGCTGAAAACAATCCGAAGATTCGAATTGAACATAGCCGCGTGGAAGGTAGTACCTATGGGTTGTATTTAAGAGATGTAGGTGGTTCGGTGTTGGATACGATGTATATTCGACACAATAAGTTTACCAATATAGCGCAGCAAGCCTTTAGGACGGAATGGACGTCTTGGTATCGTCATGTAGATCTCTCAGACAATATACTTGTTGGGGGTATTCAGATCGATGGATGGTATGATGATGATGATTCGGAAAATTTGTTAGAAGTGAAGATTTCGGGTAATGATTTTAAAGGGTCTGATATGCGTTCATATGCATATGACGATGATCGTCATAATGATTTTAAGGTGTTATTTAAAGACAACGATGGGGTGAGAAATGTATCGGTGGAGTTTTTTGAAAGGGTGAATAGTGGCCGGAATACTCTGATAGGGCAATATTATGTTGGTTCTGTGAAAGATTATAGTTCGATACGAGACAGCTTAGAGCGAGGTGTTAACTCAGGGGAAGACACGGGATGGCATATAAGAGAAACCAAGCGGGCTCAAGTTAATCAGACCTATGTGAAAGGGTATAATACGGGGATGTATTTGGATCGTTCGACGGTGTCGATTGATAGTAGTATGATTACGGGCAACAGTGGAACGGGTATTTATGTGAATTCGGATTTTGACAATTTATCTCGCACCGACACGCTTCGCTATTCGACGGTAACGGGCAATGGCAGCGATGGTATTTGGGTGACGGGGTATGGCCGTATGATTGCGAATTACAATAATTTGTATGGCAATATTGGCTATGAGTACAAGAATGAGTCGGATAAGTGGGAAGAGGTAGATGCCCGATATAACTGGTGGGGAGAGAATACGACGACCTTGATGGATGCGGGAAGTAATCCGAAGAACTTGGATGAGATATATGATGTGTATGACAATAATGGCCTAGGCTTTGTCAACTACTCCGGTTGGCTGGATGAGGAATTCGAAATTGTTATTGTAGATCCTAAAGATAAGATCTATTTAACACTCGTAGATATCGATACATTTATAGACGATACCACTATAACGGCAATTGAATTAGATAATTTAGGTAACCGCAGAATTAGCGGATATCAGTTTGCAATTAATTATGATCCCAGTCTATTAAAAATTGAGGTACTTGAAAATCAAACAGGTATTTCGAAAGATTTTGATGTGTATGCCAATGAGAATACCGCTGGTAAATTATACATTGCAGGTATAGGTGAATCAGGACAGGATATCACCATGGACGGTGATTTGTTACAGATCATGATAACTTATCGAGACGGTGGTACAGGGGTCATTTCATTATCAGACGTATTAATAAATGAGGGCGATCCTGAAGCGGTCGTAACATCTACTCAAGTATCAGTAACTGATATTCTATGTGGAGATGTAACCAATGATTTTAGTGTTTCAGCATTAGATGCTGCTTTTATACTACGACATACCGTTCGATTGTCGCCACAGTATCCCTTATCTGGACGCGATTCAACCGCTGCAGACGTTACAGCTAATGGTTTCGTATCTGCTTTTGATGCAGCTATGATTATTAAGCATATGGTGGGATACCCTGTAACTCTCACATGTAGACCAACGAATGCAGCAAAGCAAGTTGTCTGGCAGCCTACATTTGATTGGACACCCGAATTTTCAGAAAATAAAAATTCTTTAAGAGTACCCATACGTATTAGTGATCTAAGAACGAAAGTAAGCGCTATTGAGATACAACTTCCGAAAAATGAGCACATTACATTATCAACTATATCTAACCTACCAATGGGATGGGAACATTTAGAGCATGAGTCCGATCAATATACTACCATCGCAATGTTTGGGCTTGAAGACCTAACCGAGGAAACAACAGTGATGCTACACTTTGATATAGAAGGTACAGTACATACTTCTTTAGAAGCTGAGATCAGAGTAAATGAAGCACCAAAAGTTTCTTTAGAACCCATTTACATAGAAGCAAAACCAACCGAGTTCGCGCTATCTCAAAACTATCCCAATCCGTTTAACCCTAGCACTC
>JAYPDB010000203.1:0-2748 GCA_038125045.1 Bacteroidota bacterium
TGGGATGACATGGGAAAGGAATACATCGATTTACTCGCAGGTATTGCGGTTAACAACGTAGGTCATGCTCACCCACGGTTGGTTAAAGCCATACAAAAAGCCGCTACAGAACCTCTGCATCTCTCTAATTTTTATTACACTGCTTCACAGTCTCTACTTGCAGAAAAACTATCCGAGTCGACTGGTTTGGATCGGGTGTTTTTTTGTAATTCGGGAGCAGAGACTATGGAGTCCTGCATTAAATTAGCTCGAAAATGGGGAGTTAAACATGACAAAAAGGGTGATATCGTATCGCTTAGCAACGGCTTTCACGGTCGAACTATGAGTACGATCACCATGAGTTCTCTCAAATATCAAAAGGGATACGATCCCTTGCCATCAGGATTCACTCAGGCGGGCTTTAATAACATAGAAAGTGTACGATCGGTTATAAATTCAGATACTATAGCTATTGCTTTTGAACTGATTCAAGGGAACAGTGGGGTCCATCCTGCTCACGTTGATTTTGTACAAGAAATACAACGTTTATGCTCAGAAAACAACATATTGTTGATTATAGACGAGGTTCAAACCGGTATTGGTAGAACGGGGACCATGTGGTGTTATGAGCACTATCACCTTCAACCCGATATCGTAGCAAGCGCAAAAGCCCTGGCTGGAGGTATTCCCATTGGCGCCATGATGGCAAAAGAGGAAGTTGCTCATTGCATGGATGCTGGGGATCATGGTACAACTTTTGGTGGAAATCCATTTGCATGCTCAGTAGCACTGGAAAACCTAGCCATTATTGAAGAAGAGTCACTGATGGATGAAGCTGCAAAAAAAGGGGCTTATTTTATGGATCAGTTACAACAGCTCTCAAAAGTACATAGCTGTATCAAACAGGTGAGAGGAAAAGGTCTTATGATTGGGCTCGAACTAGATAGGCCCACCGCTCCACTGGTTAATGAATGGGCAAAAAAAGGTGTATTAAGTAACTCTGCGGGTGGGAATGCGTTTCGAATTGTTCCACCATTGAACATTCCAAATAGACTAATTGACCAAGCGATTGAGCAACTAGACACGGTATTAAAGGACTTGTAATATTCGGGTTGAAGGTGTTTGAATCAGAAACTACGTTCTAAATCCTACTCCCCACTTTTCTACTCATTAAAGAGTTCATGCATAGTCTTTACTAGAGTATCCACGTGATCTGAGTTTATCTGAAAATGAAAAGTGGCCCGCACCAGATGCTTACCAAAAGGTACCATTCGTATGCCTTTTTCTTCAAAAAGTCTAATCACCTCAGAAGCCTCACGTTTACCGGTATCAAATATAACTATGTTGGTCTGTACCGCTTCTAAATCTACACTAAAACCTGGAATGGCTTGAACTTCTTTAGCAAATAATTGGGCGTGTACATGATCTTGCTTCATTTTAAGCCAATGATGCTCTACCGCGTAGTCAGCGGCAGCCGTTAAGATCCCAATCTGACGCATGCCTCCTCCCCACATTTTCCGAAATCTCCTCGCTTTTGCAATCGTTGTGCTATTCGATAACAACATAGATCCAATGGGTGCGCCTAACCCTTTACTAAAACAAATAGAGAGCGTATCAGCTATAGTGCCAAGTTCACTGGCCTTTTGACCCGTTGCGATTAAGGCGTTCCAAATCCTTGCCCCATCGATGTGTAGCAAGAGGTTATACTCGTTACATACTTTTCGAATCGCTGTTAACTCATCCCAAGTATAGACGGCACCTCCACCCTTATTCGTACTGTGTTCTAATGAAACCACTCGGGTTCTGGGTTCCCAGTCATGTGCGCCTCGAACATATTCAGGAATAGAATGGGCCTGTAACTTTCCATTGTGACCCGGAATTGGAAACAACTGAACACCAGAAAGTACCGACGCTCCTCCTGCTTCATATTGAATGATGTGTCCCTTAGATTCTATTAGGACTTCATCTCCAGGTTCCGAAATCGCTTTTAGTGCTAATTGATTACTCATGGTTCCGCTCGGAACAAAGAGTCCGGCATGAAAGCCGAACATTTTAGCCATCTTCACTTGAAAGGCATTCGCACTTGGGTCTTCATTAAAAACGTCATCACCCAAAGGTGCGGCCTCCATAACAGATTTCATGGAAGAGGTTGGCTGAGTGACCGTATCACTGCGTAAATCAATGGTAGTCATATGAGTAGAATAATGAACGATATTCGTTTGTTTTTCTTTTATAATTGAAGCATTATGTAATTGAAGACACCTAATGCCAATTCTTAAGCGTCGCATAATCAGCATATTTGAGGAGCTATTCAAGCTTATCTATGACCGAGTCTAAAAAATATGATCTCATCATTGCTGGAGCTGGCCTATCTGGGCTTAGCTTAGCTTGGCATTTGGTCCAAGAAAACTATACGGGGCAGGTTCTAATCATCGATGAATCATTTGCCCCAAACAATAGTAAAACATGGTGTTTTTGGGGGAGCAAAGATCATCCATTTACAGAAATTGCACATCGAACTTGGCGTCAAACTGATTTTTCGGCCTTAGATTTTTCGGATCGTCTTACCTTTAAAGACCACAGATACTATTGTGTTAAAGAAAGTGATTACAAGGAAAAAATACTACGAACCCTTCAGAAGGCCTCCAATTTTGATCTACTCGAGGAGAGTATATTGGATTTTTCTTCGAACCGTACCAAAGCAGCTTTAATTACCAAAGATAGTCACACCTATCTTGCTGACTATATTTTTCAGAGTATTTTTATGCC
>JAYPDB010000204.1:0-2746 GCA_038125045.1 Bacteroidota bacterium
GCAGAGGGTTACTAGAGAGGGTGAACACAAGAGTTCCGTATCACAGGATACAAGCAATTCGATCCACAGAGGGTATTTTGCGACAACCCTTGGGATTAGAGTCAATTGCAATCATAAGTGCAGGGCATCAACAAGGGCAACAGCAGCGTTCACTTTTGGTGGCTCCGTTGTTATTGCGTTCAGAACGATCTCTATTTTTTGAACAGTTTTTTGAATCTTGGGAAGGGGTAGAGGGGGTGTCCGATACCGCGATTCCAGATGAGGATGGGGTTCTTCACTCCTTTGATAGTAATGATGATTCGGAGGACTTACCGCAGGGTGGTCTCGATTTTTTTTCTGGTCAACCTCCAAAGAGGGCTCTCTTACGATATCTTAGGAGGCCAAATTATCTTTGGGTGCTTCCAGTAATGGTTATACAAATTTGGTGGCAACCTATTCTTTGGTTTTGCCTTTTAGTGATTCCCTTTACTCTCTACGGCTGGATTAATTTTAAGGATACCCGACTAAGTGTACGCCAGGATTACCTATATATAAGGTATAGGGGAGTCGCTAGAAAACATTTCTGGATACCCAAGAGGCGCATTCAATCCCTTGCCGATTCTCAACATTGGTTTCAGAAGCGAAAGCAGTTATATCATATTCAACCAAGTGTGGTCTCAGGCTCAGATGAATTAAAAATCACACTAAAAGATTTTAGTGAGGGAGTCATCACTAAACTTTGGACTTGGTTTCATAGATAAGGATTTCAGTTCTTGTGATCACTAAGGATGGGAATAGGCACCACATCTAATCCTTCAACCAAGAAACCCATTATTGCCTTATCCTAGCGCCACGTCTAAGACCATCATCACGCTAAACCCAATCATCGTACCAAGGGTAGCAATGTCGGTATTTCCATGCATCTGACTTTCAGGGATCAATTCTTCCACTACTACATAAATCATAGCTCCCGCTGCAAATGCTAGAGCATAGGGTAGTATGGGTTGAATGAGTATGACCGCCGCAGCTCCCAGTACGGCAGAAACCGGTTCAACCACACCCGATAGTTGACCATACCAAAAGCTTTTAGCCGTACTCATTCCATCTCTTCTCAGTGGCAATGAAACCGCCAAACCTTCAGGGAAGTTTTGAATCC
Source organism: Bacteroidota bacterium (assembly GCA_038125045.1). GTDB lineage: Bacteria > Bacteroidota > Rhodothermia > Balneolales > Balneolaceae > UBA1275. The sequence goes on from JAYPDB010000204.1 coordinate 1,136, forward strand.
CAATGCCTATAGCGAGTGCAAAGGCAGGGGCAAGTGCTAAAGACATATTCATACCAACATCTAGGGTTTGCATAGCTGCTCCAAATAATACACCAATCGCTAATCCCTCGGGTATATTATGAAGGGTTATGGCCAAAACAAGAAGTGTAGATCGTCGCCAGTCTGTAGGGATACCCTCCGCTTCATCTTTGGGAAGACCTATATGAAGGTGTGGTAAAAAGTAATCGCAGATTCGAAGGAATATTCCACCCAACAAAAATCCTATAACGGCAGGAATCCAACCAATGTGACCTTGTTCTTCTGCCATATTAATGGCGGGAAGCAGAAGGGACCAGATGCTTGCCGCAATCATAACTCCCGCTGCAAAGCCCATCATACTATCGAGAAGCGTATAATTGATTTTCTTGGTGAAAAAAACCAAGGAAGCACCTAAGGCAGTCATTCCCCAAGTGAACAGACCAGCAATGAATGCCTGAGCAAGTGGACTCAGTGATAGGAACCAATCAGGTAGCGTAATCATACCGAATTATATTTGGCTAATTAAAAGTTTAGTCTAGGCTAAAAATAACTAACTGCGCACAAAAAGAAAAGATATTTTCGGTCACTAATTCATACGAAAAAAAGCAATACCACCGGCTTGTTTCCCCGTTTCAACAACGGCAACCCGCTCTAAAGTCTCAATAGAAATGATGTCAACGGAGCCTGGCTCTCCACCGATTCCCTCTACCGATATGAAGGCGTATTTACTGTCAGGGCTAATCGCGACACCGTGTGAAATGTTACGAGAGTTTGGAACTTGAGCCAGTTCTATTCCTTCTTCTAAGTCGATAATGCTGGTAGCTCCAGCTCCTTTAAGTGAGCTCACCAAATACTTTCCGTTGGGACTCACCTCCAAATTATAAGGGGCTTTACCTGTTGGTATTCTGCGACTCAATTCCCAGTTTTCTACATCTATTTCGATGATTTCATCGGATCCATTACCTGCTACATACACCCATCGGTCATTGGGATGGGGATCGGCCCATGTAGGTTTAACCACAGGTTTATGATGCATCATAGAGCTGTGATCTTCTTCATTATCTGGCTTAGAAGCGTTCATTTCTTTCATCCAGCCCATACGTCCACCCGAACCATCCATGGCTTTTAATTCAGCTGCCATATCATGATTGTCCATGGGCTCATGTTGTTGATGTCCCATTTCGTGGGCATCATCTTCTATCATAGGCGCCCTTAGCGATAATCTCCGAGTAATATCAAAACCATAGGTATCCACTTCTATCAGTTCATCACTCATCATAGATACGTGATAGGCTTTTGTACCCTTTGAGTTCATTCGGGTTCCATGGGGCATGATTCCGGTTTCAAATTCACTTATCACATCCATGCCCTCAGGATCCACTACCATAACGGAACTTGGAACCATTTCTCCATGCAGGTCAAAATTAACCACATAAAGCATACCAGTGTGCTGGGATATTTCCATACTTGCCGGAAATAGGCCTAGATCTACGGTCCCCTGTAAAGAATTGGTTTCGGTATCGTATTTAGCCAGGTATCCATATGGATTACCATGAGCGATGCTCACAAACCAATGTTGTCCATCGGGCGAGA
>JAYPDB010000205.1:0-2733 GCA_038125045.1 Bacteroidota bacterium
GCTAACTCGGAATCAAAGGGTTTTAAGCGTTTGCTGCTAGCCGGAAGTACCAGTGCTCTATCCGAGAATCTTCGCTTGGTAAGACTTTCCGGTATACGAGTGGCTTTGCGACTATTCAAATCCAAAACCATCCAATAGCTCAGTGAATGAACCAGCGTATTTCCCCCCGAATCCAAGACCTCATAATTTCGGTATGCTCTGATGGCATCTCCCACGGCGGGCCAAGTTTGGATCTGGATCTTTTCCCTCCATTGGGGCATCCGTTTTATTTGAATATGAAGTCGATGAAGTACCCAGCTCAGATTCTGAGCCTGCATATCGGTAATGTCGAAGGCCAGCGATCGCGCATTATTACCCGCCACCTCTTGTAATAACCTACCAAGTGCACTCATATGCATGGCTTGATGGGAGGCCGTCTCTGAAGCACGAACAATAAAGTCTTCTTGATGAATGTGAGCGTCTAATGAAGCCATAGGAATGAGTTTGGTATCCGAGTTTTCTAGAAGAGAAGAGTAGGCAATCTAGCATTCAATTACCAACGAGTAGATTCATTTTGCATTGATCTTGAGTCCTCCTATATTTCACGTACTCTTTGAAATAGTGATGGTTCTTATAACAGAGATGAAAAGGGAATCCGGTGCAAATCCGGAGCTGTACCCGCAACTGTAATTCCAATGAGTACCCTACCAGGTGCTAGCCCAAAACTTAGAGCATATCTTGCCACTGTTACTAAATAACGGGAAGGCCTCTAAGTGGAAAAGTCAGGAGACCTGCCATCAACGCAAACAACGCATCTATTTCTCAGGAAATTTTCGGGAGCTAGAATTTCCGTGAGCATAACATAATACGTTATAGGGTCCTTTAGGGCTTCCTCTAACTGGACGGTCAAAATCCCCATATAGGTGATCTATCGTAAGGTACATACATCATTGTCCCAGCTCTATGGCTTGGTTTGGCTAGGATTCTTAGTCGTGCTTATTCTAGGCAGCGCTGTAGAATGGGTGCAGGCTCATAGTAGCTTCAACCCGTCAGGCTTAGCCATGTATGAAAAAAGCCGCTGCGCGACCTGGGTATCCGACACCGTAGGCATACAACAGCTAGACCCCTTAGAAGTGCAAGCAAGCAGTCTCGAGAGAGATCTTTGGACCACCGGACAATACAGCAATCTGGTCACAAAAAAGTGGATGGAATGGCAGAATTATGCTCATGTAGGTGATTTAGCTCAAGCCTTTAGTTCGGCCTATGTACAGACCAATGGTCCTGGTAGCCTTGCCTTACTTGCTCAAAGAGGACTCTCATCCTCCAGAACTCAGTTGATCTGGCGGGGCTTCGGGTTGAACCATCCCATGCTTGGCCTTACCGATCTTTCTCTTTTGAATTCCGATCTCTTCGACGGTGTTGTTTTCACCCCAGGATTAGGAAATAGTCGCTATGGCTATAGTGGTGCGGGCACCGTTCACTTACTCCAAGATTCAAACGGCGACCAATGGGATCGTGTACAGTATACCATAGGCTCATTTGGAACACGAACATGGTCGGTTGGACTGGGAAATACCTCAGGCAGCACTCGATGGGAACTGAGGGTTCATGATGCCAGCGCCATGAATGATTTTGAATACCAAAAAAAGGTGTTCGACCCTATTCTGAAAACCATTGTCCAGAAAAATTTCAAACGAGAACACAACCGCACCAATCAGCAGGCGATGATGATGATGCTTTCCCACGAGCTATCATCCCGTTGGAATTATGAATCCTCTTTATGGCTCTACCAGCAGGACAATCAAATACCGGGTTCTATTTTAGCGCCTTCACCTAATGCGAGTCAAAACGACGGGTTTATTCGGTGGATACAAAATCTATCCGGAGGGGATTCGAATCAATGGGAATTGAGTCACTTTTTTCAAACCCAACGCCTGGATTATAAGGACCTAGACAAAGAACTCAAAAGCAACAGTACCATCCAATCACATATTGTGAGGCTCAATCATCGCACGAGCCGTTCTGGTTCACTACTGCTGCAGTCTCGGGTTGAAGGGGGGTACTTCAATGTTCAAAGCTCTGATTATATTTCTGTGAAAGAGCGGTATTATGCCGCTCATTATCAACGTGTACTTCTGAGTTTGGACGAGGGTTATCAGCTGCGGTTAGAAGCCAAACAGCAATGGCAAACCGATGAAGATTGGCATTGGACAGCCTCAGCAGGTATGGAATACAACCCTATATCGTCGGTGGTTTTATTTCTTCAGGCTGGCAAACAAACCGTTACACCCACCTTCAATGACTTATACTGGCCTGTTTATGGCAATCCCAAACTAAGACCTGAGGATATTTGGACGATGGAGGGTGGAATTAAGTGGAACCTTTTTGAGGTACCTTTAGGAGCTGCTGTTTGGGATGTAAATACCCATTTGGGCTACTATTTTAATCACGTAAATGAGGGAATACGATGGGTGCCCAATGGGCAAGGACATTCGAGCCCAGTGAATATCGAATCGTTACAGTCGGAGGGTTTGGAATGGAACCTTGATTTAGAGGTTGGTTTCGGTGAATGGTCTTGGTTGATGAAAAGTGGCATTTATCAAACAAAAGCACACATTGATGAGCCCCGTTATGAGAATGATCCAGCTCTTGGCAAGCAACTCCGCTATACTCCCGAATGGCAGTTTAAACATCATGGCAGGCTAGCATTTAAACAGTGGGGTTGGGTGCTTGCTCATGAACACGTGGGGCCGC
>JAYPDB010000206.1:0-2664 GCA_038125045.1 Bacteroidota bacterium
TTTAGGCTTTGAAAAGCTTTATCTAAATTGGATGATAATTGTTCAAACATGGTTTAACAGGATTGTCCCGCTTGCTTTAGAGCCTACAAAAATACGGTAATATTATGGGCTTATCAACACCGATGTGGATAATTATTAAAATAGGCTGGGAAGGGTTTTCTCATTCTTTTTTATATGAAACAGTGGTATTTTAAAAGAAACAATCATTAATAGTTATATGAGTATGGAAGGCTACGGCTTATTAAAAGGTAAAAAAGGAATTATTTTTGGCGCGCTTGATGAACGAAGTATTGCGTGGAGAATCGCATTAGCGTGTAAGAGGGAGGGGGCTGAGTTTGTATTATCAAATGCCCCAATTGCATTACGCATGGGCGCCCTTAATGCGCTTTCTGAAGAAACGGGCGCGCCAGTAATACCATGTGATGTGACCAAAGACGACGAAATAGAGGCGCTCGTTGATCAGACCAGGGAGCACTTTGGTGGAGGGGTAGATTTTGTGTTACACGCAATAGGAATGTCACCAAACATTCGTAAAAAGAAAGAATACACGGATTTAAACTACCATTGGTTTCAGCAGTCTTTGGACATCTCAGCGATATCTCTACACCGAATTTTGCATCATGCCGATGCAAAAGGGGCATTAAACGACGGGGGTTCTGTGGTCGCCCTATCGTATATAGGGGCGCAGCGTATTTTCAGCAAGTACTCTGATATGAATGACGCAAAAGCCTTGTTGGAAAGCATTGCAAGAAATTATGGTAGCCGTTTAGCAAAACGAGGCATACGAGTGAATACCGTTTCGCAAGCCCCTACAAAAACCTCAGCGGGCTCCGGGATTAAAAACTTTGATGGCATGTTCACTTTTGCCGAAAAACTATCGCCATTAGGGAACCCAACCGCAGATGACTGTGCGGATTATTGCGTAACCCTCTTCTCTGATTTAACCCGAAAAGTTACCATGCAGAACCTGTTTCATGATGGCGGCTTTGTAACGTCAGGTTTTAGCGAGGAGTTGTTAGATGATTTGGCTAAAATGTATAGCGAAGAGTAAATAAATCACCGGTACGACATGGCGGATATTATACTTGGTATTGACCCCGGCTCACGAGTCATGGGCTATGCGGTGTTGACCGAGGATAATGGAAAGCTAATAGCCTTACGGTGTGATATTTTAAAGCTGGCTCATATCGAGCAACACTCGGACCGGCTCAACATTATTTTTGATGAAGTTAGCAAGTTATTGAGCTCAATAAACCCCACGAGTTGCGCTATTGAAACGCCTATTTATGGCGTTGATCCACAGGCGATGCTTAAACTGGGCAGAGCGCAGGCCGCGGCTATTTTAGCGATCAAACAACAACAGCGAGCGGTCGCAGAGTACTATCCAAAAGAAGTAAAAAAATCGATTACCGGCAACGGTAATGCAAGCAAAGAACAAGTGGCCTACATGTTGGACAAGATGGTGCGACTACCCAACGAAAAGCTATCCAATGATGCCACGGATGCCTTGGCGGTAGCCTGGTGTCATTATATGAACATAAAAGGTGCCAAAACGAGAAAACAATCCCATCAAAACAATAAAAAGGGTGGTTGGGAGGCTTTTGTAGCAGAAAATCCTAATAGGCTTAAATCATGATACGATATTTAAAAGGACAGGTCATAGAGGTCGGATTAAACGGAGTGGTGCTCGATGTTAACGGGATCGGCTATGGGGTTAGTTGCTCTCAATTTACCTTGCAAGAACTTTCTGGGGCCGGTAAAGAGGCAACCCTACTCATCTACCACCACATTACAGAGGGTGACCAGCGCCTATTTGGGTTTACCAACACTGCCGAAAAGACCCTTTTTGAACAACTTATTACCGTAAAAGGAGTTGGGCCGAAGGTGGCTCTTAACATTATTAGCGGCATGCCGGTTGAACAAATTATGGGTGCTATTATTGAACGACAAGCAGGGCTGTTGTCTAAAATACCCGGCATAGGAAAAAAATCAGCCGAAAGGATTATTCTTGAGTTACGAGAGAAGGTAGAGGCTACAGCCCTCGATCAAGGGGAGAGGCTAGACGGTTCAACCCGAGATACAACCGGGCGCACCGGTGAAGCGATTCAGGCGTTGTTGTCGCTCGGATTTAAGGTAAAAGAGGCGGAAAAAGCCGTTCAAGACGCCGTGGATCAAGATGAGGGGGGCGCCGCTGACATTGCCATGCTTATCAAAACAGCCCTTCGCCTTCTAAAATCTTAAGGGCTTAACAATTTCTTCATTTCCAATTTGCTTAAGAGTATGGTAACATTAAATTAAACGTGTAACCTTAACTCTATAAGCAAGAACCGTGTCCAAACAAACCATTCTAGTCGTTGATGATGAAACCGATCTGCTCGACCTAATTGAGTACAATTTACACAAAGAAGGCTTTAAGGTTTTGAAGGCTGAAAACGGAGAAGAAGGCATTAAAGCAGCCAAGGAACACCGACCCGACCTCATACTCCTCGATATCATGATGCCTAAGATGGATGGTTTAGAAGCTGTTGAAATTATGAGGAAGGATGAAGAACTTCAAAAAACACCTATCATTTTTCTAACGGCACGAAGCGATGAAAAAACAGAAATAGACGGGCTCAATAAAGGGGGTGACGATTACATAACAAAGCCGATTAGCACCACAAA
>JAYPDB010000207.1:0-2622 GCA_038125045.1 Bacteroidota bacterium
AATTTGGAAACAAATTAATTCATAAAATATTAAATTTAGACTACAGTCCGTAGTCAAAACCAAACTTTTTCTCTGTAAACCCCAGTAAATACTGGGGTTTATTATTTTATAACATTAAAAATAACTATCTTGTAGTCGAAACTTTTATGTATAATTTCTGTTTTTAAGGATTTAGAAAACATGCCTAGAGCATGTTTTTTTAGCTCAAAATTGGACAAAATGGACACTAAATCCGACACATCCGACACTGGTTTTATACATAATGTGACGCTATGTTTATGGGAAAAATAGGTTTTAGAATTCGCTCATTAGTATCGGCTCAAGTACCAGTATATGTATATGTTTACCTGAGCGGCACTGTTCGGCAAGAGGTAAAGACAGGGCTTCTTGTCAAGAGGGAATCTTGGAATAGTGAACTTCAAAGAGGAGTAGATCATTCAATAGCCACTGCCGAGTTAAATGAGAAATTGGATCGATTAGAGAATCATCTCTTGAAGGAGCTCAATAAGCTCTCAAATAAGTCTGGAGGTATTTCTAAAGATTGGTTATTGAATCATGTTAATTCGTGTTTTTATCGTGTTAGTATAACTAAATCGAACATGTTGCTGTTTCAAATTGAGCAGTACATAGAGCTGGCTCCAACTAAGCGAGTGAAGCGAACTGGGTCCATAGGGCTATCTTCAAATTCTATCAGAAATTTGATGCGGTTTTATGAGTTAATAGAAGCTTTTGAAGAATATCTAGGGAACACCATTGATCTTACTACACTTGATCATACTATCGTTCAAAAATTCCAAGATTGGCTTTTATCTGTAAGAGGATATTCAGTTAATAATTCGGGTCTTCAGTTAAAACTTTTGAAGATGGTTTGTAAACAAGCCGAACGTAATGGGATAGGAGTACACCAATATACAAGACATATTGAGTCATTTCCCCAGCGAACTAAGGATCGTATTTTACAAACGCTTTCTTTTGAAGAGATCGAGCGAATTAAAAATCTTACCGGTCTACCATCGACACTTGAGAATACCCGTCGATGGATGCTTATTGGATTGTTTATCGGTCAAAGAGTTTCTGATCTTTTAAAATTAACCCCTCAAAATATTCGTAAAGCTGAGGTGGGTGTTTATGTTGATTTATTACAACAAAAAACTGAGAAGCATTTGACTATTGGGGTAGTGGATCCGATTGTAATACAGATTATAGAAGATTATTTTCCATATACAATCAGTGCTCAGCAGTTTAATAAACAGATCAAACAAATTTGTCAGTTGGCTGGTATTACTGAAATGGTAAAGGGATATAAAACCTGTGAGAAAACTCGAAGAAGAAAACTAGGGATATATCCAAAGTATAGTCTTATTTCTTCACATGATCTTAGAAGGTCTTTTGCAACGAATTATTTTGGAAAAATACCTACACCAATACTCATGCAAATTACGGGACATTCGAAAGAGACTACATTCTTAAGTTATATAGGGGCACAGGTAAATAAGGATGCGTATGCCGATGCTTTTATTAGAGCTGCTTCTACTTTGTAGGGTCTGGTCCTTTATCCCACATACCACGTTTGTCCCTTGCCTCAATTTCTTCTAGGGTAAATTGGTCACGAACGGATTTAGTCTTAGGTAGTAAGTAATTAGAAAGACTTTGAACTAAGCGAACTCTATCTGCATTAGAAAGCTCATCCTGATGCATAATAAGGTGATCAAGAACTTCTTCATACAGAAGCTCCATCTTTTCCTTAATATTCGGCTCAAGCTTTTTGGCAGGTCCTCTTCTGCTTTTCTGGCCAGCTAAACGGGCGGTTTCCTTATCAAATGGCATAATCCAAATTTAATTAAGAATTAATCCTTTGTATAGTATGTTTTAGGTATTAAACCGATCTCTTTTCAACACAAATTGTTGAAAATCCCAAGAAAGTACGAACGGGATAGTACTTAAGTTTATTTGTTTTAAATATCACTCCGAATAAAATAGGACGTCGTCTTCCTTTGAATTAATAAATTCAAATTCAAGTGTATTACTAAGACCCTCTTCTAATGTATAAGGCGCTTTGAAAGTTGAGTGCGCTTTTGTTGCGTCAAATTGAGTGGTAGCGCAGAATTTTTTCACCCTAACAGAACTTATTGAAAGCTTCTTTCGGGTTAAAAAAGCTAATAAATCAAACCCATAACCGACCAACATGCCCAACCAATATGGAATTTTAATTTTCGGAATTGAAAGTTTCATCTTCTTTTCAATTACTGACGACAATTCTATCATATTAAAATCTGGCTTATCGGCATAATTAAATACATTATATCCAGGCTCTTTCTTCTCTATTCTGTCCTTAATGAATGCTACAACGTTCCCAACATAAGCCATAGATTTCTTATTTTCACCTTTACCCACCATTAAAAACTTTCCTGAGCTAATTTGTTTGAGAAGGTTATAAACATTACCTCTGTTCCTTTCTCCGAAGATTACGGTTGGGCGAATAATAGTCACCGACTTACCATTCGGATTTTTCTTGTACCATTCTTTTATTAGTTGTTCAGCTTCCCATTTACTTTTACCATAATTGTTAAATGGGTCTGCAGGATGGTTTTCATTAGGATTCTTTTTATTTAAGCCATAAAC
>JAYPDB010000208.1:0-2598 GCA_038125045.1 Bacteroidota bacterium
CATGTTCATCCGATAAACCATAAAGAATTGAACGTCACACACACAATCCTTGCATGGTAAAGAGCATCCTTTCGCATGCTTTATGCAAAGGAACAAAACTCGATCGGGCTTGAACGGGGTACCAAGTCCGCATCGGTTTTTTTTTGTTTGGATTAGAGTCTATATTCTGAGCTACTACTATAGATAATTATCCAAATAACCCATCTTTATGAATCGATTTACTGTCTTAAACAAGCACCTAGCCCGAACATGTTTTGGGTGGACATTGGCTCTTGGCATTCTTGGCATTTGCTACACAAGTGCCTTCTCCCAGCAGTCAACGGTAACAGTTACCGCCCAAACCGTATCCGGCACCCCTGTTCAAAGCGCAAACTTCGAATTAGCTGAGCGTTTTACTCCACAGAAAATGGACAAGCTCATTGGCACAACCAACATCTTCCCACGCTGGATTGAAGACAGTAATGATTTTTGGTACAGTTACGAAACCGCTGATGGGAAACAATGGTACTATGTGCACACCGAAGAGCGTAGACAACGGCCTTTATTCGATCGGGATGATATTGCCGCTCAACTTAGCGAACAATTTAAACGCCCTTTTAATGCCTTAGACCTCGATTTAAAGGGTTTCGATTACGACACCGATAAGGAACGCTTTACCTTTCATGTCGATAGTATTGAGTTCACATACAATGTGAATACCAATACGCTGGTTCAAGGTGACTCCTTAGAAGCGGAGAAAAGAGAGCCCTGGCAGACTTATTCTCCTGATAGCACTTGGATTGCATATGCCCAAAACCACAATCTTTTTGTCATGAGTGCCGACACTTCCGATACAACCGTCATGCAATTGACCGAAGATGGTGAGCGCTGGTTTTCCTACCAATGGGATCAGGGCTCTACCGATAGCACGGAGAAAATGAGAGCCCGAGTACGCTGGTTCGACGATGAGTCTAAATTGTATGTTCAGCGTACCGATTATCGAAAGGTAGAAGAACTATGGGTGATCAACTATCTAAAAAAACGTCCCGAGTTAGAAACCTATAAGTATGCGATGCCTGGCGAAGAAGAAATAGGTATTCAATATTTAGAAGTCTTCGATATCAACGAGCAAAGCCGTACCATTATCGACACCGAACAATGGGAAGATCAGAGTTTAGACGCCGATCCTGGTAGCCTGATCAAAGGGGAATATCGAGCCAACAGCTCCGATGAACTCTACTTCACTCGCCTCAATCGTGCGGCCAGCAAGGTAGAACTGGTTCGAGCCAATACGACTACTGGAGAGAGCGAAGTGATTTTTGGAGAAGAGAGCAAACCCTATTGGAACTGGCGCTTTATGGATGTGGCCATCATTGAAGAAGGCAAAGAATATATCTGGTGGAGTGAACGTACCGGTTGGGGCCAATTCTACCGCTACGATGCCAATGGCGAGCTAAAAAATGCCATCACCAAAGGTAATTTTGTGGCAGGAAATATTGTAAAAATAGATACCGCTTCCCAAACTCTTTTCTTCACAGCTTATGGTAGAGAAGAAGGAGAACATCCTTATTATCAGCACCTTTATAGCGTCCGTTTCGATGGTTCTCGTTTGACGCATCTAACTCCCGAAAGTGGAAATCATCAAACGTATGCATCCCCAGAAGGAAACTACTTTGTGGACAATATCTCAACGGTTAATAGTCCCACTAGAACCGTACTTCGAGACGGCAATGGTCGAGTGATTCTAGACCTTCAAACCGTACATATAGACCGTGCAACCGAGCTGGGTTGGCAAATGCCCGAAACCTTTACGGTAAAAGCTGTCGACGGAGCAACGGATCTTTATGGGGTTATGTGGAAACCTTTCGACTTTGACCCGAACAAGAAGTATCCTATCGTATCCTATGTATACCCAGGCCCTCAAACTGAGCCCTTCCCAATCACCTTTGGAGCCTCTCGCCATCAAACCTTAGCGCAAGTAGGCTTCATCGTGGTCGCCTTTGGAAACCGGGGTGGAAGCCCACTTAGAAGCAGGTACTACCACACCTATGGATACGGCGATTTGCGCGACTACCCGCTGGCCGATAACCGCTATGGCCTCGAGCAACTTATCGCGCGACATTCCTTTGTAGATGGGTCTAAGGTGGGTATCTATGGCCATTCAGGGGGTGGATTCATGTCTACCGCGGCTTTATTGACGCATCCCGATTTCTATGATGCGGCGGTGTCCTCGGCCGGCAATCACGACAACAACGTCTATAACCGATGGTGGAGCGAAACTCATAACGGGGTCAAAGAAACCACCAAAGAAGTCAAAGAAATGGGTGAGGATAGTGTAGAAGTCGAAAAAACCATCACCACCTTCGATGGACCCATAGAAACAAATGCTGATTTGGCCAAAAATCTTCAAGGCAAACTGCTACTGGTTCACGGAAACATCGATAATAACGTACATCCAGCCAATACGATCCGATTGGTTGATGCCTTGGTAAAAGCTGGAAAACGTTTCGATATGATGATTCTACCCGGTCGAAGACATGGCTTTGGTCCATATCAACCCTATTTTGAGCGAATGATGTGGTATTATTTTGCTGAGCACTTAATCGGAGACTACCGAGG
>JAYPDB010000209.1:0-2580 GCA_038125045.1 Bacteroidota bacterium
TCTCCAGGCATTAAGTAATTTGCATTGATATGCACATCTGCAGTAGCCACAGCACCTGAATCAATTGTTCCCATTGATGGAGTAACATAACTCAGATTATCCATGGTATATATGAGGATATCATCAATGAGTGCCCAAGATGAGTAATAATATTCATCTGTTTCTACAACACTAACAAAGGTGACCAATTCTCCTTTAAGAAAATCTAGGTTTAGCATTCCATATTGAAATGAGCCATCATTGTAAAAGACATCCTCGGTACTTCCAATGTAATACACATCAGTAATAAAGAGATTTTCATCCAAAACTACCGCAAACATACTCGCAACATCATAACCAGCTTCCATCAAAAAGCTGTAGGCAAATTCCATGTTCACCGTTTTACCATCTGCTATGAAGGACATATCAAAAATAGGTGAGTAAACTTCGGTTAATGAATTGTCTAAGATGTAGTAATCTTCGGTATTTCCAACACCTAAGGCATAGAATGGCGAATCAATTGACCCATAATTTAGAACCTCCCACTCATGACCTAAACCTAAGCTATAATCTTGAACAAGCCAGGTTTCGGGCAGTAAACCTGAGTCAAAACCCTCATAATAGATGACCTCTAAGCTTGGATCAGCTGCCATTTCAGATCTGCGAGGCTGAAGCCTATCTTGCGTTTTAAGCTTTGCTTGAGGCTGCATCTTTAACCCACTCAAATCTCTGGTTTTGAGTTCATCTATTCGGTTCGACCGGAGCTTTTTCAGATTTGATGCTTTTTTAGTATTTGGAGCGGCCTGTTTCATAGGCGGAGCATTCATAACAAATCCATCATCAAATCGGCTGATAAACTGTTCTGCATAATAATCTGCAGACACAATACCACCATTGAACATTTCGAGGGTATAGTCAATGGACTCGGTATTAGCATCGATGAATCCAAGGTCTACAAAGGGCTCCGTAAATTGGACATTAACCGTAGCCGCATCAAACATCATAAGATGATAAGGTGCCCCAAAGGTAACTGCTTCTGGAGTATTATTATAAACCACTGTCTGTAAGACATACCACCCATCTCCTGTTATGGAAGAGTTCACACTAACCGTGATTTCTTCAGAGGAACCTGCTTCCACTAATCCATCGGTTTGTGAGAAAAAATAGGGCTTAGGCATCACTTCTATACCAACATTATCAAAGAGGGTGCCGAAGCCATCTACAAATGACTCATCGGTATTCATGATGAACCAAAACTCTACATTCTCAAGGCCGGCTAATGAAAGTAGGTCTAAGTAAGCAGTGTAAACTAAGCCATCATTAATCAATCCCCCTTCATCGGTAATATCTAAGGTCATTACTCGTTGACCATAAGAAATAACATTGATATAAAAGAAATCATATCCTTGTTCAAGTGAGGCAGCATAATCAAAGAATAAATAGGAAGGTAAGTATTCACTTCCATCCAATTCTAGGGCTGAAAAATCAAAGATAGGCGAAGCCGCTACTGCAATCGTGTTATTGCTATAACCATTAGTGAAATCACCTGCCAAGAACGAGTAATCACCAAAATCAAAGACTTCTGCCAGTTCAAAAGTTTTACCTGCTCCGTCACCCTCACCATAGGCTAAAGTAACCCAATCATTGGCTACCGAGTCGGGGCTATTTAGATTATCAAACCAAAGTATAGCCGATTCAGTACTTCCAAGATTATGTGTAGTTAGTGTAATATTTCTACGCTGAGCTCCAATTAAATCTTGTTCAACCTTTGCCATGATTTCGTCATTTAATGACTCTCGCTCACCTGCCGATAGGGAGTTTGGTTTTCCTTCCCCTGATTTATAGGTCATCATCGGTTTTAACTCCTCGGTCAAATCATTATTGAGTACATATAAGGTTTGTTCTAAATCAAAATAAAGGTCACCAGCACCATCATTTACAAGTTCAAAGCTAGCCTTAGCTAATGCGCCTGATGGAATGGTTCCTAGATCTTCATAATCAGGGAAAAGCTCAATCGATGGGAACACCTGCTCCCATCCAAGCAATGAGATTTCAAAAGAGGCACCACCCGATAATGAAAAAGTGGCCACTGACTCAATTTCATCGGTAGCCATTCCATTATGGAAAGCAACAGGTAATCCATAGGCCTCACCAGGTCCTACTACTTGCGGGTTAAATTCGTATTTGGTAGCAAATGCACCCTCAGTTCCACTAAAGTTAACCGATTCAACCGTAACTGCAGAACCCGTAGTATTTATAAAGCCAATAGTCTGCTCTGCTGGACCGTCCACATACGTACGCTGGAATAATGCACTTGCATCATGTGAAAGAGTTGAACCTGATGTAGCATCTAGCATTGCCAGCACATTTAAACGCTCTCCCTCACCAACTGCGTCAAAAGATGATACATAATCACCTGAAGCCAACACTCGTGTCATTAAGGCATGTCCGGACTCACTTGGATACGCTGCTTTTGCCAATGCAATCGCACCGGTTACCTGTGGTGAGGCCATGGATGTACCTGATAAATATACATATCTATTACCGGGAAACGTTGAAGCTATGCTTGACCCTGGAGCTGTAATATCCACGGTGAAGTTT
>JAYPDB010000210.1:0-2571 GCA_038125045.1 Bacteroidota bacterium
GGTTATATGTTCAATGTGCCGGCCTTCAACTCCGCGTTCTCCGCACGCAGGGCGGCACCTCCAGGTGAAGGCCCGGGACCATGTAGAACAGTAAATGGATGATCGGATACTTCTCCTCGTGGGAGAGACCGCTCAGGATCAGGAGTTGTTCCATGAGTTGCTTATCGGCAGATGAGTCCATTTCTTGAATTAACCCTCAAAGGGATGCTGAACAGTTACCATATTTTTCAAATGATTTCAGAAATTAAGAGACTATTGCCGTGTACAGAGCCTGCAGGCCTTCGAAACTCTATTCCTCGGAAAAGAGCTACCCCTTGACCTCGCCGCCTGAGCCCCCCTGCTGAACAGTTACCTTTAAAGAAGTGAAAATCATTTACAAGCCACATCCAAAAGAATCCAATGAAAGTGTTAAATGGGTGCGCAACTTTCTGGCAGTTAACGGAGTTGAGATTTGTCAAAAAGCTGATTTTGGTCCACTAGATTTACTGGTAGCAACAGATTTGGCGGTAAGTTTGTTTTCAACAGTTGGTTATGATCTCCAAAACTTATTAGTACAGTCATCCTCACCATTTTCAATCCCGATATATCTTTTTCATAATCCGGATTGTAGGAAGTGGTTCAAACATTATTGCAAGCTGGATACAATACCAATGACTGAAAATGACATGGCGTTAGTCGTGGATTCACCTGATAAACTATTTCAAATGGTAAACATCGGATTAGACCCAACATTCCGAGTGAAGTGCCACCAGAGTATCATTAAAACTATCAAGTCCAATGAGAAGGGTTCTCCTGAAAATATAATAAAAATGACAATTGCAACTGATCAGGGTTGTTTTCTAAATTAACATAGATAGTCTGATTAGAAAAAATCATCGCATTGAAGTCAAAGAGCATTTTAGCTTGTTAACGAGTTATTTTAACCAGGTAGCTTACATTATTTTGATTGTACTTAATAAAGTGCCATCTGCTGAAGTCTTACTGAGTCAAGACTCAACTAAAGGAAATAATTAATTTGGTTAGTGATAAGTTTCTTTGTGTAATTCATGTGGCGATAGAAGCCTTCGTTAGAGGTCTTGAAATACATGAAGATACTTGATTGTTAGTGTCTGTTTCTCAGCGGGACCCTACATGCAGTATAGTTAGAGAATATCTATAGTATGATTAAGTTTTTAAATATTTTAGTACAGAAATTATTGACCTCTATCAAGGGCAAAGCTTATTTTAGGACAAGAAAACCCAATGAAATTGATATAATTTTGGAATGTCACGATGTTGACCGAGGTTTACAAAAAAATGGATTGGCGTACGCACAGATACTTGATGGTTTTCAAGATGAATTGGCCGAGGCAGGGTATAAGTGCATTACATTAGCGAAATTAGGTTCTAAGTTAATTGACGATGCTTATGGCGATGTTCGCCCACCAATATCAGTATTTGAACAATTTCTGGGTTTTCTTATTTATGCTATATTTGGAAAAGAATTTTACCATCTTAAATATCATGTGTGGTTGTATGAAAAATGGATATTATATACAAATTGTAAAATCGTCATTGGCATTCAGCCTTCTAATGGTTTAGTTGCAGCTTGTAACGCAATAGGCGTGCCCGTAATTGATTTGCTTCACGGTTATGGTGTCACGCTAACCCACAAAATATATGGTTTCGAATCAATAAATAAAATTCGGGATGAATTTCTGTGTACCGACTATGTAGCGCTTGATAATTATTCTAAGACAGTTCTGGAGAAAAATTTTAGTAAATCTAATAAATCAGCAAGATGTTGGTCGTATCTATCACCAGTGTTAAAGTCTATTACACCCAAAGGTGTGCTACCCCATGAAGGATTTGCTAAAGATTACAGAAAAATTTTTTTAGTGACATTACAGTGGGGAATAAATCGTTTTGAACAAAAATTTCCTCATAATGATGGTGAACTTCACCCTCGATTGGTTGAAGTAATTGAAGCGGGATTGGATAGAGGTTTGGGATTTGGATTTATTGTAAAGCCACATCCAGTTTTATTAAGAAATGAGGCTGTTCTAGGTTGTTTAAGAAGAAATTGTCAACAAGCAAAGGGACTCTGGTTAGAAGAATCTACAGATTTAAAGACTTTGCTTAGAGTAGTAGATGGTGTTATAACAATATTTTCTACTTCGACTAGAGAAGCAGCGATGCTTGGTGTTAAAACCCTTTTATTTTCATCGGATGAAGAGTTGTTCGTAGGAGATGATCATATTCATCAATGTGAAATTGAAAATGGTATGGCAATTAGAGTAAATCGCTTAAATATAAATGAAATACTAAATTTTATGGCGTCTATGAGCCAAAACTGTACATGTCAAAACGAAGACTATCTTAAGGCCGTTCAACCAGAATTTAGAAACGCTGTACCTCTTGTTTCGGAAATATTACACCATAGAAAGGGATTATAATTTACTTTTCCACATAGGGTATGATTATTACTCCGGCAAATAAAACTCTCAATTATGAGATAAAATCGTTATATTGCAAGTATGGAAAAAATCGATATCAGGCAACTCTCTGACCGGGAGCGCGCATTATTGCGCA
>JAYPDB010000211.1:0-926 GCA_038125045.1 Bacteroidota bacterium
ACGGTACGGAATCGCGATCAAGGTGTCACTAAATGCCGGATCAGAGACTATGGCTTTATATGCCTGATTCAAATCTGGAATCTTAGTTATACTCACCGCCTCATAACTCGATAAGTCGTCCGCATCTCGAACAAACTTGGTGGCAAACGCAAATGAGGCCTCTGTAACCTTGCCGTTGATCTCAGAATTAAAAAAGTTTCCGACGCGAATAAAGCCACCACCGACCGCCGAAACGATGGCGATGCGGTCTACAATCCATAAAAATGAAAGCTCCTTGTGTTTTTGGCTGAATAAATAGAAGCCTGTGATGGCGGCAAGAGCAGCACCATGGCTTGCCAAACCGGTAAATCCGGTAAATTGATACCCATTGATGAGCCCGAACAAACTAGACCTTGGGTTTTCTCGAATGGGAAGTAATATTTCAATAATGTGATTTTGATAGTAGGCCCAATCGTAAAAAATGACATGGCCGAGTCGTGCCCCGAGAATGATCGATACTACACTGTAAACAAAAAGCGAATCGATCTTATCTGCAGGCTTGTCTTCGGTTTTGAAGATGCGCTTCATGATGTACCAGCCTAGCACGAAGGCTGCGATCCACATTGAATTGTAGTATTTCAACTGCAAGGGTCCTAGGTGCAGTAAAGTGTCGTTTGGGTTCCAAACGATTCCTAAAAAAGTCATAGGTCAGGATTTTAAACGAAGATAACTAAAAGCCACTTTTTAAGGAACCGGATCATGTCCGCTTTCTCCCCATGGGTGACATCGGGCAATGCGCTTGGCGGCAAGCATAGTTCCTTTTATTGGTCCGTGCTTTTTGAGGGCCTCAACGGCGTATTCTGAACAGGTAGGTACGAATCTGCAACTTGAGGGTGTGTAGGGCGATATGAGGTATTGGTAGGCGCGAACCCAAAACACAAGTACAC
>JAYPDB010000211.1:936-1511 GCA_038125045.1 Bacteroidota bacterium
ATGAAAGTGAAAAGGTGGTACCTTCTTTAGAATCTTTCAATTGTATTCCAAGGCGTGCAAGTTCATCTCTAATTTGATCTGAAGTTGCAAAGTCTTTGCGCTCTCTAGCTTTGTTTCGTTGCGCAATAAGCAACTCAACGACCCCTGAAAGTTTCTCAAAATGACCAGCATCTTGCTGGCTTTCATCTTTAAGTCCTAAAACATCAAACGTGAAGGTGCCTATTGTGGTGCGCAATAGCTCCAAGTCTTCGGAGGTCATACCTTTTGGTTGATCGTGGAGTAGGTTGATCTGCTTAACACCTTCAAATAGCTGTGCAATAAGAATAGGGGTATTAAAATCGTCATTCATTGCCGCATAACAGCGTTCTACCCATTCGCTAACATTGAAGGTTGAGGTTTTTCCTTGTGCTTCTAGCGTTTGAGCGCGTTTATACCCTTCAAGTAGACGTTGATAGCCTTTTTCAGCGGCTTCTAGGGCCTCTTGACTCAGATCAAGGATGCTGGTGTAGTGTGCCTGCATCATGAAAAAGCGTACTACAGAGGGACTAAATGCTCTTGAAAATATACGGTTCTCT
>JAYPDB010000211.1:1529-2555 GCA_038125045.1 Bacteroidota bacterium
GAAAATTTCGTGTGGATAAATGTTGTTATCCGTTGATTTCGACATCTTCTTCCCATTAAGGGTAAGCATGTTGGCGTGCAGCCAATAGTTCACTGGGCTGTGACCACTATGTGCTTCAGCCTGTGCAATTTCGCACTCGTGATGAGGGAATTTGAGGTCCATACCGCCACCATGGATGTCAAAGTTGGCTCCGAGATACTTCGTACTCATGGCGGTACATTCGATGTGCCAACCCGGGAAGCCGTCTCCCCAAGGAGAGTTCCATCGCATTATATGCTGAGGTTCGGCCTTTTTCCACAATGCAAAATCTTGCGGATTTTTCTTTTCGAGATGTCCTTGAAGCCCTCTAGTGTTAGCCACCATGTCTTCGAGTTTTCTTCCGCTTAATTTTCCGTAGGCGTGATCGGTATTGAACTTGAGTACATCGAAATAGACCGATCCGTTTTCGACATAGGCATACCCTTTGTCGATAATCGATTGAATAATTTCAATTTGCTCAATGATATGCCCTGTAGCCGTAGGTTCAATGTTAGGGGGTAAAAGGTTGAATTGCTCCAAGGTTTGGTGAAAATCAACGGTATAACGGTGCACAACCTCCATCGGTTCTATTCGCTCAAGCCTGGCCTTTTTAGCAATCTTATCTTCCCCTTCATCCTCGTCGTGCTCTAAGTGACCCGCGTCAGTAATGTTACGCACGTAACGCACTTTGTATCCCAGGTGCAATAAATAGCGATAGATCATGTCGAATGACATGAAGGTGCGGCAATTGCCGAGATGAACTTTTGAATATACCGTTGGACCGCAAACATACATACCTACGTATCCGGATTCTACCGGAGTGAAGGGCTCTTTTTTTCGACTTAAAGAGTTGAAGACAAAGAGTTCGTTATTGAGGTAACGGTTGCTCATGAATTAAAATTCAGTTTGTAATCCTACATAGGCGATAAACTCGTTTCGCAGCTTTTCGTCAGTTTTAAAGACTCCTTGGTATTCTGCGGTAACGGTGCTGCTCGATATGTCTTTGAT
>JAYPDB010000212.1:0-2540 GCA_038125045.1 Bacteroidota bacterium
GCTTCTTTTTGAAGGTATGCATGTTCTAAACTACCATAGGCATCATAGCCAAGAATATTGTCTGTTGACGAGTAGGCCAGATGTACCATGATGGTTGAGTCCATTTCCTCAATTTGTATCAATCCTGCCTTTTTGAGTTCTAAATCCCAATCTGGATAGGCCAATAAATAATCGTAAAGCATACGAGCTATATCTGCGGCAGCCTCTTGAACTAAGGATCTATTAGGAGCATTTTTTGACAAAAATATGAGAATGAACGCCTCTCCATTGGGCAAATGAATGATACCAGAGTCATGATGTACACCGGTAATCCAACCCGTTTTGTGTTCAACCTGTGTCCCGATGGGTAGTTTTGCGGGAAACATATCGTTGAATTCTTGACGGCTGAGTATGTCTAAAGCTAGATTTTTGCTGCTTTTCGAAAGTGTTGAACCCGCTGTGAGTTCGTTAAATAATATCCATAAATCTCGAGCGGTAGTTTCATTATTTCTACCTGCCGAAAATGCTTTTAGATCTTCGACTCCACGTAGCACTTGAATGTGCTCGGCTCCAATGAGTCGCATACTGTTGGTAACAAGATCTCCTTTATATCTCTCCATTAATAGATTCGTAGCCAGATTACTACTCTGTGTAATCATAAGTTCTGCCAACTCCAGAACCGTTTTCTTTTTACCGAGGTATGCATAGAGGTCTGCTTCACTGTCTTCGGATATCTGCATACCATAGGGACTTCCATCAACAATGCTCGTAAAGCGGTTTGTTACCAATAGAGAATCCGAGAGGAGGAATGTACCCAGGTCATGCTGTTTAAGAATCTCAAAAAGAACGGGGGTTTTCATGGTACTTGCGGCATGAAATACAGTGTCTGGATGTATTGAAAATTCAAGCTCAGGACGATCAATGCTTGAAAATTGCACGGCAAAGGTACCCTCAAGTTTAGATAGTTTCACCTCTATGGAATCCGCAAGTGATCGTAGTGCGGTTTCTTCTTTAGACGGTGCTACGGGGTCACCACTTATTTTTTTGCAGTTTGAGAGGGCTAATAAGAGAAAGAAAGAAAGGATGATAAATAGAATGCGCATAGGAACATCATAAACATTTAAGAGCAATTATGGTGTTACAAACTATTTATTGGACAAAAAAAAAGCCACATAAACATGTGGCTTTTATAAGTAAACTCAAAAGGAGTCTTAAGCGTTTTTCTTAGCTTGAATTTCTAAACGAATATCTTGGGCTAATTTTTTAAGATCTTGTAGACCTTTTCTTGCTCTCGTTCCAGCTGCTTTGTTTCCTTTGTCGTAGAATTTTTCCATTTCAGATGAAACTGATTCTACTAGGCTTTGTAATTCACTTACTCTACTCATTATTACTCCGTTATGTTTTAGTTAATGAATATTCTTTAAAGAATGACTTAAGCTATATATTCAAACAGTTTGAATCAAATAGAAAAAGTAAAATTTTAAAGAAAAATCGCCTTAATTAATGATTTGAGGCTGATTTTAGCCAAATTCATACAGTTTTTTAAGAATTTAGGCATCATTTTGAGCCTATTTAGTACTATTTGAGACGATATATAGCAAATTAGTCCCGGCTTTTACTAAGGATAGTACTTGAAAATGCGTGTGGTAAGAGCTCATGAATAAAATATTCGGACCAAGTTTCATCTTTGTGCAAGCAATATAATTTGGCTAGAGGCATGTGCTCATTTAAAATTTGTCGGCATGCACCACAAGGTGTGCTTAAGTCACCTTTTTCGGCGTGAACAAACACTCCAAAAATTTGTTTTGGTGCAAACCGTAGAGCCGAAACCAAGGCCATACGTTCCGCGCAAAGTCCATAGCCCCAGTCGTTGAATTCAATGTTTACTCCGGGAAAAAACCCCAGTTCTGTCCAAATAAGTGCCGATACGGGAAAATGTGACTCTTCACACATGGCAAGAGAGCACAGTGACCTTAATTTGCTTGCCAACCTATCCATTTGCTCTTTAGTAAAAATGGGAAGGTTCTTTCCTTGGTATATATCGGTACCCTTTCTCTGGAGAATCATTTCTGAAGTTCCAAACACTTCTTGAGATATTGGAGAGAATAATTCCTTTCCATGGCCAGTAAGCATCGTTTGCTGGAGTACTAAGGCCTCTTCAATGACGAGCTGTAGTTGTATAGCTTCAACCCGTGTAATGGTTATGTTGAATCGAGACGTCCAGTAGCTAAGATCACTATCATATTCATGAGAACATAGAATCTCTTTGGGCTGTTCACCATTTATCAGGCAGAGACAAATACCAGCTTGAGCGGCATTAATGGTTAAGGGAAAAGACATTGATTCTATTCGCAGCCCAACAAACCTTCCTCCCTCAGAGCCGATGACAAGGCACTCTCCCGACTTATCAGAATAGGGTTGATATGAATGAGGTATGTAGCTCATCGTTTATTTCGAAACGGCTTCATAAGCGGCATCCGCAACAGCGGCTCTAATGGCACTTATTCTGGAACCATACGAGCGATAGGGATGTACTCGATTGGTTAATAATATAACTCCTA
>JAYPDB010000213.1:0-2527 GCA_038125045.1 Bacteroidota bacterium
GGACGGGCTCTCTACTTCAAACCTATTATCACTGCTTTATTTGATGAGCACCATAGGCTGTATAAACAGATACTTTTCTCTTTCTTTACTACTTCAATTTTTATATTGTGCTTAAATAAAATACAGTAAAAGATTCCATAAGTAAAAGCAGTGCAATGCTTTTACCAATTTCTAAAATCGAGCGGTAAGATATCATGCAACACAATACAAAAGCGGGTGGTTTATTTAACGTCCTGATGAGATCTATTACGTTTTGTTGGCTTCTTGTATTCGGTATCAATTGCACATCAGAAGATTCGTTCATTCCAGTAAATGATGGACCCAATACTGCCCAATGGTCCATCATCGACTCCATTGATTACGCAGCAATGAATGCGGATCTGGTAACAGGTAAGCCAACGATGGATGTTGGGGTTTATCTTCCGTCTAACCTAGACCCTGGGTTTAAAAAAGTAACCCTTAACCGCATCGTAACAGGACTACAAGCCGCTAAAGAAATTTATGCGCCTACGGGTGTGCAAATCAATGTGATGTGGATTAAAATGGGCGAAATTGATCCTTCATACCTCTCGATTCAGGCCAATGAAGTTCCTGGGATTCCAAACACTGGCTACATTAATCTGTATAAACACGGCCAGCGGCATCCTACAGAGCTTACCGAACACGCCTCCCATGCATTAGAGCATATCATTGAAGTGGATGAAAACAGTCATAGAACCCTTTATTTTGTGGTATTTCAGGACGTGTTCTATCCCTTCTTAACGGTTTCAGAGGGTCGAAACTGGACCATGAAAACGGTGCGCACCGGTGGGTTATCCTTTCCATCCTACTCTTATCCTGGAACGATTCCTAAACCCTATCGGGGGGTTATTAGCCTTTCAAATCTTGAGCGACCCGACCGACAACGCCGCACCATCGCCCATGAAATTGGGCACAAAGTGATGAATGTGAGTCATGAGTATAGAGATATAAGCCCAGAGCATGAGGTGTATGCCGATGGTGGACTCATGGTCTACGGTAACGGGGAAGAGATTCCGTCTGGAGAGGAAGGCCGTTGGCATCTTGAACGGCTATTATTATCACCTTATCTGTATGTATTAGAATCGGACGGAACCAAAAAATGGAATCCAGATTACCAGGAAAACGGTCACTATTACGATCCCATATACGGAGATTATGTGGTTCAATTTCCCGGCACCCCCGCTATAGAGGAAGATTGGTGATGAATAAATACATCCTGTTAGGACTGGGACTTTGTTTAGGCTGCGGAGCCCCTTCAACCCGAAAAAATTTGGATCTTGTCCTGCCTAAGCACTATGTAGTGAGCAAAGCAAAAGAAACCTTAACCATAGACGGTATAGCGAATGAGGCCGCCTGGGATGATGCCGAGTGGACCAATCTTTTTATGGATATTCTAGGGCCTGAACATCCTAAACCCTACTATCAAACTCGGGTGAAAATGCTGTGGGATGAGGCCTATTTCTATGTGTATACCGAAATGGAAGAGGAGCATGTATGGGGAGATATCGAGAAGAGGGATGCGGTCATTTTCTACAATAATGACTTTGAGGTGTTTATTAAACCCAATGAAGATCAACCCCATTATGCTGAATTTGAAGTGAATGCCTTGGGTACGCTTTGGGATTTGTTTTTGGCTCGACCTTATCGTCGAAACGGTCCTGTTTTGGATGAATGGGATGTGAACCATACCCAGATTGGGATTGACGTGCGAGGAACCTTGAACGATTTTAGGGATCGGGATCGTGGATGGTCGGTTGAACTGGCGATTCCTATCGGGCCCGTAAATGGGATTGATCGAGGGCACCGTTTCGGGGAAGGAAGTATGTGGCGGGTCAATTTCTCACGAGTGCAATGGGACTTTCAGATTACTGACGGTCGATACGAAAAGAAGACCGATGAGCAAGGGCAAAGATTGTCGGAATACAATTGGGTGTGGAGTCCTCAAATGGCCATAGATATGCATAGGCCCGAACATTGGGGGTATGTGTATTTTGAAGGGGAACCGGAACATACTACAGCTCGTGATACCGCCGATAGTGATGTCACTGGCTTAACAGATTCCACGGATGCTATGGAGGTACCTTTCTGGAGCTCGAAAGTGGATAGCCTTGATCAATCCGCCTATCAACTGGTGTATTATTTGTATCGGAAACAACTTATGCTCGAGAATGAGGAGGCGCGAAAGCATGCTCATATTTTGGAAGCAGAAGGCTCTAAATTCCGAGTCCATGGCTTTGATTTTGATGCCGAATTTCGGAGTACAGGCTTAGGATTTGAGATCACTGTTCAAACAAGAAATGGCAACCCTGTGCGGTCTATTACCATTAACCAGGACGGATATCTAAAGAAACACTTCACGCTATGAAAATGAGAACACTTTTATTGTTGATGGGGGTTTTAGCCATTAGCTGCTCAATCGAACAAACAAGCCTTGAGGAAGAGACAAAGGGATTTATGATCGCCGCTTGGACGGGCGCGGGAATAGCCGAGACGGAAGCCGAATGGC
>JAYPDB010000214.1:0-2510 GCA_038125045.1 Bacteroidota bacterium
TGGAACAATTCGATACTAACGAGCACAAACCTTTTATTGAAGAGGCTCCTGCGCTCATCGCTATCTTCAGCCAATCTTATCATATCAAGGAGTCTGGAGAACAGGAAAAACATTATTATGTGAAGGAATCTGTTGGAATCGCTACGGGCATGCTCATAACGGCCTTACATAACGCCGGCTTGGCCACCTTAACTCATACACCGAGTCCGATGGGCTTCTTAAATGAGCTTTTGGACCGACCTAAGCATGAAAAAGCGTTCTTACTTTTAATCTGCGGATACCCGAAAGAGGATGTCGAAGTGCCTAACATTCAAAAAAAGCCCCTCGAACAAATTCGCACCGTTTTCTAAGTTATAGGAAGTATGAAATTTTTTGGCAGCGAAAAAGTAACCCAGAACAAGAGGCTCTTAAAAGTGCTTAAAGAATGGGGTGTTCTTTTGGCCATAGGTGGCATCATTTATCTGGGCGGTTGGCATACCGAAGTCATTGGCTTTGCTCAGCGGCTCTTATTAAGCACGCATATCATTCAACCCTCTCTGTCGCCAACTCCCTTAAAGGCCGATAAACACTCTATAGAGATCTCTGGGATTGATTCAATGGATTCACAAGACGGGCTTCGGGCCGATTTTGATTTTTTGCTTAGTGACTCGGAGGGTAATGCGGTCTCGATGCGCGCTTTTGAGGGTAAAACCATTTTTATAAATTTTTGGGCCACCTGGTGCCCACCCTGCATTGCTGAAATGCCCAATATACAGGGCTTATATTCCGACCTTAAAAAGGACCACTCCGTCATGTTTATGATGGTCTCCCTCGATCAAGATCCACAAAAAGCGTTAGACTTTATGGTTCGTAAAAACTATGATCTCCCCGTTTATTTTCCAAAATCACGTAAGCCACGCGTGTATGACACCTCCGTGGTTCCTACGACCTATGTGATCGATAAAAAGGGGTTCATCATTATGAAAAAGAGGGGTATGGCTCAATACAATACCCAGCGGTTCAAGGATTTTTTACAGGCCGAACCCAATGAGGGCATCGATGTGGGTCTATGATCACAGCGGTTCAAAGGCTAGGTTTAGCCTGGGGTGGATACCCCCAGAAAACCCATACCCCTTCGTATGTTTTGGGGTTAACCCCAGTACAGCTACTCCTGAACAACTAGACCCCACCGTTGCTTCTGTAGCACGGTATTCGGAAGATCATGGATACCGCGGATGGCTTATGTTTAATGTGTATCCTCAAAGAGCTACCAATCCCAACAACATGCATCGAAGACTGGTTAGGGCGCTACACAATGAAAATGTTCATCACATACAAAGATTACTGAAGCAGTATAGCGCGCATCAACGTCTGGATGTCTGGTGTGCTTGGGGTACGCTAATAGAAAAACGGCCTTACCTATGGCTTTGTCTGGTAGATATCGAAAACGCGCTACAGGATGCCCCGCTTCGATTTGTTACAAGAGGAGCGCGCTCAAAGAATGGGCACCCCCATCACCCATTGTATCTAAAGAAAACAGCGCCACTCGAAGAATTTGATCTTAAGGAGTACCTGAACAATAATTCTAACGGCTAATGGTACTGGGTTGTGTGTTAACTCTTGTCTTTCATTCTGCTTAAAGAAAGTGCGTGCAGCATCCATTTAGGTAACGACTTTTCGGGATCTCTTTTGGTCATATCTACAAACAAGCCAAATTGTTTTGCAATGGGCACTTTGTGCGTTTCAACAAACTCAATGAGTGTTCCGTCGGGATCTTCGATGTAGGTAAACCTACCAGCGGCTTCACCCATATCAAAACTATTCGCACTATCGACCGTAAATGGAAAACCGGCTGCTTCACATTCTTGTTTCAAAACATCCATTCCTTGAACATCAAAACAAAGGTGAATAAAGCCAGGATCCCCCCAGTATCGGTTTTCAAATAACTTTTTAGGCGGAATATCTGGCGATATGCTTTGTATGAGTTCTATTTCAGTAGGTCCAAACAATGCACTAAATCCGCCTTTTCGGGCTTTGCTGTGTCGGAGCAGGCAACGCCGAAAACGGCCGGCGGCCCCATTCAACCCGTGAAAATCCTCGTGAACTCCTTCCTCATCATAGATGACAGTGTCGTAACCTAATATCTCTTGATACAATGTTTTGGAGCGGTCAATATCGGTAGAACCTATGATGGCGCCCACAACTCCGCCGGTAAGGGCGCGTTCTTTCTTGCGAAAAAAAGACTGACCTTGTATTACCTGAAAAAGATTGCCGTGAAGATCTTTTACAAAGAAATGGTGCTCACCTGCGGGATTTTTCACGAGTGAAGTGATTACTTGAAGCCCGCGCTTAGTGAATTCCTCATAACTCTTTTGCACATCATAGCTTTTTATTTTCGCCCCGTTTATTCCCAAGTCCCCGAGTATCACCTCTCCTTCCATTGGGGTGGGGGTTCGAGAGGTGTATTGCCATATTTCAAAGCCGCCGCCTCCCCGCATGCTAAGACTTAGGATGGCCCGGCGATCGTGAGG
>JAYPDB010000215.1:0-2502 GCA_038125045.1 Bacteroidota bacterium
CATAGCCCCGTAAGACTTCGGGTGAGAAACCCTCGTTCACAAAAGGCTCAATTTGTTTGCCACATTTGGTCGCTACAAATAACCGGTCCTTGTCTCCTACCGATGTAAGAAACCGTCCAACGGCGCGTTCACTCTCACCTGCTTCGTACACATCGGCGGTATCGAAAAAATTCACGCCTTCCTCATAGGCGGCATGGAGGAGCGTTTGAGCCGAATCATGATCAAATCCAGTGCCCCAAACCCCGCCTACTTGCCAGGTTCCAAGAGATAGTTCAGAGACGGTGAGTCCGGTTTTTCCTAGTTTTCGGTACTTCATGTAGATGCTTTTACTTGGTTAGTTGTTACTCCCAATCTGTGGTAGTCGGAGTAATGTGCTGCCAATATAAGCGCTCAAAATTTTGTTTGCGAGGGTAGATTTCGTTCAGGCTATCTCCCTCATACAACCGGCCATTCATCATCACATATTCAATGTCGTTGGTATAGCGCAGATCTTCCAAAGGGTTGTTGCGCAGAATCACCAGATCCGCAATTTTACCCACTTCAATAGATCCCAAATCACCATCCAAGCCAAGAGTGCGAGCCCCATCGATGGTGGCTACCTTTAGCGCTTCATGCGCCTCAAGGCCTCCCGATGCCATGGCCCAAAGCTCCCAGTGATAGCCCAGACCTTGCAACTGCCCATGACTGCCTACGCCTTGGAGTACTCCCGAGTCGAACATCTTTTTGGTCTTTTGAGCATGACGTGGGAAGACCATTTCGTCGTCACGTGCCCAGAATCCTCGGCGCCTGGTCGAGGAGGCTAGCACGTCCCAAGGAGTGAATCGTGCCAGTTTTTCATCGTCATAGGGATTTTCGCGGCTATAAAAATACTCCTCACCCCAAGGTCCGCCATAGGCCACCAACATGGTGGGGGTAATGGCCATTTGGGTGAAGGCCGTGGTTTCTATGAAATCCTTGTACACATCGGTAATCGGAATATTATGCTCGTGACCAGGATAACCGTCGATAAGTTGCGTCAGATTCAGCTTGATGTCCAAGCCTCCTTCGGTGGTTGGCATGAGCTGCTGTTCGTGAGCGGCCTGAATCACCCACTGCCGATGTTTCCGGTTCCCAACGCGGTACATCTTAATGGTTTTGGTATCGAAATACTCGCTGTACTGCCGTAACACCTCGCGCGTGTGGTCGAGACTTTTCAGGTTGTAGCCCCAGTATCCCACGCCTGGACCGGTCGAATAAATTCTCGGACCCAAACTCTTACCTGCCACCACCATATCACCATATGAAAGCACGTCGGTGGTCCCGGTCTGAGGATCCCTTGTGGTCGTAACCCCATAGGCGACATTCGCCGCATAGCTCCATTCTTGATCTTTGTGAAGCATACTGGTCGAGCGTAGGTGGGCATGCGTATCCACATATCCAGGCACCACGGTAGCCCCCTCCAAATCGATTTGCTGGGCATCGGCAGGTATGAGTGTGCTGGCCATGTCGCCTACCGCCACAATGCGTCGGTTTTCTATGATAATGACTCCGTGTTCGATGACCTCGTCACCCTTCATGGTAATGATCCGCACACCGGTTAGGGCAACCGTTCCTTCTGGAATGTCCTGGTCGAAGGGAACCATCACCTTGATTTCCAAGGCGGTGTAATCTTCAATGGCGTCGGCCTCAATGTCGCCGGTATCTTCATCATTTTCGTCGTCGGCCTCTTCACCGCCTTCGCCAGCCTCACCGCCTTCGCCAGCCTCTTCCTTAGCGGCTTCCTGGGCTTCTTCAACCCGAATAGATTCTTCCAAATCATAAATAAAATGCCCTTTTCCTAGCGACCAATGCACCTTTTTGGAATCCCCCGACCAGTGTGGAAATTCCCCGCCCACTACGGTGAGCTTCTTGGCGGGAAAGGCGGCCTTATCGGGATTAGAAACCGAGATGGTGATGGCTTCACCCACCCGTGGCAAGTATGCGGTGTAGATTTCGTTGTTCACCTGCGCCAAGACTTGCTTTCCGTCGGGGGAAATAAACAAGATGCCCGCCTCGGAAGGTGGCGTGTTGTGATAGGTGCCGTAGGTGCGAATCCCGGTAATACGCACGAGCTCCTTTTCGTCGGTGCCATCCCATCGGATCGAGACCAAATTTCCGTCGTTATCCGAGAGGTAAATACGATCGTCTACCGAGCTGAAATGGGGGTATCGCCGTCCTTTCACCTCTGCTACAAAGGTGCTGGAGCCTCCGGTTATAGGAACCCAGTGATATTCGTCCATCGCGCTGAAGGCGGCGCCTCGGCCGAAGTTCAAGGCGTAATCGTAGTAGCTTCCGGTCGCGAAAAGTACCTTTGTTCCATCCTTAGATACCACGGGAGTCGCATAAAATGCGGCCTTCTGAGTAATTTTCTCGGGTTGAACCCGTCTTGCATTCGGGTTCACCTTATATATATGACCTCCCTCGGTTTGATCCCAGCTCACATAGACAATGTTGCTGCCATCCGGCGTCCAGGTGGGCATGGCC
>JAYPDB010000216.1:0-2500 GCA_038125045.1 Bacteroidota bacterium
GTGCACAGACTTTGACTCCCGCCTCATGCATGAGGCCAATAGCTATTCTGAGCATCTCGGCTCCGTTGCCTTGGACCGGGAAATTTCCCACGCTAGCAGGTTTTGATTCGGGGTAGATTTTCCGGGTCCAACCGAAGCTTGTCTCGAGTTTCCCCTCACCAAAGCCTGTGTCCAAGATACGTTGATTCCACTCCAAATATGCAGGAAAGGCCATTTTATGTGCCCCAAGAAGCTGATTAGCCTCGTACACGGGTTTGCTTAATTCTTGAGCTAGAGATTCCGGACCCATGCCGTATTGGACGGCCAGCATGCAGATCTTATAGGCCGCCCTTTCTGTCGGGTGACTTTCCTTGGTGGCAGTTACGGGAACAGCGTGCGCCATCTGCGCAAATGTAAGGTAAGGGTCACCGGAGTTGTAGGCATCTTGCATATTTTTATCACCGGAAAGGGCAGCGGCAATTCCAAGCTCTTGTTGGCACCAATCAATGTAAGCAATGAAAGTCCCTTTATTTGGCTTTATTAGGCCTCTTGTCCATGTAGATGGACCAAAAATAAACCTGCTGCTACTTGGTTGATTTCTGGATGTTGTAGATCGAAAGGGGGCTAAATTGACCCGGTTCCTGCCATCCGAGCTAATAGCCAAATTTTGAAGTTTGAGTTTGTTCAGGGCGCATCTCAGCTCATAGTACCGAGCTATATATTTGGGATAAGCACGGGCCTTGAACCTGAAGGTTTCCTCATAAAGTCGTAATTTTCCGGATGGATGCCTTGGCCATGGAATTTGTTTCGCATGAAGGTAGTTTTCGAAATGATCTTCACAAAAACTTCCGCTGTTATAGACCCCATTTGGGTCCTTTTGGTCTATTATTTTTTCACAAATCCATGTCCACTTTTCCAACAATAGATCAAGCAAAGAGGTATCAATTGGTATTCCCTGATTTTCCATAAAAGCAACGGACTGCATATATTTACCCCGTATGAGGCAATATGGAAAATGCAACTCAGATTCCATTTTTCGATACAGTACACAAATTGCATCTACTGTTCCTTCACAGTATTGATTCGCATAAATGCTCGGAAAACCACCATGCGATTGCTGGTTGTGCATGGTGCCGCACGGTTCCAATGGGCCAACCGTATAGTGATGCGGCAGTTTAAAATATTCTAATGCCTCTAGAAGCGAGAAACTATGCTCACCTTCATGACCGCTTAAAACGCGCCTGAATTCTACCTTAAGATCCACCATATTGACGGGAAGAGCCCAGTTTAACGAAACGAAACATTGCATGACCGATGATGAATCGTAACAAATGAATAAAACCCTATCGTTTTTTGAAAAGGGGCAGGCCTTAGCTTCATGTAGTTCACTGCCGGACAACCTAATGGTCTTTTGGGAGACCACTTCCTTTGCGACTACATATTGGGGTAAAGGCAATCCATCGTCCTTCAGGGTGGTTAGAAAGTGAACCACCCATATTTCTGAAAATAATATCGAATTTTGAATCATTCTTTTCCCCTAATTTCCCGGATAATGGGGTTGTCGACGGAATCAATGATTCTTCCCTCTGCAATTGCTATTTTGAAAATCTCATTGAAATTCATATCCGGCCATTGCGGTTCACCCCAATCAGCCTCTGCCGTAATAGTGTCGTAACTCTGTGCAGGTGTGTTGGAATTTACCCTTACCCATTGCGTTTCTGCGATTTTTGCCGCCTTTAGCGCCGAAATATACCAGTTTTCAAAAGCGGCACCTGAACCCTTAGGAAGTTTGAGGGGCCACAAAAATGGGGTGTGGCCGGGCCGGTAGACACATAGGCGCAAAGTCCTATGCGTTATGCCGGGAATATCATGTAATAATGGAAGAACCTTTGGGTCGATAATAAATAGCTCAGGGAACCCAGTTGATTGATCGAGCTCAAGCATGGCTACTTTTTCAAGCATCAGCTGAGGGTGTACACGGATCCAATGTTGTTTTCTTGGTTTATGAATAGGGATGACTGTTTTAGCTAGGTTTGTTTGGAAGGTTTCAAAGTTTTGTGGAATTCGTAATTGATCCAAATTCGGGAAACCAAAAGAATATCCAGCGCTTCTAGGATTGTGCATGGTTTAAAATTAAATATACAATATTGTTTCGGTGAGTTGATTGTTTATTATGTCAATAAGGTCTTAAAATTTCAGCCTGTTAAGTCTTATAATTCATTAAACAAAAAAATTTTGGGTTATCTTAAAAGTTAGTCAATACCTGATCCCTTTAGGTTATTCATAAGTTATTCAGGATTCGTTCACTACTCGTTCACCAATCATTATTGAAAAAATTCCGGCCAAGTCATTCAGGGATATTGCCATAATGACATTGATATAATTCAGATAAGTGGGTATAAACGTGATATGGATAAAAATATAAACTCCGGCATTAAAGCTGTAGTAAGGGAACCTAGGAGAGGACCCGGTGGCTACAAGTTTCCCGTCGGTCTAGCTAAAGGTTTTGGCAAAGTAGGCC
>JAYPDB010000217.1:0-2465 GCA_038125045.1 Bacteroidota bacterium
AAAAAAATATACCACTAGAGTCCTTTAAAGAGCTCAGTCTTGTACTGCCATTTGGTTCTATTGTGATCTACGGAGAAAAGTTAGATGAAGCAACTATTGAACTTATGGCATCTGGTCGTATAAGAGATACCGATTGGCTTCAGGACCGTATCAGCATGGATGAGTTAGTAACCAACGAGGGTACTAAAATTACTCTAGTTACAAGGGATGATGAAGAATATAATATTCAACTACAAGCCACCCTAAGAGTACCTAAATCTGCTCGTTTAACCAGCCAAACAGATCGTGGACATATCGAAGTACAAGACCTCACTGGTCGTCTAGAACTACAAACTGGTGGTGGACATATAGAAATTAAACATTCAGCAGGTGAATTAAACCTTATGACGGAAGGTGGACACATACGTTTGGAGGAGGTATCAGGTTCCGTTCATGCGCGTACAGAGGGAGGCCATATTGAAATGAACAATATGCGAGGCACCATCCAAGCAACCACTTTGGGGGGGAATATTCAACTCATGCTAAAAGAAGCAGGTGATTCTATCCATCTAACCACGGAAGCTGGAAATATTCAGTTTCAAACCGATTCAGATATTCCTTTGTATTGTACCATTACAGCGATTGCAGGTATCGACTTTGCAAATACAGCCATAACAGGCAATCAGAGTTATGGTAATTTTTCTGGTTTCATATATCCACAATCTAAACTAGATCGGTATGCGGCTGAACTAACGGATTTATTTAAAAGTATAGATACTCAGAATCCGCGCAACATATCCTTCTCCGATTACGGTGCGTTACCAGAGATTACCTTACAGGCGAAACTCGGAAAAGTTAGTGCCCAGTTTGAGTGATGAACATCCGATAGCAAATGCCCCTAACAGTGATGTATTGAGGCATGACACCAAGGATGGTTCAACCACACTCTACTCCTCACATTTTAAACAATACTACCACAACCCCAATGGTGCACTGAGTGAGAGTGAGATTGTATTTTTTACTAATACCAGACTTAACGAGCTAATCGAAAAGAAGGGGCAAGATGTCCATATTTTTGAAATGGGCTTTGGTACCGGGCTAAATTTTTTACTTGCTGCTCATAAAATGATGACGGCGGTCAATCGAAATGCCCTTCATTTTTATTCCGTTGAAGCCTTTCCTATTGATCCTGAGACCGCTAAGGGATTCTCATATCCCATTCAATGGGTAAAAACGGAACTAAACCATTGGATACCCAATATTCTTTCTGACGTGCATCCAGGATGGAACACCTTTCAACCCGATCCCAAATGGCCCATTTATCTACATTTGTATGTAGGATTCTTAAAAGAACTTGGAGAACTATCTTGCTTGGACCATCCAATAGATGTTTACTTTCATGATGCATTTTCTGTAGAGCAAAATCCGGAATGTTGGACTTATAAGGTGTTCACGTGCTATCACCAATGGGGGCATTCTAAATCCATCCTTAGCACCTATGCGGCTGCTACCCAAATTCGAGCAGCCATGGCAGCGGCCAACTGGTCGGTGTATAAAGCTCCAGGAGCATTGGGCAAACGGGAGATGACACTAGCATGTAATACTCAATCCAACAACCTTTTTGAGGATGCCAAACCTTGCCCTAATGAGCGGCTTAAACAACGATGGTTCCGTGGTGAGTGGAGCTAAGGTAGATTACTCACCTAATGAGATAAATCGAAGCTCCTGAATACCGTCCATAGCTTCAATATTTTTTAACTCTGCTTCGCTGAGCTGACGATCTACTGAAACCGCAGTAATCGCACTACTACCCTTGGCGGCCCGGCCTAAACTTAAAGAACCAATATTAATGGAATCCTTGGCTAGTGCTCCACTAACCGCGGCAAGCATAC
Source organism: Bacteroidota bacterium (assembly GCA_038125045.1). Classification (GTDB taxonomy): domain Bacteria; phylum Bacteroidota; class Rhodothermia; order Balneolales; family Balneolaceae; genus UBA1275. Next base: position 1,872 of record JAYPDB010000217.1, read on the forward strand.
CTGGTTTGTCTTCGTTTTGATACAATAAAATATCCCCTTCCAAACGAAGTTCTAGTCGATATCCATCAATATCTACAATTCGGTAATCTCCATCCCCAAATAAGGTAGCTGAAATACTCTTGTAGGTTTTGTTTTTGGGCATTTTAATAGTGATTAAGTCGGCAAATGTCTTGGTTTTGTTTGAGGTTACTTCCTTAATCTCAAATCCTCTTTCATCGGCGTAGACACGTGCATTTATAAGATTAATGGAATCATCAACATACTCACCCACAATCCCCTTCAAAATACCGTCGGTCAGAACATCTGCATACTTGGTACAATCTCCTGCATATTCAAACTCTAGATCACTGGTTTGTTCGGGGGATAGTTGAACCATCGCCTTACCAAGCTTTTCGGCTAGTGCCAAATAGGGCTGCACCTCTTTGTTCGTGAGTAGCGCAATGGATTTACCATTAATACTACCCTTGTAATTTTTATTCTCCAGAGCATCCGCCATTTGATCGGCAATCTGTTCGGCTACTTTCTCCTGAGCTTCCTCAGTAGAAGCCCCTAAATGTGGGGTACAGATTACTTTAGGATGGGCCAACATCTGAT
>JAYPDB010000218.1:0-2462 GCA_038125045.1 Bacteroidota bacterium
CTAAAACCTCGAGAGGTATTTAATAGTTTAAGCCATCAAGTTGGCGCTTTATTTAGCCTCATCATTACCCTTTTATATTTCCTCTGTTCGAAGGGTGAGTACCCTGGTAGTACGTGGAGTTTAGGCGTCTATGGGATAAGCACCTTTGGGATGTTCTTAGCGAGCGCTCTTTATCATGGAGTACACGCGTCTGCCGACACCATCGCCCGGTTTAGAAAGTTAGATCATATCATGATTTATGTAGTGATTGCTGGGGGCTATACTCCTATAGCTGTTACCGTTTTACCGGCTCCTACAGGTTTTTATGTGCTCATTAGTATTTGGGTTTTTGCGACTTTAGGGATCTTTAAAAAACTATTTTGGATGCATGCACCCTCCTGGCTTTCAACCTTAATTTATCTGCTCATGGGTTGGATTTCTGTTTTTATACTTCCCGATATTTGGGCTAATACCTCCACACAGTTTTTGAAAGGAATCATTATAGGAGGACTCTTTTATACTATTGGGGCTTTTATTTATGCTTTCAAAAAGCCCAATCCTTGGCCACAACATTTTGGTTTTCATGGATTATGGCATATGTTTGTACTAGCTGGTGCGGCGTCTCACCTGCTGGCACACCTTTTCTTTTTCACCTCTTTGGGTTAACGCATAATGAAACATCCTTCTGGTTTATTCCGAGATCTTTTATTCCAAAAAAAGCTTTTACTATGCTTTTTATTAACCATGACTACGGTTACTGCTTTTAGTCAAACCAATCTTCCTTTATACCCAACGGAACACCGTCCCATCTCTGGTCGTTGGAAGATGCTCACGACCGATCACTTTAAAATTATTTATCCTGAAAACTTAGATTCCATAGCTTTTACAAGCGGTAAAATCTTGGAACAACAATATCCTTTAGCAAACAAGCTAACCGGAGGTGAGCTGAAAGATTTTCCTGTGGTTATTTCAGATTATTCGGATTTGAGTAATGGTTTTGTTCAGGCATGGAATTTCAAATCAGAAATTATCCTTTCGCCGATTAAAGGAAAAGCTATGAACCCCAGAGGCGGTTCCTGGTTAGAAACGGTGTTATCTCACGAACTATTACACGCAACTCATGCTAATGTAAAAGGCTTTAAAGGGTTAAATGCTTTTGGGTATTTATTTGGCCCTGACGTAACACGAAGTTTAAACTTTTACCCCCCCGTTGGAATCCATGAAGGGCTTGCGGTTTATCATGAGGGAACCAATGGTTTTTCTTCAGAGCATGGAGGTAGAGGTAATTACGCTTATTTTAAATCTAGGTTTTGGTCCAACTTAATGAGTGAACAACCATGGTCTTTAGGTGATGGGCTTATTCCAAGTCATTTTAGTTATCCTACAGGCCGTCATTATATTGCGGGTTATCATTTTATTGATTGGTTACATCGGCATTATGGGGATGATATATCTAAAGAAACGATACAACGTCATTACGACCGGTTTGTTTTTGGTTATGGATTGGCTTTAAGACACACCACTAAAAAATGGCCTGTTCGTTTGTACAATGAATATATAGCTTGGGCAAAACAGGATTATTTAACCAAAGCTTCAGGTATAGACTTTTATTTTCCTTCCGCTGATGAATATATATCAGGAAAAGATAACGACCGTTTAGAACAACGCCCTATCTGGATCAACAGTGAATACATTCTCTATTATTCCAGCAGTTATCATTCACCAAAGGGATTTTATCTATATAACCTAAGTACTGATGAGCATCGCTTAATTAAAGAAACTTTTATAGTTGAAGATTTCGTGTATTCTTTTGATAAACAGTCAAATACCCTTTATTTCTCTTCCTTTAAAGCAGGTTCTAGATATAGTGATCACATCAATTCTGAGCTCTATAGCCTAGATTTAACACATTTTATAACCGAACGAAAAATACCTGTAAAATCTGTTACTGCTCTGCCTAATAGTTTACGTATGTATGCCCCTTCTTTTGATGGTTATAGACAAAGTCTTTGGGCGTTTAAGACAGATAAAGAATCTGCACAAGTATTTGAATATTCCGAAAAAAAGTGGTTTCAATGTGGTTATTTAGAAGATATTCGACCCGTTTCTATACAATCACATGGTCGTATTGAGGGTTTGTACGCAATTATTGCACAAAGAAGAGGGGTACAGGGCGTTTGGATTTTTGAAATAAATAAAACGAGTTCCTGTTCAATCTTACAGCAAGAACTACAAGGTTTACCTGATCTTAGTTTTAAAAATAATTCCTTACTTGATATTGACTGGCATCCCACACAAGCTAAATTATTACTTACCAAAGACTCTAGAGATAGAATTAATATTATCGAATATGATGTTACTAATCATAGTGCCTACGATAAAATAATCACACCTTATGGTGCTTTTGAAGGAAGTTATTCACCAACTGCGAATCGTATTGCTTTTGTGGATATAAAGGATGGTAAAAGTTTGGTTACGGTAAT
>JAYPDB010000219.1:0-2454 GCA_038125045.1 Bacteroidota bacterium
ACATAATGAAAACTCTTTGCTCGGGTTGAACCATCGGAAGCTCCTTCTGGATCCGGATATAATAACTCAGAGTCTGTAGCTTCTCTCTGCGTAATTTTCTTTTGAATTTCGGCTTGTAACACCACTAACTCCTTCTTTTCTTGAGCAGTGGCGACTTTAAATTGTTCGGAGAGTTCGGCTCTTTTCACTTTGTAATAGTGCATCTCTAAGGCTTTCAATGTGCTCTTCACCGTACGAAAAGGATCTTTATCTTTTTTGAATTCGATTCCTGTTTTTTCAGAATGACGTTGCGAAGCCGTGTGTATTTCTGTAAAGATATCTCCAACCAAAGCTGGATATGGAGCTTCTCTTCCAGCATAATGCTGAACACTAAAATCCTTTTCTTCTTTAAAACGAAGGATGATATCCTCAAAAAAGGCCTTCAATTCTTCGTCTTCAAATAAACGCTCGTTTGTGAGCCCACCCACATAACGCACCATAGGACGTCCAAAACTAATCATAAGCCGAATTAACTCTTTCTCATAATGTGGCTTGATGGCCGGAGGTCTAGTTGAAAGGCTCGTGGGACCCGTAGAGAATGGTTCATGAGTAGGAAATTCAGAATCACTAGGGATCTGCATCACATCACTGTCCTGAACCGATATTCCTGGATCTTGTTGAAAGGTCTTCGTTCTGGCTTCTCTTCTTTGAGCACGTTCTTTTTGAAGGCTCCGTTCACGAAGAGCTTTTTCAAGCTCTTCAAACAATTCATGGTCCGTTCCTTTTCGGTACTTTTGAGTACGTTGATGTAGGTGCTGGATATATACTTGACGTTGAATAGTGTCAGGTATATGAGCAATGGCGTCTATGAGTTCACTAATCACTTTTGCCAATGAAATTGGAGTTTCTAACCTCCCTTCTTCTTGGGCTTTTAACAGTAAGAAATCCACGAAGTCCATCTGCGTTTTCTGAACCATGTCCAAAAACGATTCAGGTCCAAACTGTTTCACGAATGAATCAGGGTCTTCCCCATCGGGTAATTGCAGCAACTGTACTTCTAGTCCCTCTTCCAGTGCTAGTAGTAATCCTTTTTTCATGGCATTTTGCCCAGCATCATCCGAATCATAAATCATCGTTATTTGCTCACCAAATCGATGCAATGTACGCAATTGTCCTGGGGTTAAGGCCGTACCTGAACTTGCCACAACATGTTCTATACCATGTTGATGTAAACTTATAACATCAGTATACCCCTCAACGAGTATCACTCTTTTATCCTTTCGGATTTGGTTCTTTGAAAAATTCAACCCGTACACAACATCACTTTTATTATAGACCAGTGTTTGAGCGGAATTTATGTACTTAGCCGTTTTTTCTTGTCCCATAACCCGACCCGCAAAAGCAATAACCTTACCGGTTGGGTTAAAGATTGGAAACATTAATCTCCCTCTAAAGGTGTCATAATGTCCTTCCGCTGAGTTGCGCTGTTTAATCAGATCCCCACCCAACAGATAGTTCGTATCAATGCCCGCAGATTCAGCAGCCTGCAATAAGGCCTTTCCTGATGAGGGAGCATATCCAAGGCCAAATCTCTTGATGATATCAGGGCCATAGCCTCTGGACTCCAAATAGTTTCTTGCCGATTCAGCCTCTTCATCCTCCATTAAGGAACGATAGAAAAATACACCTGCAAACTTGAGTGCGTGTAAAATACCCTCACGCTCTTTCTCAAAAACTTGTTCTTCATAACTGGTTTCTTCGACCGGTAAAAAAACCCCAAAGCGATCGGCTAATTGACGTAGTGCTTCATTAAAACTAAGCCCTCCTTGATCCATGATGAATTTGAACACATCACCAGATTCACCACAACCAAAACATTTAAATATTCCCAAACGGGGTGTTACATGAAAAGAGGGTGTTTTTTCATTATGATAAGGACACAAACCCGTAAAACCCGTGCCTGCACGCTTGAGCTTAACATAGTCCGATACTACTTCAACAATATCTGCAGCATCTCGTATTTCTTCTTTTTTAGCATCACTTATCATAACTCAAAAATAGCAGTTTCAATCGAGGGCGAAAATTTAAATTTCGAAGTATTTTTTTGCGCCCTATTTTATCTCCAATGAAATCTAAAAATTGTACCTATTCATTCTTTTTTGTCTTAAGCATTTTAGGACTGTACTCAAAAACATCGCAATCGCTTCAAGCACAATGGACCTATGAAACGGGTATCACTCATCAGATATCTAAGGATCCGTTGTTGTCCTTTAATTATTATTCAGGTTTTAGTTATTCCATAACGGCAAGCTATAAAGGGTCAAATACCCAGCCCCAACTAAGTAGAGAACTTATTAATGATGCTCCCTCTATCCTTATCCGCCTAGCCAAGGGGCGACTTACCAATCATGTACATAACTTATGGGATCATCGTTTTGCAGGCATTTATATAAACCAACATCTACGAGCGCTCTC
>JAYPDB010000220.1:0-2419 GCA_038125045.1 Bacteroidota bacterium
GCATAGGAATGAGCGTAATGGCCGCCGCTAATGAGGCCAAGAGGGAATAGGTTACCGTTAAGGCCTGGTCGCGGAAGAGCTGCCCCGCGATTCCATCCACAAATACCAATGGGAAAAATACCGCAATGGTCGTGAGGGTCGATGCCACTACCGCCGTACTTACCTCTTTAGCCCCATCTCGAGCGGCCTCCCAAATTCCTTTGCCCATATCTCGATGGCGGGAAATATTCTCTAATACCACAATAGAATTGTCGACCAGCATCCCAATTCCCAAAGCAATTCCGCCAAGAGACATGATATTCAGGCTCACCCCGTTGCCATACATCAGGTTGAAGGTAGCAATCACGGAAACGGGTATGGAGATAGAAATAATGAGAGTAATCCAAATTTTGCGGAGAAATAAGTAGAGCACCAACACCGCAAGAATCCCGCCGATGATACCGGCATTTTTCACCTCATTGACCGCCGATGAAATAAACACGGATTGATCATAAACTTCTTCAAGCTCCAGACTCGCAGGCCAGTTTACCTGCACCTGTTCGAGTCGTGCGTTAACGGCTTCGGCAACCACCACCGTGTTGGCATCGCCTTCCTTATATATTGCAATTTCTACCGATTCGCGGCCATTGAGCCGGTTGATACTCTCCCGCTCTTTATAACCTTCCACCACCTCGGCCACATCTTTCAGATACACCGCGCTATTGTCCTGAATGGCCACCACCACGTCACGAATCTGTTCTAAATTTTCAAATTCCGACAGGGTTCGTACCAGATACTGCTGAGTACCCTCCTCAAGCGTACCTCCCGATAGGTTAATATTTTCGGCTCGCAGTATTTGCACCACCCGTTCGATGGGAATGTTAAGATAGGCTAACTTTTGTTGGTCGATAAGAATCTGTATTTGCTCTTCCAAGCCGCCACTCACCTTCACCGAAGCCACGCCCTCAGCCGACTCTAAGGACTTTTTCACCAATTCATCGGCCCAAACCCGCAATTGCAACAGACGATCGGTTTCACTGAGCCCAACCGAATCATCCACAAACAAAGCATAGCGCATAATGGGATCCATGGAGGGGTCGAAGCGCAGGGTTACCGGGCGCTCGGCCTCTAACGGAAGTTGAATTCCATCGAGCCGGCCAATGACCTCAAGATTCGCCACATCCATCGGGGTACCCCAGTTGAACTCCAAAAGTACGTCCGACTGCCCCGCTTTTGAACTCGATTCAATGGATTTCACCCCTTTCACCACGCCTACCGCTTCTTCGATGGGTTTGGTAATCAGGTTTTCAATATCCGAAGGCGCCGCTCCTTCAAACTCAGTGCGAATCGTCAAGCTTGGGTAGCTAAGTTCGGGCAACAAATTCACCGAAAGCCGAGAAAAAGATACCAATCCAAACAACAAAATGGCCAGCGTAACCATGCTGATGGTTACCCGACGCCTCACCGATAGATCTACAATACCCATGCTTAGTTGCTTGAGATGATTTGAATCCGAGCACTATCGGTGAGGGTGGTTTGTCCCACCGTAACCACCGTTTCCGAAGGGTCTAAACCTCGGGTAATTTCCACCCATCCATTTTCTTCATAACCCGTATCAACCGCCCGTTTAAAGACCATGGTATCCACCGCCACATACACCTTCTGAGCTCGATCCTCAGAAACCAGCGCCACTTTGGGAATCATCACCGCATTCACCTTGGTGTCGTATTTGATATTTACCCGCCCAAACATGCCTGGTTTTAATCGGGTTGAAGCTATTTCTGCCCCTTCAACTGAGCTCGAGGCCTTTGGATTAATGGACAAGGTCACCCGAAAGGTCCCGGTATTGGAGTCAATGGATGGGCTTATACGCGCTACCTTTCCTTCAAATTGCTGCCCTGGCAGGGCGTCCACTTCTAATCGAACCGTTTGATCCGCTCGGATTTTATAGAGTTCATGCTCCGGCACATATAATATGGCTTCGAGTTCCTGTAATTGAACCAACTGAAAAGCCGGACTGTCCACATTGATCATGTTTCCTTTTTTTATAAAACGCTCGGACACGGTGCCTGAGATCGGGGCTTTAATCTGAGTGTATTCCACATTCAATTGCGCCAATTCGTGATTCGCTTTTTGAACTTCGTAGCGATATAAAATTTCTTCGTAGGTTTCTGCGGCGACCAACTGCCGGTCGAACAGTTCTTTGCTACGTTTAAGCTCATTTCCCAAACGGTCCAATTCGGCTTTGGTTCTGGCTAGCTCAATACGATACGAGGCGTCTTCAATGACCGCGAGTACCTGCCCCTCCTTTACGAAATCACCTTCTTCAACCCGAATATCTGTGATAATACCTCGAACCTTGGCCACCACACTGGCTTCCTCTTTGGGATATAAACTCACCGTATTGGAGTAATAGGCCGAGATATCGGCTTGCTTGGCC
>JAYPDB010000221.1:0-2181 GCA_038125045.1 Bacteroidota bacterium
TCTAGTAGCCATTGTATTACACCATTTTGTATTCGAATCCTTTGGCATTCCAATAGAACTCACCGTGGTTGTATCTGTAGCGCTCATCTACGCCTATACTTTTAGAGGCGGGATTAAGACCATCGTAATTACCGATACGCTGCAAACTCTATTTATGCTAAGCGCACTCGGCCTCACCACTGTACTCATTCTTAAGCAACTTGACACCTCTGCCCTAGCATTTATCAGTTCGGACGCATTCAATAACTACAACCAAATTTTTGTGTTCGATGACCCTATGCAGAAAAGTTATTTTTTAAAATCATTCCTAGGTGGCGCCTTTATTACTATAGCGATGACAGGGCTAGATCAAGATATGATGCAAAAGAATTTGAGCTGCAAGAATCTGAAAGAGGCACAGCTTAATATGATTGTATTTAGTCTCGTTCTCATTTTGGTCACGGGACTATTCGTCTTCTTAGGCAGTCTTTTGTTTCACTACAGCGATGTTCAAAACATCCCTATTCCTAAGTCAAATGGTGTGGAAAAGACTGATCTCTTATTTCCTGAAATAGCATTGAATCATTCCCTTGGTCTTGAGATAGGAATCACCTTTATTCTCGGGCTCATTGCCGCAGCCTATAGCAGTGCAGACAGTGCCTTAACGGCCTTAACCACCTCTTTTTGCTTAGACTTTTTGGCACTTGATCAGCACGCTGAAGAGATCCAGGTAAAGAGAAGAAAACAAGTACACCTCGGTATAGCCGTGTTACTAATAGGCGTAATCATAAGCTTTACCTACTTCTTAAGTGACAGCGTTATTGATAGTTTACTGACGATTGCCGGATACACCTACGGTCCGCTGTTAGGAATGTTTGCTTTTGGAATTCTAACGCCCTATCAAATCAAAGAGCGCTGGGTGGGTCTAGTCGCCCTGCTTTCAGTGATCTCTATTACCTTGCTAGGAAGTCTCGACACGGCAACTCTAGGGGGGTATCTATTAGGATACGAGTTACTCCCTTTAAACGGGTTACTCACTTTCGTTGGGCTTTACCTTATTAAAAAGTCTAAGCTCAAAACCGCATAATTACACTACCCCATGTGAATCCAGAGCCGAAGGCGGCCAACACTACAAGATCGCCCCTTTTGATCCTACCCAATTCCCAAGCCTCCGTGAGCGCTATCGGAATCGATGCGGCAGTGGTGTTACCGTATTTCATGATGTTGTTGTGCACCTGTTTGTCGCTCAACTTGAATTTCTTTTGAATGAACTGCGCAATACGTAAGTTAGCCTGATGCGGAATCAACATGTCTATATCCTCGGTAGTCAAACCATTATGTGAAAGGCCTTCAAAAATGACCTCAGCAAAACGAACAACCGCATGCTTAAAGACGAATTGACCATTCATGTAAGGCATGTAAGACACATCATTGGGGTCGTTTTCCGAAAGAATATCCGAGACCCATCGCTTACCCATACCAGGGGCAATTAGAGCCAGCTCTTCGGCATATTGCCCCTCAGAATGCAAATGAGAAGACAATATCTGGCTTTGATCGCTCTCACTTCTTGATACCACAGCTGCCCCAGCACCGTCTCCGAAAATAACAGACACCGATCTTCCTCGCGTAGTCATATCTAACCCATGTGAGTGCAGTTCAGAGCCAATAACCAATATATTTTTATACATACCGCTTCGAACGAATTGATCTGCCACTGAAAGTGCATATACAAATCCGGAGCATTGGTTTCTAACATCTAATGCTCCAACGGTTCCGATCTCTAGGTCGCGCTGAACCAACACTCCTGGTCCTGGGAAGTAATAATCAGGACTTAGGGTTGCGAAGATGATAAAATCAATATCGTCTTTCGAAACTGTAGAACGCTCAATCGCCACTTTGGCTGCCTTAACCCCCATTGAGGTCGTCGTATCCTCTCCTTTTAACGCAAAACGGCGCTCCTCGATACCTGTACGCTCACGAATCCATTCATCACTGGTCTCCATCCATTGCGACATGTCATCATTGGTGATGGGATTTTCAGGTACGTAATAGCCAAGTCCGTTTATAAAAGAAGTATACATCGCTTTTAATTTAATTCAAATTTAAGGTACGATTAATCAATCATATAAAGCTGAAAGGCCTTAGTGGCTAATTTGGCCTTTAGATCGTAAAGCAGGTTGTATAACTAAAAAAAAGTACGAT
>JAYPDB010000221.1:2191-2418 GCA_038125045.1 Bacteroidota bacterium
ACCCGCGATTGGCATTCAACGTTCTCAAGTGCGCGTCATTTGCAAAAAAAGCTGCCATCTTTCCGTTACCCTTCCAAAATGTGGGGTCTCCAAAATCAAAAGAATCTCGATTAAAGGGCGAAGTGAAAAGTAGCCTCCTCAATACTAGCAGTCTCACAAAACCTATATACTGATTTTGGATGTGTCTTGTGTTCCAAGACTGTATCCATATAGGCAGCGAGTAATAC
>JAYPDB010000222.1:0-2360 GCA_038125045.1 Bacteroidota bacterium
ACTGCTAGCAACCGTAATGATATTTGAAGACGCGATATTATTTGGAATCGAATAGTAAGGCAATTCATCTCTGTTCAAGCTACTATTCCCCGCAGAAACCACCCAAATAGCTTCATATAGATCATGATGATGAGCATACATAGACATTACCTCAACAAATCGCTCCGAAGATGGGTCATTAAATAAACGCCCCCCACCCCAACTCTGATTTATAGCTGTAATTTCAACGCCCTGCTCTAATAGGGTACTGATATAATGATATCCACGAATAATCGATAGTGAATTGGTGTATAAAAACTCATCAAAAATCATCACGGAAATCATAGAAACTTCTTGAGCTACACCTGAAATACCAATTGTGTTATTCGCTTCAGCACCAATTATACCGGCCACATGAGTACCGTGGAAGCTACCATCGTTAATAAATGAGTTATCATTATATACGGAGCTCCAACCCCAGAAATCATCAACAAACCCATTTCCATCATCATCAATACCGTTCCATTCATCATCGGAAACCATACCATCACCATTCAAATCTTCACCTGGATTAACCCATGCTTGATTGGCTAGGTCTGGGTGAGTGAAATCAACTCCGTCATCATAAACTACAACCACCACAGAGTCGGAGCCCGTTGTAGTATTCCAAGCATCAAAAGCCGATATATCTGCTCCTTCTACGGAACTACCCGGATTAAATGTACCATTGTTGTTTAAGGCATATTGCAAATATAGGAATGGATCATTGGTAGGTAGTCCATTATCGTAAAAGAACACATTATCAATACTCAAGGTTGATTCGCCTGCAGGAGCAGCGCTAAATATAATTTGAGCGATATTGCTTGTGCTGTTCAAATTTTCAAATCGGTGCAAAGGTATATTTACGGTTAACCATCCACTTTTGGGGAAGTTAGTGAATTCGATTTCATGTTCAGAGTCGTCTCCTCCATCAGCTGCAGGACTGTATACACCGTCGGCTCCAAAGTCCACCAACTTAATTCGCATCAAATCAGCATTTGGTGTCCAAATGTTGAAAAAGATATGTGACATTTCTGAGGCATCAATCTGATTGGTTACCGTTTCGATACCTACAAAATTTAGCGAATCATAAACAAGTATTTGATCACCATCCAATTCATCTATTTCAAAGAGTGACTGCGACCAATCCGTTCTATAAGTATCCACAACAACATTGGTGAAATAGTCGCTAAAAATTGAAATCGCTGAATCTATTTTTACACTTGGCTCTGGCGCTGATACGGCAGGTGAGTTCAGCTTCTTAAGTGATACATTATCTAAAAATAGGGCATCCGTTGATGTTCCCGGCTCAATACTTAGTTTCATACCAGGAGTAGTTCCATCAGGACTATAGAAAACATCACTCAATCGAAAACGAATGGTATAATTTGAGCTGGTATCATCTAAGGTAACAAAGGTATCTACTACACCGAGAAAATCTCCATAATTCTGCCCAAAAAATACCTTTAGTTCTTTAGCCTCAGCATCGGTTCTTGCCGTAAAAGATAACTCATACATACCATATTGAACCAATTGTTCAATTACTGAATCATTAAAAGTCTGAATAACTTGGACGTGCCATGAGGTACTGTCTACACCAACAATATTCTGCACAGATAATTCACCATCAGTTACCGTAAAATCGGCAGATACCCCTATCCAATCAGCAATAAAAGTAGCCCATCCTGTTAAATCACCTGAAGAAAAATCACCGTTTACCACCAACTCCGGTCCGTAGAGTGTTTCTAACGCCGAAAAAGATGTTCCATCAGCGGTGGTAATAAAATCATTATTATCGTTACTTAAAGGAGTAGCCTCGAGTTGCTCTCTTTTGAATACATAATTTGGAAAGGCCTTAACACCTGGTATAGCATTTAACTGGGTCAGTACAGAACTATAGTCTTCAAGTGGTACTTGCCATTCTTCCAATCCCTGCTCATCAAATTGTTTTGAAATGGGAATATCAAAATTACGGCGTATACGTTCAGCTCTTTGAAGCTGATCAGCAGCTGAAATTCCCTTCATGGCCACATCTTCTAGTACCACCAAAATGCTATTCTCAATCACATCGGCGCCGTTATATTGTGTGATTACTTGAGCATACAATGGTATAGACCATATAACAATTATTAATACATACATCATGTTCTTTAAAAACTTCATATATCCCTCTACAATTCTAATTGTTATATGTGTCACCTAAAAACAAATGATACCCTGCAAAACAAGATAGGCACTAAGTATACAATAGCATATAATTTCATATGAATCAAAAGGTTGTTCCTAATCGATTCCTAGCTAAACAGGCCGTGCATTGTTCTTGATTTATTAGCAAAAACACC
>JAYPDB010000223.1:0-1013 GCA_038125045.1 Bacteroidota bacterium
TTCTCGGGATGGAATTGCACGCCGTAGATATTGTCGCGCCCAATTGCAGAATCGAAATCAATACCATAATGAGTACGCATCAAAGAATGTGCCGGATCTTCAGTTGTAACATAGTAAGAATGGACAAAGTAATATCGGGATTCGGTTGCCAATACCGCCGTTAGACGACTGGGTGCGTTGGGGCGAGCGATATTCCAACCCATATGAGGCACTTTTAGGCCCTGCAAACTAGGAAATCGGCGTGCTGCACCCGGAATCCAGGCTAGGCCAGGCAGTTCCCCCTCCTCGCTACTATCGGTAAGAAGTTGCATTCCAAGGCACACGCCTAGGATGGGGGCTTGCTCAGTTAAGGCTTTCTGATCAAGGACCTCACGCAACCCAGGAACAGCATTTATGCGCCGCATGGCAGCGTCAAAGGCACCGACACCCGGAAGAACAAGCTTTTTGGCATGAAGAATAATTTCCGGCTCGGACTCGACGGCTGCTTTCGCTCCAATGCGCCGCAACATATTCAACATGGAGCCGAGGTTCCCTATGCCGTAGTCTACGATTGTGATCATAAAGGGGCCTTTGCTGGGAAGCAGTACTTTAGATAGAAGCTCATCGGAACAAGATTGGCTTTAGCTAGCATGTGGAACAACGGCCGCAGGCGCTCGAAGCGTTTTTTATAGGTTGGATAGTCAGTCCAGTTCTTGGGAGGAGCCTGCATTACCTGCTCATAGAGAGCATGGCTTAACCCCAATCGCTTCTTGAAGTAATCAATCAATTCGTCCTCAATCACCGGTGGAGTATTGTATTCCGCCCAAGCCTCGGCTCTTGACATGGTACCATTCCTTACTCGAGCAGCTAGCGTATTGTTACGCATGTCACTTCCAAACTTCTGTGGAAGATAGACACAGTGGTAGAAAGCAGTCATCCGATTTTCCAGGTGATGTCCACCGTAATAACGCCAGTCAAACTTGTCAGATAGGAGGGTTTTTGCTTCTTCTTTTGAGTAACTGATATACCAAAGC
>JAYPDB010000223.1:1023-2288 GCA_038125045.1 Bacteroidota bacterium
TTCTAAATGTATTTCTGATGGGGAATGGAAAAGAAGTCATCAAGGGATAGGTTTCCAGATCTAAGTGCCCAAACTTTTGGTGGATTGCTTGAATGTAGCGGCCATCAAAATAATTACGGCCGAGAGGCGTAATACCCTCCTCAACAAAGGAATGCCCTTCTAATATATATTTTATAGAATATTTTGCCGCCACTTGCCGGAGTAAATAGGCATATCCCAGATCTGTTGCTGCCTCGATTTCAGCAACGCCAGAAAGGAAAAAAGATCGAAAAATATCGTCAGCTTCTTTATTGGCCACGACGTGGGTAAAGAGGTCTACATCCAATCCACTTAATACCTTATGAATATTCATGGTAGCGATGGCCGAGTTCCAAGTATTGTCGTAATGGACGGCTAAAGGACGCAAACCCCATTCCTTGGCTAAGTACAAAAGATAAGAAGAGTCTGTGCCGCCACTAACACCAACAATGCAATCGTACGGCTTGCCTTGTCCCACGCGTCTGATGTCATCTAAAATAGAGGTTAATGTCATTTCACCGCTGGATTTTGCCGTACCGTACTGCTCGATCAGTCCTTCCACCTGTCTGCAATAATTGCATACCTGTTGTTCATCGAAATGAATAGATGGAACTCGCTCATCGTAAATACATCTGGAACAGATTTTGAGATCAACTTGGTCGATATTTTGATTTTGGAGCATGATCAGGTTCGATTAGATGTCGATATTTCACCTTGGATACGTGCTGGATTACCCCAAGCTTTATAATTGGCTGGTATGTCACAATTCACAAAACTATTTGCACCGATTACACAGCCATCACCAATGATAACGCCTTTACTAATAACAACATTGGGGCCAATATAACAACGATCACCAATATGAACAGCAGCATGATCAATAGGTTGGACACTTTCCGTCGTTGCCCAATTTACGGTATCGTGAGTATAGATTTGTACTCCAGCACTAATGGAACAGTAATCGCCGATAGTTAAGCTACCAGAGCCGTCCAGGACAGTAAAAGGGCCAACCCATGTGTTTTTACCTACCTTTACGTCCCCCAAAACGACAGTACTATCGTATATGCTACTTCCCTCGCCAAAACCTAAAGACTGAGCTTTGCTCCATCGATCAACAATGTAATCTGCAAAAGGGAGACTCCGATTCCATTGCTTTTGAACAGACAATTGCTCCTGCGCCAATAAGATTTTAAGCTCTTCAAGCAAATCAGTGACACGCCTAGCTGCAGCCTTCCCCTGAGGAAGGT
>JAYPDB010000224.1:0-2274 GCA_038125045.1 Bacteroidota bacterium
TTTTGAAATTAGGGTCTAATAATTAGTTTTTAAAAAGATATCTACCGGTCAAAGTAAGCTATCAAAGGTCTATTGTATAACTCTAAATTGCGTTAGTGAGTAGGTTATCGGACCCTTCAGACCGAAACTTAAATGGCTTAAAAAAATTTTTTTGAGCTAGTGATTTCTTGTATCATCCATAGAATTATTATCGAATCACAGTAGCATAAAATTGCTACAACTCTCCAAAATGTAAATTTTTCACAGAACGAACCCGCCATGAAAAAACTGAACCTCTTAGTATCCTTTTTAGTATTTGGAATGCTATGCTATGCATTTCCACCCCGTGTAAGCGCTCAGGTTAATAGTGCCACAAATCCGAATAGTGAACCTGATCAAAAATGGGCCATTGCCCTTCATGGTGGTGCTGGCTACGTTTCCCCTAATATGCCAGAGGAACGAAAAGCGGCGTATATGGCAGCGCTCGATTCTGCCCTGGCCATTGGGGTAGAAATTTTAGAACAAGGGGGGTCTTCCCTAGATGCCGTCGAGCAAACCGTACGATATCTCGAAGACAATCCCCTATTTAATGCAGGTCGCGGCGCCGTATTTACGAGTGAAGGCAAAAATGAATTAGATGCTGCTATTATGGATGGGTCTCAAATGAATGCCGGTGCAGCCACGGGTTTAACCACGGTGAAGCACCCGATTTCATTAGCCAGAATAATTATGGAAGAATCGCGCCATGTTCTATTTGCAGGAGATGGTGCCGAGCAATATGCCGATCAAACAACTGTGGAGCGTGTAGATCCAGAATATTTTAAAGTTCCTGCACGCTATGAAGCGTGGAAACGAGCCAATGAATCCCAAGGATATCTGGAATCCCTGCCCAATAATGCCTGGAAAATGGGTACGGTAGGTTGTGTTGCGGTCGATAAAACGGGGCGTTTGGTGGCCGGAACCTCAACAGGAGGGATGACCAACAAACGTTATGGAAGAGTTGGTGATGTACCCATCATTGGCTCTGGAACCTATGCCGATGAGCAGGTAGCGGTATCGGCGACAGGTTGGGGTGAGCGCATAATGCTCAATGTATCTGCGCATCGTTTAGCAAGCCATATTCGTTACACAGGAGCGACTCTACAAGAATCTATGAACCATTTGGTCTATGAAATTCTGAATGAAGGCGAGGCTGGATTTATTGCCGTGGATCGTGAAGGCAATATTTCTATGGAAACCAATACGGGATCGATGTTTCGGGCGGCTCAGAGCGAAGGCGGGCAAAAAACAGTAGCTATCTGGAAATAAAATTCCGATCTCTATCTAGATTTAGTCGAGCCCTTTTTGGAATCGATCACGCAACTCCTGAACGTACACTCCTATGTCATTACGCAATTCGAAGAAACGTTCATTAAAGTCGAGATACTCAGCTTTCTTGAAAAGGCGCGAGCCTTTTAAATGACTCATTCGTTTCAACCCATTATTGGCATAGTATAGCGCACGCTTGGTATACGCGATATTGGCACCCATGTATTCATGCTCGAATCCAAACGAATAGCCGCCGGCAAGTTTAGCACCAATCTTAAGGGTTTCATCCACAAAATCGTCAATCTCTGGGCGATGATATTTACGATTCACACGTATTGCCCATCGTAGTATGTCGACGGCTAAGTTTTTAGAGCGTGAGTAAATACGCAAATTATCGAGGCTTCCATAATCAGAGTATGCGAAATCCTCGCTTAATGCCTTCCATTCTTCGCCTTCTTCAAAACCGGAGGCACCCTCATTGAACTCATCATAGGAGTGATAGGGAAACTCATCGTCATCATCCTCAAAGTCATCCTCATCTTCCCAGTCATCATCGTCCGGGAAATAAGCCTCGTCTAAGAGTAGCTCTTCTTCAACATACGCTTCAAAAGCATCATCCTCACTTAAACTCTCTTCGAGAAGGGTAATCCATCGAGGGGTCGACCCACCTTTAGGATCTGCTGTGATAAACTTGCGCAATTGATCACTCTTTTTTTCTACTTCTGAAATGTGTGCGTCCCACTGATGTTCGTCCCAGAGTTCATCACCAGAATTACTGAATTGCATATGACGTGAGCAAGGTTTTGATTGGTTTAGCGTAAAAACAAAAATTCATAACCCTTAATCAAGGGCAAGTGGAAAAATACGCTATTTTGTGGATAAACGGATAAAAAATCCTTACAAACGTTTTAAAACTTCCACCACTACACGAGTAAGTTGAGGTTCGGCCATTGCCGCGGCCTCCAATACGTCATCCAAGCTCACGGG
>JAYPDB010000225.1:0-2271 GCA_038125045.1 Bacteroidota bacterium
CCTCTGATGTAAACCGAACCAATTCAATATAAGATTCACCGCTTACTACTTTTACTTTTCCCTCTCGATGGGGAATAGAGGCCATGGCAGTAACCACATCAGGCAATCCAAAAATGGGAATTTCTTTTGATCCACGGACCAATTTTTGATAATCACCCAGGGGCACCTCCAGGGTTTTAAAATGTTTGAGCATATATTTTTTCGTTCTAACTAAGGCCTCATGTATGGTTGCGGGAGGAATGATTTTAGGACTTGGTAGCGCCCGATATAGGGGTGCAAGTTGATGATAAAAAATTGCAAATGTACCCGCACCTACAGATTCTGGATTTGCTTTCCGATCCCATGCTTGTAGTCTTTGCAGAAGAGTGGTGACATCTGGATATCGCTTTGGATTCATTTGATCCAAAGGATTGAGATCCATCCAACTAAAAACATAGGGTTTGGGGTATTCGTGATCGTATTTTATCGATAAAAAATCCTCGTAATCAATTTTATCATAAGAATCTATTCTCGTTTTTAATCGAGTAGAGCGGTTATTATCATAGGTTTCAAATCCCATGTCTTTAGAAAATTGATTTTGATTTGGATTATCCTTTGCGTCGCTTGACCGAAACGGGGTATGGTTGGCATTGTATACATAGCCTGATTGGGGCTGAATCACTTGTGGAAGTTCCTCTATATCATAGGTAGTATCCCACAGTGTTTTCATTGTGTTTCCGGGTACTACATTTTCCCAATCATAGCCTACAGCTCGTTTGGGAATAAGACCATTTGAAATATAAAAAATAGTATCATTTTTATCGGCATATCCAATGTTGTATCCCGGTAAGGCTTTCATTTTTAGAGCATTGTAAAATTCAGTAAAAGAATTGGCTTTATTCATTCGCCACCATTGTTCCAGGGCTCTGATTTCAAAAAGGGCTGGAGTTCTAACGGCATAAAATCCCGATTTGTTTTTTAACGTGGGTCCATAAATACTTTCATAGTATTTCTTTTTGATGGGAAAAGTTAGGCCTAAAATCTTGAGTTCAAGAGCTGCTTTTTTAGGGACTAATGCCAAATATCGATCATCAACACGGTATTTCAATTTTTCTTTAGGATGCATTTCCAGGGCAAATACATCGGTTTTATCGGGTTGATTTACAGTATGTGCCCACCCTAAATGTTCATTAACCCCAATCAAAATATTAGGACTTCCTGCAAAAAGAGCACCTAAAATGTTGGTGCCTTCTTCACTACACAAATGAGCTTCATACCATGAAACGGGGCCATCCAAGGGCTGGTGAGTATTTATTGCCAAATAAGTTGACCCGTCTTTCGTTTTGCTGCTATTAAAGGCTAGTGTATTCGACCCTCTAGGTGTTTCATTTACCTCAAAACTGAATTTTAATTGGTTATTGACAATTCGCTGAACCCATTGGTCGCCTTTGGAAGAAATAAACAATTGAAGTTGCGCATAGCGCATCATTTTTTCTGGGGTAATGGGAAATAATTCGGGGACGAGAACTTCATTGGAATGGGTTTCTGCATACCGATTAATTCCTTGAGCGTATCCTTCGATAATTGCCTTGTATTCTTCACTTATGTCATTTTCATACGATGCAGCATACAACTCCTTCGAACCAATAAATTGAGCTAAAAAATCGGCACCTAGTCCGGAATTACCCAAATGTTTGGCCAGCAAGTTATTTCCGGCTAAATAGGCTATTTGAATGGTATTGAAGTCATCTTCAGAATGCGCCCAAGCAAGACCATAGGCCACCTCAGCATCTGTTTTGGCAAATATATGTGGAACACCAAATGAATCTCTTGCAATTTCAATATGTTCAGGATTGATTTGTGAAAAGGCCAAAATGGGCACAAATAACAGTAAAGTAAAATAGGATTTCAAACGATTTTTTTTTCGAATATATTATTTAAAATTGATTTCTATTGATGAGGTACAAGAGAATTATTTATTTATATTCGATTTTAAATAAAAGATCAAGTCTAGTTATTTGATTTTCAAATTGTGTAAATAAAAATACCTTTCTAATCTTTAAAATTTCAGTATTATGATTCGTTTTTTCTTTCCCTTAGTGGTTAGTGTCGCCTTTGGTTTTTCTCAAGTATCTTTATTTAACGGCAAAGATTTAGAGGGTTGGAATATTCACGGTACTGAATTATGGTATGTTGAAGAGGGCCTCTTGGTATGTGAAAGTGGTCCTGATAAAGCCTACGGTTATTTATCAACTTCAGAATATTATGATGATTTTGAGCTTACTCTAGAAT
>JAYPDB010000226.1:0-2233 GCA_038125045.1 Bacteroidota bacterium
TAAGTTGAGGTTCGGCCATTGCCGCGGCCTCCAATACGTCATCCAAGCTCACGGGCTCAAGCGAATCGGGGAAACACTCGTCTGTAATCACCGAGATACCCAGTACTTCCATACTCATGTGAACAGCCGCAATAACCTCTGGAACAGTAGACATCCCCACCACGTCGGCGCCAAGCTGTCGCATGTAACGATACTCGGCTTTGGTTTCAAGCATTGGACCAGAAACAGCCAGGTACACTCCTTGGTGCATTTTGATCCCCAAATCCAAAGCCGCTTGTTCTGCCGTTGCCATCAATCGCTCGGTGTAAGGCATGGACATATCGGGAAAACGCGGCCCTAATTCGGGATCATTTGGCCCCATTAGAGGGTTATCCCCAAGGAAATTAATGTGATCATTGATCAACATAATATCACCACGTTCAAAATTCGGATTCAATCCGCCACACGCATTACTTACCAGAAGCGTCTGAACGCCCAGTGCCTTAGCGACTCGAACCGGAAACACAATCTGTTGCATGGAATAGCCTTCATAATAATGAAAGCGCCCCTGCATAGCCATAACCGGTTTCCCTCCCAAGCTTCCCAAGAGCAGTTTTCCGGCATGACTTTCTACGGTGGATACAGGAAAATGAGGGATTTCATCGTAAGGCAACACCGTATCAACAGTCATCTCTTCTGCTAATTGACCCAGCCCCGTACCTAGTATAAGTAAGTATTCAGGCATGGTATCCAAGTGTTCCTGAATAAAAGCTGCGGCTTCTGCTCGTTGTTTTCGTGCGGTTTCTATGGTGGTATGTATCATATCAAAAAAACTAATAACAGGTTTATGACCTGCTCAATTACAAGACAAAAGACCGTTAATCCAGGTCATCTAAAAAACTGTTCATAAAGTCATCGTTATCCAAACTACCCGAAGTATCCTTTTTCTCTTTTTTTTCCTCTTCCTCATCGGCATCGGCCTCGGTCTCAAGCAGGGACTCCTCGGTCTCTCCCTCCGCTTGATCGGAGGGTGCTTCCGAAGTTTCTTTTTCTCGGGTTGAACCGTCTGGCTCCTCAACAGGATCAAAAATTTGAAATTCGTTGGCAGCGAATTTTTCAACCAGAGACTGATTGTTCTCGAGAAATTGTTGAAAGCTGGTAATCATTTCCTCTCTGCGCTCTAGTAAACGAATCATATCTTGTCGGATTAAGGAACGTTGTTGTTGAGCTTCTTTGATAATGGTTTCCGCCTCCATATGGGCCCGGTCCATAGCCGTTTTTGCCTCACTGCGGGCTTGTTCCATTTTTTGAGCCACCGATTCCTTAGTGGTTTGAAGCGTTTCGTGGATGGCCTCTTCTACTTTTTCATAGTGAGTAATCCGCTTGTTAAGTTTTTCTAACTGCTCAGTTAAATCACTGTTTTTTTGCTGTAGTTGATCCACCTCTGTGGCCACTAATTCTAAAAATGAATGAACTTCATTTACGTCATATCCCCGAAGAGATTTGTCAAATCGATGTTGTTTGATTTCGAGCGGTGTAAGTTTCATGATTATTCTTTTTCTCTGTTAAGTAGTTGTTCATCCCGTGTGGTTTATTCAGCAGCAATGGTTTCTAAGTTTTGAACCCGGCTCTGTAACTCTGGTATCATTGCTCGAAGCTCATTGGCTTCACGAGCTCCCATCATGCGTTTTTCTTCGATTTGTAATTCTTTTTCATTGTACGCGTAAATGAGTCCACCAACAATGGCAATGATGGGTATAACGGCAAACCAAGGTAATCCAAACATGTGTTATCTCCTGTTAGTGTAAAATTCTGAACTCAAGTACAATACGAAAAAAGACGCAAAAGGTTGAATACCCTTGTTTAATTTTCGTCTATCTCCCCCCAAAGATGGCACTACCTATTCGGAGCATGGTGGCCCCTTCTTCTATCGCAATCATGTAATCATTACTCATGCCCATTGAGAGCTCACAAAGTTCGGGATAGCCCGACTTGTTTTCAGATAACGTTTTCGCTAAAAGTTGAAAGGAGCTCCGAATCTCATCGTCAAGGTCGGTGAATTTCGCCATCCCCATTAGGCCGCGTATTTTTACATGTTTCATCGTCTGGGCGTGAGCGAGTAAGTTTGAAACATCAGAAGGTCGACACCCCCCTTTTTGGTCTTCATCACTGATATTAACCTGCAAGAGCACTTGAATGGTGCGATTATGTTGAGCCGCTCTCTTTTCAATTTCATCGAGCTGTTTCGCTTTAT
>JAYPDB010000227.1:0-2181 GCA_038125045.1 Bacteroidota bacterium
AGTTCTAGCTCGCACAAACAATCTGTTTTATGCTCAATATGTGAAAGAACATGTTTCCCTAAGACAAAAAAAGCTGATTAAATCCCGAAGATTTAAACCAGCAAATCATTTCGTCGAAAGGATTATGAAGTTACGGCGAAGAGAGATACTAAACCAAATTTATTTTTAGTTTTTTTCGAAAAACTATTGAGGCCTAGTGTATGGAGTCGTTGGACTTAATTAGTCGACTGTATCCTCATCGTAGTTCTGCAACAAGCGAACACCTAAATACATAAATGGGGTGTCGAAGAGTGCAAAAAAGAATTTGAATAGGTAGGAGTTTATTATCAGAATAATAACAGCACCCACACTAGTAATAGCATCCCCTAGATTACCTGCCAGATATAATATGGTGATGATTGCTGTAGAATCGACTAACTGACTTACGGTGGTAGATGCATTATTCCGAAGCCACAGATGTTTACCCTTGGTAAGGCGCTTCCAAAAATGATACAATCGAACATCAACACTTTGGGCGATCAAATAAGCAATCATGGATGCAATGGTATTGCCCACCATGAATTGATAGACCCCTTCAAATAGGTCCAAACCTCCACTAACGCCGGCCGAATTTGGTAGCCAATGATTGATGCTCATTAATAACAGCATGAACACATTCATTCCGAACCCTACCCACACCAACATTTGAGCTCGTTTCCGCCCAAATAATTCACTCACCAAATCCGTTGCTAAAAAAGTAAAGGGGTAGGCGATGACTCCTGCCGGCACACTCATGGTATAACTGCTGCCATTACGGACTAATTCAGGAGTTATGGCTTGTAACCAAGAAGGTAGTTCTAGAGTAAAAATAGTCACAAACTTTGTCGTCCCAATAACATTACCCAACACGAGTGCCGTGAGGAAAATACCGGAAAGAAAAAGAAAGAGGGTGTCTCGTTTTATGTGAGTTGCGGCCATTATTACAATGGTTTAATGATCATTGACTCAACGTTCATACCCTATAATATAGGTGAAATTTTTTGAACGAAGCCTTATCTGCTACTGTTATGTGTTTTCCATTTCTTTAGTACAACGTACCAACCAAACTATTCATTCACTATTCTCTTCATCATTACTAGACGCGCTTATGAGTGTATCATCCAACGATTCCATCTCTTCAAAAATTGAACTCAGTTTGTTAGCTTCCGAACTCTACCAAAAGCAGGGTCGTTTGAGCATGAAAGAACTTATTGCCAAAAGTAAGTATTCTGCTGGGGAGATTTACAGTTTGTTTGATAACAAACATGAGCTGTTAGCTTATGCATACCCTTCGATGGTATTTCAATACTGGGCAATGATGGATGAAATTGAAGATTTCCATCGGCTTGTTATCAGTGAAAAATTATCCAGCTTTATTTATAGCATGTTAGAAATGTTTGCTGACCATGAACATTTCGTTCGGGACACCTTCAACCCTTTAATCTCAAAAAAGGGGTTAAAATCAGGATTTTCGAAAGAAGTGAGTGAAGTTTATAAAGAGTTTTTACATCGAGATGGGAATTTATCCATCTCTGCAGGATTGATTACCAAAAAGTATTTTTATGATTGGATGAGCCTTCAGTTTATAGCTCTTGTTGAATTTTGGATACATGATAGCTCGAAGGGTAAAGAGCGAACCATCGGACTAGTAGACAAAGCCTGCACCCTTTTTGAAAGCCTATTGTACAGTGATGTGCTTGACAAAGGTTTTGACTTCGGGCGCTATTTGATCTCAGCCCTTAACGAAACCCTAAAACGAGAGCACAAGTAAATGAGTGATTTTCCTTCTTCAAAATTTGAGCGTGGTAGAATAATTGCTAAAACTGGCTTAAAGGTAGGCACCAACTACGCGCAGAGGTATTTAAAGAAAAGAATCACGGGTAAAGTGGATGATGCCAAAGAGTTTCATTCCGAAAATGCCAAAGAAGTATTCAAGGAATTCACCCGTTTACGAGGTACAGCCCTTAAAATTGCACAGGGAATGAGTATGGACCAAGGGTTTTTGCCTGAAGAATTTGCAGAAGTCATGACTCAGGCTCAATACAGTGTTCCCCCCATCAATCAGGCCTTGGTACGAACCATCATCAAAAAGGAATTGGGAGATTATCCAGACAAAGTCTTTGAACACTTTGAGGAAGAAGCTTTTGCCGCGGCATCCATCGG
>JAYPDB010000228.1:0-2174 GCA_038125045.1 Bacteroidota bacterium
ACCTGACCCTAGCCTCCAAAGAACACGCCATTTTTAAACAGACCGATACCGATGTGGCCAGTTTCGATGGTGGATTTGGCTCGGCTTATCTCGCGCGCCAAGTGGGTCAGAAAAGAGCTCGCGAAATTTTCTTTTTAGGTCGAAACTATTCAGCCCAAGAAGCTTTTGAAATGGGCATGGTCAATGCCGTAATTCCCCATGATGAACTCGAAGAAACGGCTTTTGTGTGGGCCAAGGAAATCCTTCGCAAGAGTCCTACGGCTACGAAAATGGTGAAATTCGCCTTCAACCTGATCGATGATGGTATGGTCGGACAACAGGTCTTCGCCGGTGAAGCCACTCGATTGGCCTATATGACCGACGAAGCGGAAGAAGGCAAGAATGCATTCTTGGAAAAGCGAGCACCTAATTGGGACAAATTTAAACGCTCACCCTCCTAAACACCTTAGGAGTTGGTAATTTTTCGGGTTGAAACTAAACCAGGTCGTTCACTACCCACCAAAAACGTCTTTCATTTTGGAGAAGAAGCCCTTCTCCTCCTCGGTTTGATTAGAGGTAGCGAAGTTATCATTGCCTTGAAGACTTTCAATGGCCGAACGCTCTTTATCGGTTAGGTTTTTAGGTATGTACACGTTCACACGCACATACTGATCACCCTCACCTGAATTGTTCAGACCAAAGATCCCTTTCCCACGCATACGAAGTAGTTTACCGGGCTGCGTTCCTTCTTCAATCCGAAGCTTCGCTTTACCCTTTAGGGTTGGCACTTCAATTTCGGCTCCTAAAATGGCCTGAGGAATGGTGAGTGTAAGATCATAGTAGATGTTGTTGCCGTCGCGCATGAAATGTTCATGCTCGGTTTCCTGAATAAGCACAATCAGGTCACCAGCTGATCCGCCTCTTCGACCGGCATTCCCTTGCCCTCGAAGGGTGAGATAATTTCCATCTGAAACCCCCGAGGGAATGGATACTTTAATGGTCTCCTCTCCTTTGACGCGTCCCTCACCCGAACACTTGGTACATTTATTGCGAATGATTCTACCTTCCCCCTGACAAGTAGGACAGGCTTGTACATTGACCATCTGGCCAAGCATCGTACGCGTAACCTGACGAACTTCCCCCAGACCGTTACAGGTTCCACAGGTTTCAAAATCACTATCACTAGCCGCGCCTGTTCCTGAGCAGCTTTCACAATTGAGCTGTTTCTTGACCTTTAATTTCTTTTCGGTGCCAAAGGCAATCTCTTCTAGGGTAAGAGGAATGCGGATTTTTAGATCCGAACCTGGAGTTCCTGGCTCTCGTCTTCTTCCTCTCGACCGACCTCTCCCCCCTCCAAAAATGTCGTCGCCGAAAAATCCACCGCCAAAGATATCTCCAAACCTGCTGAAAATATCTTCCACATCAAAGTCCATTCCGCCACCGCCAAAGCCGCCTTGTCCTCCTAGACCAGCATGTCCAAACTGATCGTACTGAGCACGTTTCTCAGGATCACGAAGTATTTCGTAGGCTTCAGCCGCCTCTTTGAATTTCTTCTCTGCTTCGGCATCCCCTTTATTTCTGTCTGGGTGATACTTCATGGCAAGCTTGCGATACGCTTTTTTAAGCTCTGCCTCTGTTACCCCTTTGGAAACTCCCAGTACTTCGTAATAATCTCGTTTCGACATAATCTTAAGTATAATGCGTTAAATGGCTCTTACTCTATTGCTTTGCTTTATTCACTAACGATGACCTTGGCGTGCTTAATGACTCGGTTTCCAATCTTATAACCAGACTCAAGTACCTGTAGAACCATATTGCTAGGAATGGATTCATCACCCGCCGGTTGCCGTAACATAGCATCGTGAAGGTCTACATTAAATGGAACCTGTGCCTCATTGATGCTTTCAACCCCATACCGCTCGAATAGCTGTTGAAACTTATCGGCCACCATTTTAACCCCTTGTAAGAAACTCGTATCGATCTCCGTTTGAGTGGATGCTTCTAAGGTGCGGTTCATATCCTCGGCAATAGGAAGGATATCTTGTAAGGCCTGTATACGTGCATCTTCAAACAGACTAATACGCTCTTTTTGAACTCTCTTACGAACGTTTTCAAGTTCTGCTGCTTTTCTGAGAAGTGCGTCTTTGGTATTGGCTAAATCTTGTTGTAACTGAGCTACCAAATCGAGTTCTTCT
>JAYPDB010000229.1:0-2141 GCA_038125045.1 Bacteroidota bacterium
TATTTTGTAGGAACTGTACAAGTTTTGTACAACTTATCTATAGTTAAGAGTGTTTAATCAATAAATCAAGAGATGTATATCCTATCTAATATCTAAGTATCCAGATAGATCTACATTTAGGACATCTCGATAAGAATGAAATGTATTCCTGCCACTTAGTTCTTTTCCAGGTATGTTTACACTTAAGACATTTCATTTCAGATCCATTTATTTCAACTAAATTTGGCCCCTAAGGGCCAAAGTCAAGGCGGGTGGGAGTTTGGTTTATCCCGCTATTGCACTCCCTAGAAAGAAGGCAAAGTACACGGGATAGATCCACTCACTCCGTGTTTATATATAGTACATGGAGTGGAGTGAGTACATAAATAAGCCCCACTAACTTTATGCTAGCAGGGCTCAATACCATGACTCCGAATGATGAGTTTGTTATTTAATCAATAACATCTTCTTGGTCTGTGTAAACGAAGGGGTCGTTAGCTTGTATAGATACACCCCACTTGATAATCCTGATGCATCAAAGGTAGCTGTGTGATACCCAGCTGACTTCTGACCATTCACCAGTTCCATTACTTTCCTGCCTAACAAATTGTATACTTCTAAACTTACCTTAGTTGCCTCTGGTAGACTGTAGTTTATCTTTGTAGTCGGGTTGAAGGGATTTGGATAGTTTTGACTTAAGGCATAATCCTGAGGAAGCTCTTCTAAAGGCTCGACTGAATTGATGACACTAGCTTCACTTAGATTACCTGATCTCCTAAAGTTACCTTGATAGGTTCCCCACTGTGGAGCTTTACTCGCCCATAATGCTTTACCCTGGATATCTTCATACCTCCATCCATCGTAGACTTTAAGTAATTCACCATCAGCGGTAGCAAAGTATAAATGGCCATCCGCATAGGCTGTTGCATTCCCGATTTCAGAACCCGTTTCATAATACCAAATAGGTTCACCTATATCACTCATAGCATAGATAGTCCCATCACTATCACCTATATATAAGACACCATACTCATTGATGGTTGCTGTGGTGCTTATAGCAGCGCCTAATTTCTTACTCCATTTTAATGAGCTATTTTGCCCATTGAGTGCATACAGGGTGGAATCAGCCCCACCGACATATACCGTACCATCGTAACCAATCACAGGGCTTGTATAGAACTCACTTTGTGTATTTACTTCCCAAATAACCTGGCCCTTATTCGGAAGGTCATCTCTGAATTGAAATTTACGGATAGTCCCGGTAGTTGACGCTAAATACAAATAGCCAGCTGCATCTAAAGCGGGTGCTGATACAATATTTTCACCAATACTAAGAATACCCTCTGGCGCTAGAACCTGACTGGAAATTTCCCCATCCAAGTCAAAGTAGTATACTGTACCACCACTAGTAATGACAAGAAGGTATTTATCTTCAATAATTACTCCTGGTTGTGAGATCGGTGCATCCAATCGATTCGACCATACTACCGAACCCGTAGATCGGTTAATGGCAAATAAGTTATTATTACTCACGCCTACATAAACCAAATCTCGAGAGACGTCAATAGTTGGAGTTGCTTCTAGTTCTCCCCCTAATGGTGTATTCCACACAGGAATTCCTAAGCGATTAAAGGTATAAACAACCTTATCCGAAGACGCCAAGTATACAGTAGTGTCTTGCGCTATTGAACTCACATTTTTAATCTCACCACCCACACTTAAAGTGTTTCTGTCTTGGAATCCACCATCAAGTATTTGCATGGTTCCTCCTTGAATAGGTATAAATACATAGTCTGTACCAATCATAGATATTCCAGCACCATCACTCATTCCATCTTCAAACAGCCGATAACCCGAATTCACATGAACCTTAAAAGACTGCTCATCGGTTCCTCCATCATTGTCCATAACCTTGAGGGTTAGTTCTGAAGTCCCTTGTTCTAATTCCAGAGTAGGATTAGTGTTCTTACTGCTCAAAACCCCATTTACAAACCAAAAAGTTGAATCAATTGAACCATCAGCATCACTAGCATTTGCAACCACCTCGTACTCAAATGTTGGATTCTCAATATTGTTAAAAACCAGAGAAGAATATGTACTAACCCGAGGTAAAGCATTTGTCGGTGTCGCAGAGATTATATTTGATTGTTCCCCTTCATTAC
>JAYPDB010000230.1:0-2134 GCA_038125045.1 Bacteroidota bacterium
CAGAGTAGATCGCCCCGTAATGGACAAGCCACGTACATCTTTCACACCTGCAAGGGTTAAAAAGTAGTTACTCAATGGATAGGTGATTTGGTCTTCTATATCCTCGGGAGACTGCCCATTCCAATCGGTATATACGATTTGCTGATTTTCTCCTAGATCTGGTATAGCATCTATGGGAATAGGATTACTCTTATATGGGTAATTCCAATCGAATGGGGCTATACTTAAGCCCCAGGCGATGAGAAGACCAAAAAGCAAGAAAGGGAGTAATGGTTGTTGTAAGGAGTAATTGTAATAGTTCTTTAGCATAACATATTAGTTGAAAGGTGCGGTAATTTAACGGAGTCCGCATTCATTAAATCGTCTTGGACACAGGATGCCCAGACGACTCTACAACTAATTCGTTATAGTAACCATTGATCGAAGGCTAAAAAGAGCGCTTCTGAGTGGTAAGGAGCTGAGAAAGGTGATATAGTTCGAAGAGCATCCACGAGCGGTGGGGCTCTGCTTGGAACTATACTATTGGGGGCGTAAGCCGGTGACGATGTGCGTACAAAAACGTGATGAACATCTGAATCGAGTGGAATATTGCATTGGCATATACTTCGCTGACCACAATCTGCTCTATCTTTACAGCAGTTATGTGTAGCATGAGTACCTGGCATATCGTTTTTGTGAGAAGTATCTATGCTGTTTGTTCCACCAGCATGGGCTAAGGTAAGGTTTTTGTCTAGATTGATTACCTTAGCATCATTGCCGTGGGTACTCATGTCATTGTACGAAGGCTGTGCCGAATCGTTCATGTGATGACACGCATAGGCCTCTGACGTAAGAAACAAACTAATTCCAGCAACTAGAATTAGTCCAAAAAACACGCTTATGAAGCGGCTTTTAAATAGGATATGTGTTTTATAGCCTTTAAACATCACCATAAAATACAGAAAAGAAATTGAATTTTAAACGAAATCAGCATGGATACTTCTTGTTCTTTCAAAAATATACTATCAGCACAATGTACATATGTAGTAATTAAATAGATATTATCCGATTATTGGAGCAAGATTTTTGAACTTAGACAACGATTGAGCAGCAACCTTTTACTAACTCAGATTCAACACAAATATGATCAAATTAAAGGGTACATTTTTAGATGAGATAACCCATGATATAC
Source organism: Bacteroidota bacterium (assembly GCA_038125045.1). Lineage (GTDB taxonomy): Bacteria > Bacteroidota > Rhodothermia > Balneolales > Balneolaceae > UBA1275. The sequence goes on from JAYPDB010000230.1 coordinate 1,172, forward strand.
CCAGCCAAAATTGGAGCAGAGAAGAATGGGCAAAAGATTTCGATGCCATGAAAGCAGTGGGTATCGATACGGTCATATTGATTCGAGCGGGTTACAGAAAACATGCGACTTTTGAATCGAAAGTGCTCCAGAAAACCATGGGAATTTTACCTGTTTATACCGATTTAGTAGCACTTTTCTTAGACGAAGCTGAGCGCTGTAATATGGATTTTTATTTTGGTCTCTATGATTCGGGCACCTATTGGGTAAACAAGGATTATCGTTCTGAAATTGACATCAACAAAGATTTTTGTGATGAAGTTGTTCAGCGTTATGGACATAAAAAAGCATTCAAAGGATGGTATTTTAGTCACGAAATAGGGAGGTATGAAAAAGGAGTCATGGAGGTCTATGAAGAAATGGCCGCTCATTTAAAGAAACTAAAAAGCCAACCCGTACTAATTTCACCTTATGTACAAGGAGTTAAGCAGTTCGCATATGAATCCATCACCATTGATGACCACGCACGAGAGTGGAGGGAAATATTCAAGCATCTTCAAGGAAATGTGGATATTGTGGCGTTTCAAGACGGGCAAGTAGGGTATGATGAGCTATCGGATTATTTACACATACACAAGTCTTTGGCCGATGAATTTGGTATCGAGTCTTGGAGTAATGTTGAATCGTTTGATCGCGATATGCCCATCAAATTTCCACCCATTCCCTTTAAAAATTTAAGGTTCAAGATGGAGCAGGCCGCCAAAGCAGGAATTGAACATATGATTACCTTCGAATTCTCTCATTTCATGAGCCCTCATTCGATCTATCCATCGGCGCCCATACGTCCCGCTTGGATCGTAGCGGCTGTGCCACTCGTGCCTCCACCAATAATGACTATGTCATGGATTCGTGTTTGGGTTGAGTTACATTGTAGGCATAGTAATGCCCCAAGGCTTAGCAGTAAACGAAGCTTCATGATACTCC
>JAYPDB010000231.1:0-274 GCA_038125045.1 Bacteroidota bacterium
TCCCAATGGATTTCATGCCCCATACGCGATGAAGCTACTTCGCGCCGGCTATCATGTGGTCATCGAAAAGCCCATGGGTATCAACAGCGCTGAATGTGAGGAAATCCTTATTGCTGAAAAAGAAACGGGTAAACATGTATTTGTGGTGAAACAGAACCGCTACTCTCCTCCTTCGGTCTGGCTCAAAGAGATGGTGGCTTCAGGCCGATTAGGTGATATTCTGATGGTGCAAACCAACTGCTATTGGAACCGGGATCAGCGTTACTACTCGACC
>JAYPDB010000231.1:284-2109 GCA_038125045.1 Bacteroidota bacterium
GCGCTGTACACGCAGTTTAGCCATTTTGTGGATCTGATGTATTGGATCTTTGGCGATATTCAAAAGCCCAAAAGCATTATTCGCAACTTCACCCACCTCGATCTCAAGGATTTTGACGACTCCGGTTTTGTACAGTTTGAATTTGTGCGCGGTGGCATGGGCAGCATCAATTATTCGACCTCTTGTTGGGATACAAATATGGAAAGCAGCATTACCGTGGTAGGAACCAAAGGCTCAGTTAAGGTAGGCGGGCAGTACATGAACGAGGTAGAATACTGCCACGTAGAGAACTACGAACTCCCCACTCTGCCCCCGACCAATCCGCCTAACGACTATGGTCCCTATAAAGGAAGCGCCGCCAACCATCATTATGTATTCCAAAATGTGGTGGACGTACTCACCGGCCGAACCGATATTACCGCCACTGCCTTTGAAGGCCTCAAAGTGGTGCAAATGATTGAGCGCATTTATGACGCAGCCCGATAACAAACCTATTCCACTGCCGATCCCTTTATTGGACCTCCAGGCCCAATACGACAGCATTGCGAGTGAAGTAGAAGCTGCTGCTCTCGGGATTATGCGATCCGGTCAGTTCATTATGGGAGAGGCCGTCGCGAGCTTCGAATCGGACATCGCCGCCTACCTTGGCGTCGAGCATGCCCTTGGCTGCGCTTCCGGATCGGATGCCCTTTTGTTGGCCCTCATGGCCTTAGACATTGGCCCCGGGGATGCCGTGATCACCTCGCCTTTTACTTTTTTTGCCACCGGTGGCGCCATGGCCCGACTCGGGGCCACTCCGGTTTTCATGGATATTCGACCGGCTGATTTTAACCTAGACCCCGCCGGCATACGACGATTTCTCGAAGGCTCCGACACCCGCTACCAAGCCCTTGGCGTGCGCCCCGAACAGGTTAAGGCCATTATTCCAGTACATTTGTATGGACAAATGGCCGACATGGAGGAATTCTTGGCCATTTCAAAGGAGTTTTCGATTCCACTGGTTGAAGACGCCGCCCAAGCCATCGGCGCCAAACAAGCCTTCTCCGATGGTCGTATTGTGGGCGCAGGCACATCAGGAGATTTTGGTTGTTTTAGCTTTTTTCCCTCCAAGAATTTAGGGGCTTTTGGCGATGGCGGACTCATTACCGTTCGCAACCCCGAACTCGCTGAAAAGGTGCGTATATTGCGGCTACATGGCTCTAAACCCAAGTATTACCACCAAATGGTGGGGATTAACTCAAGGCTCGATGCCCTGCAAGCTGCTATTCTCGGGGTCAAGCTTAAGCATCTGGATTTCTGGTCCGCCGCCCGTCAAGAGAAAGCAGCCGTTTATAATCGTTTATTTACCGAGGCTGGTTTGGTTTCGGAGGCACCAAGTTGTTGGGAACAGACTTGTGGAGGAGATTGTTCGTGGCACGGAAACGGTGTGGTTTTACCTTCTGAAACGGAGGCTGGAAATAGTTGGGCTCATATTTATCACCAGTACACGATTCGGGTTATGAACCGCGACTCGCTAGCTCAAGGCCTAAGTGATGCTGGGATTGGTAACTCAGTCTATTATCCTCTGTGCCTACACCAACAAGAGTGCTTTTCCAACTTAGGCTATGCTGGAGTCGAAGAACTATGCCCGAACGCCGTTTGTGCGGCTAACCAAGCTCTAAGCCTCCCAATCTACCCCGAACTCCGTGAAGCTGATCAGTGCCGAGTGGTGGAGACTATAGCTTCATTGCTTGCTTAGTCCTTTCCGAATAAATCACGGGTATATACTTTTTCTGCGACATCTCGAATTTGGTCCACCATGCGGTTGGCTATGATGATATTTGAC
>JAYPDB010000232.1:0-2097 GCA_038125045.1 Bacteroidota bacterium
AGAATAAATACAACAATTAGAGCCCCCTCCATTAGGTTTTGGCTTACGGTATTTGTTGTTTTTTCAATCAAAACACTCCGATCAATGAACGGTTCAATGGTGATGCCCTTGGGTAAGGATTTCTGAATCTTAGCCACACGTTCTTTTACAGATTGAATGACCTCATTAGAGTTGGCTCCTTTAAACATCAGAACCATTCCACCGACAGCCTCTCCTTGGCCATCTTTTGTAAATGCACCATAGCGGACCGCTTTACCATAGCGAACCTTTGCAACATCTTTTATGGTAATTGGTAGTCCATTTTGGTTCTGGATTACCATGTCCTCGATATCCTTCAGGCTTCGGGCAAGACCTTCACCTCGAATGAAATTAGCATAATGATCTTTTTCGATATAAGCCCCTCCAGTGTTCTGATTGTTTTTTTCTAGGGTAGTAAAGACATCAGTAATGGTTAATCCAATTGCCTTCAATTCATCGGTATCAACAGCAACCTCGTATTGCTTGATATCACCACCAAAAGCATTAATTTCGACCACCCCCGGAATCATTGCCATCTGTCTACGAATCAACCAATCTTGGATAGTTCGTAAATCTGAGGTTGAGTATTCATCTTTCATTTCAGGAGAGACCTCAAGGGTATATTGGTAAATTTCTCCAAGACCTGATGAAATAGGCCCCATAGAGGGAGTGCCAAATCCTTTGGGAATATTTTCCTCAACCTCTCGTAGTTTTTCTGAGACCAGTTGACGGGGTAAATAGGTGCCCATATCATCTTCAAAAACAATGGTAACTACAGAAAGGCCGAAACGGGAAATAGAACGTATTTCAGTGACCCCCGGTAAGTTTCCCATTGCAAGTTCAACGGGATACGTCACAAATTGCTCGATGTCTTCGGTACCCAGGTTTTCAGATACTGTAATTACCTGAACCTGATTATTTGTTATATCGGGTACGGAACCGAGGTTAATAGTCAGCATAGAATAAATGCCAACACCAATTAAGGTTAGGACAAACAAGCTGATGATAAACTTGTTCCTAACGGAAAATGAAATAATCTTATCAATCATAAGGGTGTAATACTTCTTACACAAAGCCTTCTGTCCTACGCTTTGCGGTAACGCCTGCAAAGAAAACAGGAAACTTTGTTAGGTTTTTAAATATGCATCAGGACGATGCTTGTTAGCTCGAAGAAAAGAGAGAGAGCTAATTCCGTAGTACTACTGTTTTTAAAGAAAGAGCAGATTGATATTCTGCATTGGAAGGTGTAAACGAATGGATTTGATTTAATGCTGACTTTGAGAGAAAAGCATCAATGCGTTTGTTTTCAAATGCTAAGAAGTCTAAGGCTGAATCCTGATCAAACCGATTAGTGCGATTATCTTTTATACAGGTTTCAGCAATTTCAACATCATAATGATCGTCTGAGTCTTGATGATATTCAGTTCCATCATGTACATGATGGTTTTTATCGGCATGAATGATGTGCTCACTTGAAATGCTAACTGGAAGATCACATTTGGTTTCAATATTAACCGAACCATCTGACTCATAGCAATAAATAAGTGATTCACCTAAACCATGTATACTTAGGGTGTGCCAACCAATCCCCAACAGCAACACTGCGGAGATGAATCTTTTCGCTATTTGAATTCTTTTTGAATACATCCGTTTGATAATTACAAAATAAGAATAAGGCTAATGGGAATGCAAACCTTACACTTTCATGTGTAAAGTTTATCGGATTTTGTATTTCAGTAATAATGCTATTGAACTTTCCCAGAAGCTATTTTTACTAAGATTTCATTATGTCATCAAAAAAAATATTTCGTATCTTTGGAGTCTTCTCAGGAAATTATCTGAGTTTTGACTTATTGACTGTGGAATTCCCAAAATTCCCTTTGTTCCCATATAGTGGGTACATTTGAGGGTACAAAATTTAGAAAACCATAAAAAACTATATGCACCCGTAGCTCAACTGGATAGAGTACCTGACTACGAATCAGGCGGTTAGAAGTTCGAATCTTCTCGGGTGTACAATTAATTTAAGCTAAGTAACATAATTACAGTTATTTAGCTTTTTTATTTTGTAGGAACTGT
>JAYPDB010000233.1:0-2094 GCA_038125045.1 Bacteroidota bacterium
TTAATTTTTTTTTGTTTATTATAGGTGTTCGCCAAGCCACTTGAAGCTGCTGGAATAACAATCCTTATTCGTAATTGCTCCAGTTTCTAAAGGGGTAAACCACTAAGCGATTTCATGTATACCTATAATAAAATATCTACGATTATGTCACGTGCGTTGTCTGTTACAACAGTTAAAAGTCTCATCTATACCTTCTTTTTGGTCCTTATATGGTCGGTTTTACCAGCCCAAACACAGGCTCAAAACCTAAAAACACTCATTGATGAACGAGCCGCAGAGCTCGAAGATAAGGTGATTGAATGGAGGCGACATATTCATGAAAATCCAGAGTTATCGAACAGAGAATATGAAACCGCTAAATACATCGCTGCTCATTTAGAAGCATTGGGCTTACGTGTTCAAACCGGAGTTGCTCACACCGGAGTGGTGGCCATATTGGAGGGGGGTAAACCAGGCCCCGTTGTAGGATTAAGAGCCGATATGGATGCACTACCCGTTACCGAACGCACAGATATACCGTTTAAATCAACCGCTATTGGGGAATATCAAGGCAATAAGGTAGGCGTCATGCACGCCTGTGGTCACGATACGCATGTCGCTATTCTCATGGGGGTCGCACAGATTTTGACGGAACTTCAAAGTGAATTAGAAGGAACCGTTAAATTTATTTTTCAACCCGCCGAAGAAGGAGCTCCCGCTGGTGAAGAAGGAGGGGCTGAACTCATGGTAAAAGAAGGGGTTCTCAAAAATCCTGATGTCGATGCTATTTTTGGGCTACACATCTCAGATGCTACGCCGGTTGGTACGATAACCTACAAAGAAGGTGGTATTATGGCTAGTTCTAATGCCTTTCAAATCACCGTTCATGGTAAGCAAGCTCATGGTTCCGCGCCGTGGTCGGGTGTAGATCCTATTGTAACGGCTGCCCAGATCATTAACAATCTTCAGACGGTTGTAAGCCGAAATATGGAATTGACTAATGAGGCCGCTGTAGTTACCGTTGGGCAAATTCATGGCGGCGTTCGAAGTAATATCATTCCTGAAGAAGTTTTTATGGAGGGTACCATTCGCGCTCTGGATAATGAAATGAGAGATTATATATTCGAACGAATAGAAGCCATTGCCACCAACACCGCAGAAGCAATGGGAGCTCGCGCGGAGGTGACGATTTCTCATGGCTATCCCATAACCTTTAACGATCCTGAGCTTACCCGACAAATGGTCCCTACTTTGGAGAAGGCTGCTGGTGAAGGAAAGGTGGTTACTATACCTGCCATAACAGGAGCAGAAGATTTCTCCTTTTTTCAGCAGCAGATTCCTGGACTTTATTTCTTTTTAGGTGGTCTACCCGAAGGAGGCACTCCATCGGGGCATCATACTCCCGATTTCTACATCGACGAGAGTGGTTTAGAGTTAGGTGTTCGTAGTCTGAGCCATTTAGTCATTGACTATTTTGAAGCTGCTGGAAAATAACTTACCAGTCCCAACCTTTAGTATTATTCATCATGTCACGAGTCTTAATTCTTTTAAGTTTTTTTGCGCTACCCGTCCACCTACAAGCACAAGTCGATCGCATCGATCCTCCCTTTTGGTGGGAGGGTATGCCTATGGAAGAAGTTCAAATTCAGTTGTATGGATCAGAGTTAGGCCATTATAGAGCTGCCATTGATTATCCTGGAGTGGAACTCACGCGACAAATCGCGGTTGGCTCTCCGAATTATCTTTTTCTTTATCTGTATATATCCTCATCGGCTTCTGCTGGGCAAATACCTATTAAGCTTACTCGAGGTGAGGAATCGATTACTCTGAACTATGAATTAAAAAATCGAGTGGACCGGACGAACAAGAATCAAGGCTTTGATGCTTCCGATGTCATTTACCTTATGATGCCGGACCGTTTTGCAAATGGTAATCCCGAAAACGATACTATTGAGGGTATGCTAGAGTCGGCTGATCGTAATAACCCCGAACGCAGACAAGGGGGCGACTTGGCAGGAGTTAGCCAAAAGTTAGATTACCTCGATGATCTTGGAATGACTGCCATCTGGTTTACACCCATCATAGAAAACGATATGAAACCGGAGTACGGAGCCT
>JAYPDB010000234.1:0-1003 GCA_038125045.1 Bacteroidota bacterium
TTTTCATGATTAATTCGACAATGAGGATAATCACATCATTAAATGCGTCAAAGACGGTCACAAGGGTTTTGGCTTTTTCCCCTCCCAAGTGAATAATCCCTACACCTAATAAAATAGCCACAAAGACCACCTGCAACATACGAGAGTTGTCAGATGCGGCTGCAAAAAAGTTATCGGGAACCACATCTACCACAAAATCCAATACGCCTCTGTTCAAAACATCATCAGCCGAAGCACTACGATCTTCCAGGGAACTGGAATAGGTTTCTTGAAGACTCTGGGTAGTTTCAGCCGGAAGAGTTTTACCTGGCGCCAGTAGGTTTACCGTAACTAAGCCTATGGTAATCGCCAACAAGGTGGTGGTGAGGTAAATAAGAACCGTTTTGCCTCCCATTCTGGAGAGCTTTGTGGTATCGTTCAGGCTCGCAACTCCAGCAACTAATGACGCCAAAACCAACGGTACAGCGATGAGTTTAAGCAGCTTAACAAATATGGTACCAAAGGGTTTGATAAATTCGGTGGTGAATTCATTCCATCCTATTAGGCTGGATATCAATCCCCACATAAGTCCGAGAATTAATCCAAGTACAATTTGCCAGTGTAATTTTTTATACCACATACTTAAAGCTGAATGATTAGGTAAATTAAAATACTAATGATACTGGTTGAACCAGCTGCCAGCCAATTCACCGTATTGTTGCCAACATACAAAAAATGAAAGGAAAAAAACCGGGAACTTCTGAGCTCAATACGGCGCCCTTGAATTTGGGCCCCCAGCCAAGAATCAATAAAACAGCCCACAAAACCAGTTGAACCTACTAAGACCGCAGGTATGATGGCTTGGGAGGTAGTCGAATCACCATTGAATAAAAATACCCAAGCGCCTATGGAAGCTGCTCCAATTAGGGCGAAAAAACTCCCAGCGACACTGATCGCTCCATCGGTACCCGGGGATACTTTGCTAAAGGTTTTAAGGGACTCCAATGCGTCGTAGGGATGCAAA
>JAYPDB010000234.1:1013-2008 GCA_038125045.1 Bacteroidota bacterium
GGACCAGGTCGTCCCTTGTACATGTTGCCCGCCTACCTCAGAGGCCCAGGTATCTGAAGTAGCGAAAGCGATAGAGGCCATAGCTGCAATATGCATCATTTGCGAACCAGTAAACATTTCCAAGAGTAGAAAAAGACCAAACCAAAAACCATTAGCCCAGACCTGAGCTCCTGTTCGGCGGAACTTTAGTTCCCGTTGAGTGTCGGCATGTAAACTGTTTTTGGAAAGCAGTGAACTGCTAATAAAAAAGAATATGAGTATGACGGCTCCTTCTACTCCCGCTACACCAAACGTAATGGCCCCCAACAACCAAGCAGATGTAGCACCATCTAGAGTGAGCCAGTTTAGAAAAAAAGAAAGCGCTCCAAAAACCCCACCGGCAACAATGGCCCACATTATACGCTCTTGGGTAGACGCATCGGCAAACAAAACGAAGCCTATGATGAGAAAAAAAAGAAGAAAAATATTGGTAAGTCGATCTATCACCACCTACTCGGTATCCAGTTCATTTTCTTCTTGACGATCGTGTTTCATAATGGCAAAAATCACCAGTACGTAACCGGCCATAATGATGATGGGTGATACATAAAGCGATATGACACCCTGTATTTCATTCTCGAGATACATTGCAGTAAAACCACCCACCACTAAAAGCACGGCTATACCCAACAGCTTGTAGTTAAAAGCTGAAAAAAACATAGGAGATTGAGAGTTTTTTGAATTTGGTTTTGCCATATGCTGAAAAAAAATCGTATTCTAATTGATAAGTAATTCTAGCTAAAGGTATTAGAGCAATGATTGGTAATCTTTTACTCTGTGTTTAGTACTCAGAAATCTAAGCTTAACTGCTGTGACAAAAAAATATACACCAGTCGTTAGAAATTCCAAATTATGTAATATTCCTTTTAAGGACAAAGTGAGTTTAACGGCATGACCCAATTAATATTGGCTTCACAAAGCCCTAGAAGAAAGCAATTACTTCAACAACTTGGGGT
>JAYPDB010000235.1:0-2004 GCA_038125045.1 Bacteroidota bacterium
GCTAGGGGTTAAGGGCCGAATGGAAATAAGAGAGTCCGTGAGGTGATCGTTCAAGGTTTCATCATATCTTATGGGAACAAGTTAGTATCTTAAGGTATGCGTTCTATTCGAAATTTTACAATATCTATGGCGAGCTGTTGGGTTTGCTGGTTCGTTTTATCGACTCAGATAGTTGCTCAAAGTCATCACGATTGGAGTTACAATCTAGGCTTGTACGAAGTGAATATTCGCAATTATACCGAGGAGGGAACGTTTGAGGCATTTAAAGCCGATTTAGATCGAATTGATTCCTTGGGGGCGGGTATCCTATGGCTAATGCCCATTCATCCCATTGGAGAAGAGAATCGACTAGGTAGTTTGGGGAGCCCGTATTCGGTGCAAGACTACTACGCGGTGAATCCCGATTATGGGAGTTTAGATGCTTTTAAATCCTTAGTGCATGAGATTCATGAACGGGGAATGTATGTAATCATCGACTGGGTGGCCAATCATACCTCTTGGGATCATATGCTCACTCAAAGCAATCCCGAGTGGTATGTAAAAGATTTGGCTGGGAATTTCATACCACCACCTGGTACCAATTGGTCCGATGTCATTGAGCTTAACTACGATCGGCAAGGCCTTAGAACCTACATGATAGAGGCCATGAAATTTTGGGTGGACTCGGTAGGGGTCGATGGCTTTCGCTTCGATGCCGTTGATTTTGTTCCTGATGATTTTTGGACGGTAGCTACTCAAGAACTAAAAGAAGCGAAACCCGATATTTTTTTACTGGCAGAAGGGCCGGGCGAAGAGCTCATTGACTTGGGATTTCACATGAATTATAGTTGGGCATTTTATGGCTTTGGTGGGGGTATTCTAAGTCAAATAACCCAAGGCGTTGCCGATGCCAATAGTTTTCGAACCTTTGTTAATGCAGAACAAAGAAATTATTCGGATGGCGCTTATCGACTCTATTTTATATCCAATCATGATGAAAATGCATGGGAGGGAAGTCCAGCTCAATTGTTTGGTCCACGTGCGGTCAACTTTGCGGTGTTGAGCCATATGATCAACGGGATGCCCTTGGTGTATAATGGGGAAGAGGCTGGAATGACCCAACAATTAGCTTTTTTTGATAAAGATGTCATTCCATGGCGTGATCACCCCTTATTCGATTATTACCAACGTTTATTTGCTTTAAAGCGGCGTAATGCGGCCCTATGGAATGGATTCGATGAGAATGAAGCCGTGCGCATCAAAACCACCCAAAACGCACCCATTTATATGTTTGAAAGGTCCAAAGATGGAGATCGTGTGATCGGAGTCTTCAATTTGAGTGCGCAGTCTGTAGACGCTCAGCCAACGGATACGTTTTCGGAGGGAACCTATAGAAATGTATTAACCGATGAACTTCAAGGCCTTTCACAGGATATGGAATTTAGCTTTGGTCCCTGGCAGTTTTTGGTATTGGAACAGGTGAGTAGTAACGCCAATACTCATCCTAGTGGGGATTTAGTTCCCTCTTCATTTAAGCTGACGCCCGCGTATCCAAATCCCTTCAACCCGAATACTACTGTTTCGGTTCACCTGAATACGATCAACGAGCTTAAAGTAGAGGTCTATGACACCATGGGGCGTTTACAGTTGGCACGGTCGTTGGGAGTTCGAAATCCGGGCGTACATTCGGTAGTAATACAAGCTTCTGACTGGTCTTCGGGTACCTATTTGCTAAGAGTATATGCCGGTAATGAGGTCCATCAACAGCGCATCAGCCTAATAAAATAGTTGGCTGGCCACTCGAAAGGTGTTGCAATGGGCCTCTAAGATGAGGGCAATATCGGGGGCATATCCTCCTCCCATGGTGGTCATCACAGGAATGTTATGTGATTTGGCTGATTCATAGACGAACTGGTCTCTGGCTTTGCAACCATCCAGACTTACATCCAATCTGCCTAGTTTATCTTCTTTCAATACATCAACTCCCGCAAGGTAGAATATAAAATCAGGGTGTTCGGTGGCTAT
>JAYPDB010000236.1:0-653 GCA_038125045.1 Bacteroidota bacterium
GAACATGAAACGTAGTTTAAACCTAATTCATAGAATAATTCTATGCTTTTTGGATCGCCCCCATGTTCGCCGCATATACCCATTTTTAACTCAGGATTTGTAATACTTCCCAACTCTTTTGCCATATGAATGAGTTTACCTACCCCTTCTCTATCAATACTTTGAAAGGGATCTTCCGTCAATATGCCCTTTTCCAAATACCTTGGAATATAGGTAGCAGCATCATCACGACTGTAGCCTAAGGTCATTTGAGTCAAATCATTGGTACCAAAAGAAAAGAAATCCGCTTCCTCAGCAATTTCATTGGCCGTCAACGCCGCTCTGGGCACCTCAATCATAGTTCCAATTTTAAAGTCTATTCTTGAATTATAGTTTTCAAATACCTTTTCAGCTTCTTCAACAATTAGCTTCTTTTGGTTTTTGAATTCTCGAACATTCCCCACTAAAGGCACCATAATTTCAGGTTTGGTTTCAATATCCTCTGCCAGCAACTCGATGGAATCTTCTATAATCGCTCTCGTTTGCATTTTAGTGATCTCGGGGTGTGTAATCCCCAGTCTACACCCTCTGTGCCCCAACATTGGATTATTTTCTTCTAGAGCCGTGACCTTTCTCTTTAACTGATCGGTAGAAAATTGTAAATCATGGGCCAT
>JAYPDB010000236.1:663-1996 GCA_038125045.1 Bacteroidota bacterium
CTTCTAATTCACTCTGATCATGCGGTAAAAACTCATGAAGAGGAGAATCCAGTAACCGAATGGTAACAGGATGCCCAACCATTACTCTAAATATATTTTTGAAGTCTTCTTTTTGATAGGGAAGTAATTCATTAAGATAAATTGCTCGTTCCTCTTCATGTTCGGACATAATCATTTTTCGTATACTTCGAATACGATCAGTCCCAAAAAACATATGCTCAGTTCTCGCAAGTCCAATTCCCTGAGCGCCTAAATCTATGGCAATTTTAGCATCTTCTGGGGTTTCCGCATTTGCACGCACCTCCATTGATTCGTACTCTCGTACCCAACGCATAAATGTATAGTAATGAGCACTTAGCTTAGGAGGTATCCGATCTTGAATTCCTAAAATTACCAATCCTCTTGTTCCATCAATGGAGATCCAATCTCCTTGTTTAACCGTAAGCTCACCATTGGTAAAGCTTTTTGTTTGATCATTAATAATTATGTCGGATCAACCCGCAACACAGGGTTTACCCCAACCTCTTGCCACAACCGCCGCATGAGAGGTCATCCCCCCTCGAGAAGTTAAGATACCATCGGCAGCAGACATCCCCCCTACATCTTCTGGACTTGTTTCTACCCGTACAGGTATAACTTGCTCACCACGTTGCTTGGCCACTTCTGCTTCTTTAGAATCAAATACTACCGTGCCTACCGCTGCCCCAGGTGATGCCTGCAAACCTTTACCAATCACATTGAAATCCTCTAGTTTAGTCGATGCAAATTGAGGATGCAGTAATTGGTCTATATGTTCGGGTTGAACTAACTCAGAAATGGACTCCTGTTTGGAAATTATTCCCTCTTTAACCATATCAACAGCTATGGATACGGCTGCATGCCCAGTTCGTTTGCCGTTTCTTGTTTGTAATATGAATAGTTTACCCTGTTGAACTGTAAACTCAATATCCTGCATGTTTTTATAGTGTTTTTCAAGCAATTGGGTGTATTCTAACAGTTCATCATATACCTCTGTCATTCTATACTTCATATCGGATATAGGTATGGGATCCAAATGTAAAAACAAATGTATTTTTCATGACTAACCTCTTCTATGTTATTTGGTACGTAATTCATGATCCCACCCTAGTGTGAAGAATAGATGTAGAAATGAAAAACTTTTTACTTTTTCCACGATATGCATTTTTAAAAATTTTGTATGTTCTCAATATGCATTACAACATGTTCAAAATAGCAGCCATTTGTCTGATACAAATTTCCATTATCGGATCAGTTGTACATTACCACGAAGATGGTTTAGAATGCATAGAACATGCCTTAGAATCTCATTTTG
>JAYPDB010000237.1:0-1940 GCA_038125045.1 Bacteroidota bacterium
CCCAAAGCAAGCTCTGGAAGATGTATACCATGAAAGCGAGCCTTGTGTATTCGGAGCATAGCGTGGGATTATTGCAAGGGGTTAATGACGGTTTCCAATACCTCTTCGAGATTAAAAGTGGGTCGAATGTCATTGTAACGTTCAATTTCTCCATGGGGGTTCACTAAGATGTAAAATGGGATCCCGCCACCACGATAGGCCTTAAAGGTCTCTTGTTCAAAACCCTTACCACCGTAAAGCTGAATCCAGGGGTTATTGAAGCGTTCAATGTCTTGTATCCATGTCAAACTATCAATCTCGGTAGAAATGCCTACTATTTCGAAATCAGCTCTATCGAATCGAGCATAAATACGTCGCATATCTTCGAATTCATCCAAACAGGGTTGACACCAACCAGCCCAGAAGTCTAAGAGTAGGTACCTACCTTTAAAATCGTCCAGAGTAAAGGCTTCACCTTCACGATTGAATAGGGTGAAGGGAATGGCGGGATTTCCAGGTGACACCAAGGAAATGGCATCATAAAATTCGGCTAAAAATGCTCGGTATTCCGGGTAGTTCTGTTGGTAGAGTTGCATAAATGATTGGTATGTGGCTTCTGCTACATCCAAAGGAATTTCTCCTAGACGTTCTGCAATGATATGTAACTCAGCATAGGCATAGGCTTGATCCTCTTCTATGTAATTGAATACTTCCATGCGTTTCTTGTTTAACTCAGGATAGGCTAAGCGCTTGATATCATATTCCATCAAGCTGCCATAGATGGCTTCTACAGAGTCATAGAGTTCAAACGTACGGGCATAAAAATGGGTGATATCTCGGATGCCCGCCCGTTGAGCGATGAGCGACTCAAGAGAGAACAAACCCTCTGCTTTGGCTTGATTCATTAACGAATCGCGCTTGAGCGCTATACGGTTCATCGTACCATAGCGTTGTCCAAATTCCAATGCTCGAAGCTCTCGTATTAGGTGTTCGCCTTGTGTTCTTAGAAACCAGGAATGATACAGTCCATCGCGTAAAAGACGTTCAGCTAAGGCTACTTTCTCTTTGCTCAAGGCTAGCATGGTACGCCATTCACCTTGGGTAAACTCAGATTCTGCGCGTGAAATGGCTTGGTCAATAACAGATGCCTCTTTTTGGTACTCTAGAAATCCCTGATACTCCGGTAAGAGGTTCCCCTCTTCATCCATAATTCTTAATTCCGTGGGAAAAGTAGACCGTTGAATCTGCACATAGATTGAGCGATCATCTTGTATGGCTAATGGAAAGCTCTTGTCTTCTATGGTAATGGTAACCCAAGAAATCTCCCCTTCAACCGGTCCATCTAGGATGTACGAAAATTCATTTTCACTGCTTTTGGAAAGAGCTTTGATGTCTTCTTTGGTGGAATATTTGTAGTGTAGAGGTTTCTTTTGAAGGCGTAAAGAAGCGTCTCCCAAATAATCGATCTCTATGGTCAAGAACCCCTGTTCAGGGGTAGAACAAGCCCCTACCACTAGCAGCATAAAAAAGATGGCTAAGTATCTAACTTTTATTTGTTTGTGCATAATGAATAGTGTAATTTTTTGAACCTACAAATAAGGTTAACAATAAAAATATCTACTACATTCATAAATTTTGTAACAATTAGGAACATCACACATCCTTTTTAGTACATCAAATGTGCTGAAATGTGCGCGAAGCTGAAAGAAGAAAACACATTTGGCCATACATGGTTTTGCGATAAGGGTTAAGGAGTGCATAGTGATGAGCACCCGTACACAATACAATAGAATGAAATCTAGAATTACGAATACAGAAGATCGTCAACGTCTACTCCGTCTGTGCATAGAAAAGCTTACCGAGTCCAATAAAAAAATTTATTCAATATCTGCTTTCACAACCCGAAGTGGCACCTCAGGAATTAACCAAATTGTTCAAGCTTAGTTATGCCAACATTCGTA
>JAYPDB010000238.1:0-1939 GCA_038125045.1 Bacteroidota bacterium
GGATCGGTTTCATCGGGTTGAAAACGAGAGCTGGTATACCGCGTGTACGTATCATCTCCTGCTTTATAATAAAACTCAACATCGGCATTGAATTGATCCCGTCCAAAATAACCATTCCAAGAGTTCGCCCAACCATCACCCCCATCATTAAACTTATCAGGCCAACTATTAGGCCAGGTGTTTCCAAGAGGAGATTCAGGGCCTCGATCACTTCGTGCCATTTCATCCGAATCGTCTCTCGAATACCCATCGATAGGGTTTAACGACCAGTTTGTACGGCCATCTCGAGAGGTCTTGTAAGACGCGGTATTTACCAATGGAAACACATCATCTTCAGGAGTTCCATTATTGGGCACTTCGGTACCAAACATCACACTCATAAAGTACATGTATTCCCGGTTGGTATTTCTTGGAAATTCAAATAGCAACTCATTTAAAGCACCAGAATTACGACGACCTGCATGCCCATTGTTATGATAGGTGGCTCGCAAACGGTTACCATCCATGATGGAGATTTTCCGATTGTTGAAATCCGAACGTTCTTCACTGGGTTCGTAGTCAGCATCCTGTGCCTGTGAAGGAATGCTCATACCCCCTATAAGTAAAAACGCTAGGATAAATAAATAGTTTTTAGAAGACATAGTGTACATGCGCATGCTTAAAATGAAAATTGTATTCCGAGTTGAACACGTCGGGGCTCGGCATAAAATGTTGGATTGTTATAGTAATCTGGATGTGCTCCTGGGATTACTCGCGCAGGAAGTGGTCTGGTGGGCAGACCAGAATCTCCATACACTCCATTCACAATCTTAGCGTCCAAGAGATTGTAAATGTTTAAAAAGACCTGTAATTGCGCATCTCCAGCCAGCGTAATATTTTTATAGGCATTGATATCCAGTGTGAATCTATTTGGAAGTCGCGCTGTATTTCGTAAATCTCGGGTTGAAGCTACCTCTCCCACTAGCACACCCGGGATGTTGCGATCCGGGGTATATGGGGTTCCTGATGCAAAACGCGCCAATAAATTGGTCCCCCAGGTATCACCTGTAAAAAACATAGAGCCGTTAATGATGTGCGTACGATCCCAGTTAAGTGGCTGTACGATTTTCGTTAAAGTGTTGGATTGGTTGGTAGAATCAATCTGACTTCCTTGCGCCAAAATGGCAAAATACTCCGAAGCCGGGTCACTATTACTCCCTTCAACCACGCTAAAGGTATAATCCAGCCCAAAATTGAACCGCTGATTTACGTACTGGTTAAAAGCAAAGGTGGTCCCTAATGATTTTGAAAAATCTCTGTTGTAATAGATTCCATAGGTAATCGAGGGAGCTCCGGTTATCTGTGGACGGGAAGACACATAGTCTCGTGTATCCTTATAATATCCGGTTAACTCAATTGCGGTTCCTTCAAAAATCTCCTGCTTCAATCCCAATTCATACTGAATCGATTTTTCGGCTTCTAAATCGGGGTTCCCAAACAATCCTTGATCCCCACCGGTTTGAGACAATAATATCTGGCTGTTGGTATACAAACGATCATAGGAAGGCATCTGAAAGAAGTAGCCATAAGAGAAGTAGATGACTCCCCCATCATTTATCGGATAGGCGACCCCAATTCTAGGGCTTATTTGATACTTAGGAGCCGCTGCTTTCCACCAATAAGCCTGGCGATCTTCGACGGTTAAACTACGCTCACCTTCATCCTGCTGGCCATTCCCATTGGCGTCTACATAGAGATTTTCGGACTTGGTTGGCAAATTAATATCCGGATCTTCGGGATCGGCTGGGACATCAGTATTTGGATCGAAATAATCGAATCGAACGCCCACATTAATAATCAAATTGTCATACTCAATCTTATCCTGAATGTAGGCACTGTAATTTCTAGGCTTTTCGGTATATCGCTGAAATCCTGGCGAATTAATTTCGGGATAACCCAA
>JAYPDB010000239.1:0-1930 GCA_038125045.1 Bacteroidota bacterium
TTATACGTCCACTACCATAAACGATCGCATTTGGGGGAGTGGCTACAGGCAACATAAAAGCGCAAGAAGCTGCTAATACCGTGGGTACGGCAAACAGCAATGGATTCTCCCCTAGACCAATGGCTATAGAGGCCAAAATAGGTAAAAAAGTAGCGGTTGATGCCGTGTTACTTGTCATTTCAGTTAAAAATACCATCAGAGCAACAACGATAACCAGAAGCAAAAGTATAGGCCAATTTTGTAAGCCACCAATGCCGTTCCCTATCCAACTTGCTAAACCCGTAAAACTTATGGCGGAAGCCATACTCAGTCCACCTCCGAACAACAACAGTATACCCCATGGTAAACGATTGGCGTCTTTCCACTCTAATAAACCTTCGAAGCTACCTCCTTGTAACTCCTCGGAAAGAGTTTGATCAATTTCATCTCGACGACCGGCGGGTACTAAAAATAATGCGATAGAAATACCCACTGCAATTCCAGCATCGGATAAACCAGGAAGGATTCCTGTTAGAACGGGTCTGAAAATCCATAACAAGGCTGCCGAAACAAACAGTATCCCCACTTTAATTTCCTGCGGTGTCATGGGGCCAAGCTGTTTTAATTCATTCGCTATTAGGGATTTTCCACCGGGTATTTCTTGGATCTTAATAGGATAAATAACGCGGGTCAACATGAAATACAACAGAGGTAAAGACACCAACAATAAGGGCACCCCCACTTTCATCCATTGAAAAAACCCAATTTCAACTCCATAATTTTCGAGCATAAATGCCGCAAGCAACGCATTTGGTGGTGTTCCAATAAGAGTCCCCATACCACCAATGTTACACGCATAAGCAATACTCAGGATTAAGGCGATTTCAAAATTGGTTTTTTGACCACTGCTAGTAAGATCATCCCCATGTTCTTTCATACCCCTATCCATTAAGGCCAAAATTGAAACCGCAATCGGCAACATCATAATAGCCGTAGCAGTATTACTTACCCACATACTTAAAAATGCGGCTGCAATAATAAAGCCGAATATGATGGCTTTGGGCGCCACTCCCACCTTGGATACAATGACCAGTGCGATACGCTTATGTAATTCCCATTTTTCCATAGCAATGGCCAGTATAAAGCCTCCCAAAAAAAGAAATATAAGTGGATTGGCATAGGGTGTGGTCGAAGCGGCGATACCCTGAACTCCTAAAAGTGGAAACAGAACGATGGGTAGCAATGCTGTAACAGAAATAGGCACAGCTTCGGTAATCCACCAAATCGCCATTAAAAGGGTGACCGCTGCCGTATGCCACGCCGGTTCATTCAGGCCTTCTGGCACAGGTACTAAGAGCATGATCAATAGGACCAATGGCCCCATAATCATACCTATACGTCCAATAGGTAGGGTATTAATCATCTAACCAATATTCTAAATAGGGAATGTTATAAATACTTGTCCAACCAAAAATCCGTAATCCGTTACTCATTTGCCAGATGGCTGGTCGAAATCCTCCTTCTCTTTTTGGCAAATGGCTAGCTTGCTCTAGTGCTTCAGATAAGACCCTTTGGTTATCAAATGCCCACAAATCTTTTTCCAAAGCGTCGGTTTTTAAAGCCTCAGCTCTTTTTACGGCTTCTTCTAATAAGCTTTGTTCTCCTGAATATTCATAACCAATCACTAAACTACTTATTGAGGACAAATAAGATTCCATATCATGATTGTAAGGGGGGACGTCTCTTACGCGAATCGCATGATCAATGATCGACTGTTTGTAGCGGTCATCACCGGTTATCTGAATAACTTTTCGCATTCCATTGCTGACGTATACCTGTGAATATCCATAGCGGTTAATTACAATTGAATGGCCTTGATCAGGATGATATTGCAATTGAATCATACGCTCTACTCGATCCATTAATTCAGCCTCATAAACCGGATCTTTCG
>JAYPDB010000240.1:0-984 GCA_038125045.1 Bacteroidota bacterium
GTTCCTAAGTGAGTGCGTAATTTATTTTCGATATCTTTTAGATGTGCTTGAGTTGATTGAGAAACATCCTTCTTTTTTGCACCTGAAGACTTGGACTTAGCGTTGATATCTCTAATGTACGATTCTAATTTTCGAACCGACCATTCTTCTTGTATGATTTTTTTGAGAATCGAAATTTGCTCTGGCTCTGAGTCAATACCTAGTAGCGCTCGTGCATGACCTCCGCTGATACTTTGGTTCGCTAATGCTTTTTGAATAAGCTCAGGTAAGTGTAATAATCGTAACATATTGGTTACCGTTGTCCGATTCTTACCTACTTTATTAGCTACCTCCGATTGGGTGTAGTTAAATTCCTCCAATAAACGTTGGTAGGCTAAGGCTACTTCTAATGGGTTAAGATCTTCTCTTTGAATATTTTCAATGAGAGCGAACGCCATACTTTGCTCATCATCCGCATAACGAATATAAGCCGGTATGTTACTAACTCCTGCCAACTTAGATGCCCTTAGCCTTCGTTCACCACTAATTAGCTCATACTTGTGTTCACCGAGATATCGTACTGTGATGGGTTGTATCAATCCATGATTTTGAATGGATTCAGCTAATTCTTCTAGACGTTCGGAATCAAATTCTTTTCGTGGCTGATGAGGATTCGCTCTTATATTCTCTGGATTAAGCATCAAGACCGTATGTTCTTGACCATGGGTCAACTCGCGTTCAGATGGCAGTGCACTTACTGATTGACCTACACTTTTAACTGTTTGTTCAACTTGTGTACCTGCAACATCAGGAATGATGGACGTACTCTTCGTTCCATTGTCCTCCAAATCAGGAAAAAATGCCCCTAAACCTCTACCTAATACTTTTTTATTCGCCATGTATAATTATCTGGTTAAAACAGGGCTATTTTTGAACAGCTTCCTATTCCTTTTTATAATCTCACTAGCCAAGGAAAGATAGTTTTTTGCGCCTACTGAGGTGGAG
>JAYPDB010000240.1:994-1919 GCA_038125045.1 Bacteroidota bacterium
AGCGGGCTTCCCAAAAGAGGGTGCTTCAGCTAAACGAACGTTTCGTGCGATAACCGTTTTAAACACACGATCATCAAAATATCTTTTCACCTCTTCTGCTACTTGATTTGAAAGTCGCGTTCTTGTGTCATACATGGTTAACACGACCCCTTCAATATCTAAGCTAGGATTTAAATGTTGACGAACAATCTTAATGGTGTTCAATAATTGACCCAGGCCCTCTAATGCAAAGTATTCACATTGGACCGGTATCACAATTGAATCGGAGGCGGTCAAGGCGTTAATCGTGAGAAGTCCTAAAGAAGGTGGGCAATCAATAATAATGAAATCATATTTATCCCTTAGTTCTTCAATTGCTCTCGTTAAAATTCTCTCGCGCTGTTCTCGATCAATCATTTCAATTTCAGCACCCACTAAATTAATATGTGCAGGTACTATATCTAAAAAGTCGAGTTCCGTTTGACGTATGGTATCAGCTATATCTACGCTACCAATCATCACTTCATATATGGAATTTGTGACTGTAGAAGGCTCTATTCCTAAACCACTCGTAGTATTACTTTGAGGATCGATATCGATGATTAGAGTAGGATGCTCTATAGCAGCTAAACTCGCTGCTAGGTTTATTGATGAGGTGGTTTTTCCCACTCCACCTTTCTGGTTGGCAATTGATATGACTTTACCCATTTAGGCTGTAAACAATTTAATTTTTTTGAGTCCTATCAATATAAAAGTACCTCTGAACGGAACCAAAAATACTTATGCACAAACCCTAGTGAAGTTATCCACAATCTGTTTAGAATGGCGTACAATCTACCAATTAGGGGGTGTTACCTGTGAGTAAAATTTTTCTAGATTGCGAGTTATATCCCGTTTTGTCATTCACCAATCTCAGCTTATTAGAAAACTCTGATGATAGATTTAA
>JAYPDB010000241.1:0-1915 GCA_038125045.1 Bacteroidota bacterium
GGAGTATCATGAAGCTTCGTTTACTGCTAAGCCTTGGGGCATTACTATGCCTACATTGTAACTCAACCCAAACACAAATCCATGACATAGTCATTATTGGTGGAGGTACGAGTGGCACAGCCGCTGCGATCCAAGCGGGACGTATGGGCGCCGATGTGTTACTTCTTCAAGAAACCGAATGGCTTGGTGGTATGCTCACGGCAGCTGGTGTAAGTGCTACCGATGGAAATCACAAATTACCTGCCGGCTTATGGGGTGAATTCAGAGACTCCTTGTATGCGAGATATGGAGGCCCAGATGCCCTTTTTACTGGCTGGGTAAGCAACACCCAGTTTGAACCTCATGTAGGCGCTCAAATTTTCGAACATATGATAGAAGAACTACCAAATGTGCAGCGGATGGTTGGCTTTCGTTTGAAAAGTGCTACGCTAGTTCCCTTAGAAAATGGAAAAAAAGAACTCAAAAGCATCCTAGTGGAATCCGCAAATGGCACAAATATCGAAATAAGTGCAAACGTTTTTATTGAGGCGACCGAGTATGGAGATGTTTTAGCTATTACCAACACTCCCTATTCCCATTATATGGAAACCAAGGCGGAAACGGGCGAACAGTCGGCCCCTGAAGCGGCTCATCCCTATGTACAAGATTTAACCTACGTGGCCATTTTGGAAGACTATAGTCCTGAACAAGCTCCCTTGGTAGAACGACCAAGTTCTTATACTCCCGAGGAGTTTGATTGTATGTGTCTTGAACTCTGTTCCGTTCTTTCTCAAACGCCAGTAAGCTGCAATAAAATGCTTGATTACGGCCGATTACCCAACGATAAATTCATGATCAATTGGCCAAATTTTGGTAACGACCACTACGCTGATCTACTGGAAAAACTAGAATCTGAGCGGTCTGCCGTACTTCAAGATGCCAAAAACACCACCTTGTCATGGATATATCACCTTCAAACCGAAGGAAATTACACACATATTGGTATAGCTAGAGACGAATTTCCTACAGAGGATGGTTTAGCATTAATCCCATACATACGTGAAAGCCGAAGAGTTGAAGGAATCGATCGTCTCTATGAATACGACCTAGCAGACCCTTATGCGTTGACTGAACGCCCCCTATACCAAAGCGCCATTGCTGTAGGTGATTACCCATTGGATCACCACAGAAAAAAGAATCCAGTAGCCAAGCAAATTGATTTCCCGAGCATCCCTTCCTATTCTGTGCCTTACGGGGTGATGATTCCAAAAAGTGTAAACGGATTAATTGTTGCTGAAAAAAGCATATCGGTGAGTAATGTTGCAAATGGCACGACACGCCTTCAACCCGTAGTTCTTCAGCTGGGTCAAGCAGCGGGACTTGCGGCTGTTTTAAGCGCAGACATTGGAGTGGCCCCTGCCCTATTAGATGTTCGAAGTATCCAAAAAGAACTTCTCGATTATGGCGCTATCCTGATGCCGTACATGGATGCCCTTCATGATCATTGGGCGTTCTCTTCAATTCAAAAAGTTGGACTTAGTGGCATCATGCGCGGAGAAGGCATACCTGTAGCATGGGCCAATGAAACTCGCTTTCACCCCGAAAAAAACCTTAGTTCTGAAGAGCTTGAGGTTATTTTGAATCGTGCAAAAGAATTGGAATACTTGAGCGAGAATACCCAATGGAACATTGGTAATAGAACCCGTTTTACCGTCGGGCAAGCTTTGGAGGTATTTGCAGGTCTAGCGGGTGCTGAAGGGTATTCAGACTCACTTGTTAGGGCAAAGCAATCATCGGCTGAAGAACGACTTAAATCGGTTGAAATTGGATTGAATACGGCTTTAAATCGTGCCACGCTCGCCTATCTCTTGGATCATTACTGTGATCCTTTCTATTCTAAAACCATTAAGATTGGTTATCCCAATTCAAAGCTATA
>JAYPDB010000242.1:0-1908 GCA_038125045.1 Bacteroidota bacterium
GTTTTCCTCACTAGCAATGGGGATTCCTCCCCATTCTAAAGAACGCTTGGTCATCACTCACCAAGATGTTGCCTTACCTAGTTTGGCTTGTGCCCTCAAGCAAAATTCGTATCAGACTTTTCGGGTTGAAACCGACCTTGACCTGGAAGAAGAGTCTTATTGGGTGCTGCAAACATTTGACTCGCTCATTACCTATGAGCAATCGTTTCCTTCTGCACAGGTTATGTTAGAAGATGTGGGAGACCTATTACTAGAATCTAAAAAGGACTCAACTCCTGTTTTTGTACATGTGAAAACAAGAAACCCGCATTATCCATATGAAATTGCAGATGATGAGAATCAGCAATTTTATACCCTTGGAACACCAGAAGAAAACTACATGGCAAGTATGCGTGTAGTGGATCAAAAAATTTCTGACTTTTATGATTTTCTAGCAAACGAAAACCTTCTAGACAATACCCTAGTCATAATTACAGGTGATCATAGCAATTATCTGAGTAAGACCCATGTTACGGGTCTTCCTACCGATGAAACGGTTTGGGTGGGTGGTCTTATATCAGGTTCAGAACCGTTCATTGGTCGTCCTGAAGTGGTACAATCTCATGCTAGTTTACTCGACATTCCAACGACGATATTATCCATGGTTGCCCAAGAAACTGACTGGGTTATTTTTGGTAAAGACCTCTTACACGCTCCAAGTTTTGAAGGCACTTCGATGGCTATTCGACCATCGGGTATCCGTTATAATAACTCAAAAGGGTCCTTTATGGTCAGTCGATCGAATCCATCTACTTTATTAGAAATTGTATCTTTTGGCGCATTGCCCATAGTAGATTCACCAGAACACCAATCAAGAAGTTATTCGGCAGAGGAGCTGTTACAAGTGGCCGATACTTGGTCTTATTTACTCGATACGAATCAGGTATTCCCAGATAACAGCTGCCAGAATTAATTAATCGAATCCAAGCTTCAAAAGTAGGATTCACCCCTTAATTCAACCAGGCAATACTACCGTTCAACACGCTAGCAAAACTTACCCAAGCCAGATAGGGGACCTGTAACCAGGCTGTAATGGGCTTTATGGTGTAGAATAGTCGGGTGTAATACACTATACTTCCCAGGAGGATGAGTATTTCTACAAAGGCAATCTCGGGATTCTTCAACCCGAAAAAGAGAATGGACCAGAGTCCATTCAAAAGCATATGAATACTAAAAACACCCAGCGCTTTTTTAACGTCGGGATTAGACCATCCCATGTTCCAGAT
This sequence comes from Bacteroidota bacterium, assembly GCA_038125045.1. Classification (GTDB taxonomy): domain Bacteria; phylum Bacteroidota; class Rhodothermia; order Balneolales; family Balneolaceae; genus UBA1275. The sequence continues at coordinate 1,266 of JAYPDB010000242.1, forward strand.
TACACCTGCCGAAAAGCCCATGATCGTATAGAGGCTCGTCCAAACGGGACCAAATACCCAATTCGGCGGGTTGAAACTAGGCTTATTGATATCTACGTACCACGTGCTAATGGCATCGACGGTCAAGAATCCTGAGCCGGCGCCAATCACCCAGCAGGCGATGATGGAAACGCCTATTCTAACGCTTTTGACCAAAAATACCGGCATTAGTTGTTGGTCTCGTCAGCAGATGAGGCATCCTTTTTGCGAGCTTTTTTCATCTCTTCACCAATCACATTACTCGCGGTAAATGAGGCTACCATATTGTTAAGCATATCCGAACCAGCCTGTGGAGAATTCGGTAGAAGAATTAAATTACTGTTGGCATCAGAGCCAATCGACTGCAAGGTATCATAATGTTGGGTAACCACAATCAATGCCGATGCTTCTTGTGAATTAATGTCCACGTTATTGAGTACCTTCACCGAATCTTCCAATCCCCGTGCAATTTCTCGGCGCTGATCAGCAATCCCTTGACCTTGAAGGCGTTTACTTTCCGCCTCTGCTTTGGCTCGTTCTACAATTCGTATACGCTGAGCATCTCCTTCGAACTGAGCAGCTACTTTTTTGCGTTCAGCGGCATTAATTTGGTTCATCGCCTCTT
>JAYPDB010000243.1:0-1893 GCA_038125045.1 Bacteroidota bacterium
GAGTTGCAATGGTCACCACATCGGAGCGTTGGTCACTCATTTGTTCAGCCGCGAGAAACGCATCTAGATCGTGGAAGGTGTTCACGTCGGGAAAACCGAGTTCTTCGCAGCGCTCAAAATGCTTCGGCTGAACATCACACACCGAGCGAAGCGTACACTGCGCATGCTCGTGAATAATTTTGGCATGGCGCTGACCTATACGCCCAAAACCGACAACCGAAAAAGAAGTAAATGACATAAGCTTAGTTTTTGGGAAGATACGAAAATATGCGGTTATGGCTAGTTCGTAGAAATGGCTTATAGATTATTGAATGTACTTAACCCGTTATCTTTTTCGGAAATTATTGGATCTTTTATAGGCCACTTGATATTGAGCGAAGTATCATTCCAAATAATACCACCCTCATCCTCAGGGTAATAGTAGTCCGTGCATTTATAAACAAAATCAGCCACATCTGATAAAACACAAAAACCATGAGCAAATCCGGGAGGCACATACATTTGAAGATGATTTTCATCTGAAAGTTCTAAGCCATACCACTTACCGTAAGTTTTAGATTCCTTTCTTAAGTCAACAGCAACATCAAATACCTTGCCATTATGAACACTGACTAATTTACCTTGAGGGTGTTGTATTTGAAAATGTAAACCTCTTAATATTCCAAAAGTAGATCTAGACCAATTTTCTTGAACAAATTCTTGTTTCAAACCAATCTGTTGGTTTTTCATTTTTTGCCAAGTCTCTTGGAAAAACCCTCTTTCATCTTTGTAAACTTTCGGTTTAATAACTAATAAATCGGGTAATGGTTCATCAACTAATTCAATCATTAATTCGTTTTTAATAGATTAATTAGGTATTGACCATACCCACTTTTTATTAAGGGCTGGGCTAATTCAAGTAGTTCTTTTGAATTTATATATTTCATCCGCCAAGCAACCTCTTCAGGACTTGCTATTTTTAATCCTTGTCGTTGTTCAACAGTATAAACAAAATTAGATGCATCTAACATAGATCCATGGGTACCTGTATCCAGCCAAGCATGTCCTCGACCTAATAGTTCAACAGAAAGTTTATTTTGATTTAAATAGATTCTATTTAGATCGGTTATTTCTAATTCTCCACGTATAGATGGTTGTAAATTTTTAGCATAATTGACTACAGAGTTATCGTAAAAGTAGAGACCAACAACAGCATAATTCGACTTTGGTTTAGTTGGTTTCTCCTCAATACTTAATACTTTTCCATTTTCATCAAAGTCTACTACACCATACCGTTCAGGATCATGCACATGGTAACCAAATATTGTAGCACCTGATTTTAATTGTTTTACAGATTGTAATTTTTGAGAAAAACCTTGTCCATAAAAAATATTATCACCAAGTATTAATGCTACTTTGTCTTTGCCAATAAATGACTCGCCAATGATAAATGCTTGCGCTAATCCCTCAGGCTTTGGTTGTTCGGCATATTGTAAGTTAATCCCCCATTGACAACCATTACCCAACAAATCCTTAAATTTCGGTAAGTCTTCAGGTGTAGAAATAATTAGAATATCTGTAATACCTGCTAACATCAGTGTTGTTAGAGGATAATAGATCATTGGCTTATCGAAGACTGGTAATAATTGCTTACTTACTACATAAGTGTTAGGATAGAGTCTTGTTCCTGAGCCACCTGCTAATATGATACCTTTCATAAAGTTTTTTTTAATTCTATTATATTTCTAGCGGGAAGATACGAAAATATGCGGTTATGGCTAGTTCTGGGACGAGGCTTTTCAAATGGCTTGTGGCTTTTCGAATGTTTTGCGACTAACCATCCACCTGCTGCTGGCGAAGTAGTTCAAAATACTGTTGAATCAATCGCTGATAATCAGGGGCAAAGGGGGTGAA
>JAYPDB010000244.1:0-1856 GCA_038125045.1 Bacteroidota bacterium
AATTTTTGGTCAGGATAGAGTTCTTCTAACTCTCTAACGGTTTTGTAGGCATGTGTGAGGTACGTATCTGCAGCTTTTATACCAAATTGGGTTAAACGCTTATCCAAACCACTGTTTTCTTTTTGAACAACAAAGTGTAAATCAAATATGATTTCAGCCTTACATAATGCTTTTAACTGTCGTGCGATGAAACCCATAGGGATTCCCTGAATGGCAATTGCCCACTGAAAAATGACTTTATCAGGCTTCAAACCCGCAATAAATTTGGCGGTTTTAATCCAACTGATAGGGTTATTGTAGTTGGTTAAATAGTGTATTTGAATATCCGTTCCTTCCATGAAGTCTGTTTTGGAAGCCGTGTCTTCAAATTTGCGTGGTATAACCGAGGGATATTGTTGAGTCCAGGATACAATGTGCACATCCAAATTGGTTTCTCTATCCAGTGTTTTGGCTAAGGAAGTATTATAGTTGGCAATTCCTCCTTTAAATCGTGGCCCCGGTCCAAAACAAACAATACTACCCATAACAGGATTATGATTTCATATATTTGGAAACGGCTACATCATAAACCCGACGCATTCCCTGCTCTAGACTCAATTTAGGTTTCCAATCTAAGATATCGGATACATAGTCCATATTTGCATAGCGCGAGTGCACACCAACGGGTTTGTCTAGCAAAGGCTTAATTTCAGGAGTATATCCTGCAAAGGAGGTAAACACTTCAATCAAATCTAAAAAGGAGGTGAGTTTGCCGGATCCAATATTAATGGCTCGCCCATCCTTAATGTGTTCCATGGCTAAAAGTGTACAATCCATTACATCTTCAATATGTACAAAATCTCGCCCTTGCTTACCCGACCCCCAAACTTCAAATGGATTTTCCAAAAGTGCAGCTCTTCTGGCTATAGCAGGGACGGGGTAGCTTAAATCTTGATCTTCGCCGTAACCAGAAAAAGGTCGAATACAGGTCACAGAAACACCGTAATGGGAGGCGGCAATAGAAGCCAAGTATTCGCCAGTTAACTTAGTCCAACCATAAGTCATATCCGGTTGACCCATTTTTTTGAAATCGATATCCGACTCTTGTAAGGCAATGGCGTCTGATTCGGTTTGAAGATCTACTGGGTACGCCGCACTTGAACTAGGGTATAGGACGCGATTGGGTTTGTGAAGGCAGATCCATCGAAAGAAAAGAGCGTCTATAGCTAAATCAAGTGCCACTTTCATAGGATCACCATCGATAGTGGCTCTTCCACCAACAATAGCGGCAAAATGAAAGACATCGGTGAAATGTTCAATGTCGATGTTTAAGAATTCCGATAGATAATCTTCGCGTTCTATAAGTCCGTTTAAAATGGACCGAATATCTTCTTTTATAAAAATGATCCTCTTATCGGCGCCAAAGTATTCAACCGTACCTTCTTTGTGTACAGGTGTTCCTTCTGGAAGCCATTGACTCGGGTGAGTACCCACGGTTAAGTCATCAATGACCAACAGGGTATCGTTGGTGGTCCTATGTATTCTCTTAACAAAATTGCGACCTACAAATCCGCATCCACCAGTAATCAGATGATAGTTCATGTATTTAGATTCACTTTATATATTAATCGACTAAACAAATTCGGGTTGTGAATAATAATAGCCTTATTTTGAGTCATAATTTAAGTCAATAAGACCTAGGAAGCGAATGAAAATCTTGGCCCATTCATCAAAAAATCGAACCATTAACAAAGTATCTAGAACCGTTTTAACCGGCTTTCTAGTAGTAGTTACACTCGTTGTACACCTCCCCGCGCAGACATTAGAGGTCGTCGTAGGTAAACGGATTTCGCAATCCTATGGAGTTACTCTAGATG
>JAYPDB010000245.1:0-983 GCA_038125045.1 Bacteroidota bacterium
CATTAGGGCAATCATTTAATATAGATTGAGATATTCTTTGACTTTCATCTTGAGAACAAAGTACGACTACACACCCACCAAATCCCGCACCAGTTAACCTTGCTCCCAATGCGCCCGCTTTGATAGCTGCCTGTACTACTTGATTAAGCTCTTCACTTGAAATTTCATAATCATTTTTCATAGATTCATGACTTTCGTTCATTAGGCTTCCAAAGGCAGTAGCATCATTACTTTCTAAATATTGAACAGCTTGTTTTACTCTAAAATTTTCCGAGACAATATGCATTGCTCGTCTTTGAATAAGGCTATTTTCTATATTTTGTAATTGATCAAGGGACGCCTGGCGTAGCGATGATACCCCTAAAAGTTCTGATGCCTTTTCTGTTTCTGATTTTCGTTCATTGTATTTTCCTTGAGAAAGCTTTCTAGTGCTACCGGAATGAATAATTAAAAAATGATGATTAGGAAAATTTTGTATTATTTTAGTTTCAAGATTCTCGCAGTCAAGAAAGAGCACTTCTCCTAATTGAGCGTTGGCAGATACCATCTGATCCATAATTCCACACTGGGTGCCTACAAATTGATGTTCAATTTGTTGCCCTATTAATGCAATTTGTGAATTTTGTAAGGAGATATTGGTTACACTTAGTAATGCTCGCAGAACCGCCACTTCCAAAGCTGCAGACGAAGAAAGACCTGAGCCAGTAGGCAAAGTGGAACTGACAGTTAAGCTTACTCCCGAGACCGCCCCCCCTTCTTGTTTAATGTAATAGGATGCGCCTCTAATAAAGTCTAACCATGTACCGTCGGTGGGAGAACCTAAATGACATTCTAATTTTCCAAATTCAGTTGAATTTCCTACGATTTTATTATCTTCTCGAAGACTGAGACTCACATTTATAGATTGTGGTATTAAAGTCGGCAATACGAAGCCATTATTATAGTCGGTATGTTCTCCGATAAGGTTTACACGGCCATGGGCC
>JAYPDB010000245.1:993-1856 GCA_038125045.1 Bacteroidota bacterium
AAAGTTTGTCTAAATAGTTCAATACTGTTCATCTAACAGTTGCGCATTATTTGAAAGTTGGAAGCATCGATCCATGCGCTTCAATGAGTTCATCCACCATTTTCCATATTTGATCTAGGTTTAGTTCTCCTGCAGTATGAGGGTCTAACATCGCAGCGTGATAAATGGTTTCTTTTTTTTTGGTTTTTAAAGCTTCAATAGTGAGTTGTTGAACACTGATATTGGTTTGGATCAAATTGGTCAAATGAAGGGGTAGCGGCGCTACCGGTTGAGGGACTAGTTCATTTTGTTGAACCATACATGGGACTTCCACACAGCTATTTAAGGGTAGGTTAGGAATAAGCTGTTGATTAAGGACATTTCCATAAATGATATCCTTATGCCCGGTGACCATGCTGTAAATTATTCTGGCAGCGTACTCAACTGACTTTTCACATTTTAATTCCTGATCATTTAATAATTGTTTTTCTTGCTCATCCCATTCCTGAATTTGTTTTTCACAACGTCTGATATATTCATTAATAGGTATGTTAAATTGTTGTATTAATTCCTGTTGATTGTTTTTAATAAACCAAGGGGTATACTCTGCAAAGTGCTCAGAAGACTCAGTCACAAAGTAGCCAAGTCTTTTAAGAACTTCATAGCGTACATGGTTAGTGCACCCGTCCCAGTTAGGGCCAAAAGTGCCTTGTTGACCAACAGCGTGAATTTTAGGATAAAGATCCTCTAAGCTGCCATCGGGATTTTTTTTTGCGAACTTAGTATAAAATGCCATATGGTTAATTCCGGCACATTCATACTCGATATCATTGATATCCTCTTTAATGTCTCGTGCAAGATCAGCTGCGGTTCCTTGAACAGAA
>JAYPDB010000246.1:0-1853 GCA_038125045.1 Bacteroidota bacterium
ACCCTCCAAATACACTCCATAGGCTTCGAGCTGCCAGCATCAAGGTAACCAAGATCACTAAGGCACCTAATACTCGAACTCTCCTATGATTCACATGTTCACCCATGACCTCTTTGGAACTGGTAAGCCACCAAAGAACCCCCGCCATGGTTGGAAGTAACAAACCATTGGCGACTTGCGCAAATTGAATCACACCAATGGGGCTGAAACCCGCACTTGCCGACACCACTCCAACCCCAAGAATGGCCATCCAAACGGCCCGAAAACGGCGATCTTGCAGTCCATCACTCCACCCGAGAATACCTTTTACTGCATAGGCTGTGGCTAAGGGTGCGGTAATGGCTGAAGAAATTCCTGCCGCGAATAATCCAAGGCCGAGTACATATTTGGCCCAAGCCCCCAACAAGGGTTCCAAGGCCTGAGCCATATCGGCTGCGGATTGAATACCACTCCCCTGAACATTGGTCGCACTGGTGATCACAATGCTCATGGATATCAATCCACCCAAGATAATAGCCGTCGCGTTTTCTCTTCGCATGTCGGCCAAATCCTCGGCTCCCGCATAGCGCTCTTGCACCACTGAGGCATGCAAAAACAAGTTATAAGGAACTACGGTTGTGCCTATGAGCCCAACAACCAGTAACACTTCTCCAGCTGGGATTCCCGGCACAAATAACCCACGAATTACCGCTGCCCAATCCGGGCTACTTAGCAGCATGGTCGATACAAACACGATGCTCATCAACCCCACAAGGCCTACCAACACCCGTTCAATCACCTTAACTCGGCCGCTAAATAACACTCCAAAAGCAATCCCACCCATAAAAAGAGGTAATAACGAACTCAAAGGAAACGCAGAGCCAGCACCCGTCGCCGAACCAGCACCCGTCGCAGAACCAGCAACCACCCCCGAACCATCGCCCAACCAAGCCTGCAATCCCAACACCGCTCCCGACAAATTCCCGCCTTCGTATGCGGCGTTCCCCACCACAATGGCCGAAAAGACCAACACTAAGGCCGCCCATCGAACCATCCCCGAAGGCAGTCGTTCACGAAGGGCTTCCCCCATGCCCATGCGAGTGACCACACCTAGACGGGCCGACATCTCCTGCAGCACGATTGTAGCCAAAACCGAAAACACCAATGCCCACAACAAGACCGATCCTGTGCGCACCCCTACAAGCGTACACATCGTTACGGTACCCGGGCCAATAAAGGCGGCCGTGACCATGGTGCTAGGTCCGAAATAACGTCTCCAGTTCATATTCAACCCGAAAAAAAAACTCATGGTGTTCCGATTTGTCACCGGGCGCAAGCCTCTATAAAACAGCTGGCTACCCGAATAAAATATTCCCTATAGAATACTTTTATTTCTCCTACTATAAAAGTAAGTTTGCACAGTAAAATTACGAAGTAGTTAACCCGTCATTTGATATAACTTGTTGTGCGCAGATGGAAAACAGTATTCTGATCAATACGAATATCCCAGCAGAACCCGAGTCGGTTTGGCAAGCAATCACCAACCCCGAGCACATCAACCAGATTTTTGAAGATCTGCAGTGCCATTGCGAGTGGACCGTGGGTGCCAAGGTGCAATTTACGCAGCAGCAAGGCGAACAGGACCGAGTGGTTGAAAAAGGTGAGGTCATCCGAGCCATTCCCAATACACTACTTGAATACACCTCTTTTCCTACCCAAATGGGGCTAAAAGATGACCTTGAGAACTATGTCGTGGTCTGTTATGAGCTAATCGATAACTATGACGGGACCACCCATTTGAGCATCACCCAGAAAGGCTATAACTATGTGGAAGGTGGTATGGACCGCTATATCGCTGCCCAAAAAAGCTGGAA
>JAYPDB010000247.1:0-1826 GCA_038125045.1 Bacteroidota bacterium
AAAGCTTTTGCTCATTTCAGATTCTAATTTCGACTAAAACATTATTCATCACATCATGTCTGACACTACAACAATGGATCCAAAAGTACTTGACCAAATGCGTCGTACCCGTAACATCGGGATCATGGCTCATATTGATGCAGGTAAAACTACGGTAACCGAGCGTATTCTTTTTTACACCGGTAGAAGTCACCGTATTGGAGAGGTGCACGATGGTGCGGCAACCATGGACTGGATGGAGCAAGAGCAGGAGCGTGGTATTACCATTACCTCTGCGGCTACACACTGTATTTGGAAAGATCATCGTATCAATATAATCGATACTCCTGGTCACGTTGATTTTACTGTAGAAGTAGAGCGTTCTCTTCGTGTACTTGATGGTGCGGTGTTCGTGCTTTGTTCGGTAGGAGCTGTTCAGCCTCAGTCTGAAACGGTCTGGCGTCAAGCTACTAAATACAAAGTTCCATGTATGGCCTTTGTTAATAAAATGGACCGAACAGGTGCCGATTTCTACAATGTGGTAGGTCAGTTAAATGATAAATTGAATGCCAATCCTATTCCTATTCAGATCCCTATTGGTCGAGAAGAGAACTTCAAGGGTGTGGTAGACCTTATTAATATGCAGGGTATTGTATGGGATGAAGCCTCTCTAGGTGCTAAGTACGATGTCATTGATATTCCAGAAGACATGGTAGATTCTGTAAATGACTACCGAGTTCAAATGCTAGAAGCTATTGCGGATCATGACGAGACGCTTATGGAAAAGTATTTGATGGAAGAGGAAATTTCTGCTGAGGAAATCATAAATGCCATCCGAAAAGCTACCATAGCAAAAGATATTACCCCCGTAATGTGTGGTACCGCTCTTAAAAACAAAGGTGTGCAAGCTATGTTGGATCGCGTGATTGATTTCATGCCAAGTCCACTAGATGTTGCTGCTGTGAATGGTATCGATCCAAAAACAGATGAGCCAACAACTCGCGTAGCCGACCCTAATGCTCCTTTTAGTGCTTTGGCTTTCAAGATTATGACCGATCCTTACGTAGGTAAACTTACCTTCGCTCGTGTCTACTCTGGACGTTTGGATAAGGGTTCGTACATTTTAAATTCTACTACTGGTAATAAAGAGCGAGTGGGTAGACTCCTAGAAATGCATGCTAACGAGAAAAAAGATCTCGATTTTGCTCAAGCAGGTGATATTGTAGCGGTAGTAGGGGTCAAAGAAGTATTTACAGGAGACACCTTCTGTGACTTGGATCAACCCGTTATCCTCGAGCAAATTACTTTCCCAGAGCCTGTAATTAAATTAGCCGTAGAACCTAAAACAAAAGCAGATAGTGATAAACTATCTACAGGTCTACAAAAACTAGCAGAAGAAGATCCAACCTTCAAGGTGAGTACGGACGAAGAAACGGGTCAGACTACCATTGCTGGTATGGGCGAGCTTCACCTCGAAATCATTGTTGATCGTTTAAAGCGTGAGTTTAAAGTGGAGGCTAATGTTGGTGCTCCACAGGTATCTTACCGTGAAACGATTTCTAAAAACATTACCCACCGTGAAGTGTACAAGAAGCAAACAGGTGGTCGTGGTAAATTCGCGGATATTCAGTTCGAAATTGCGCCTATTGAATTTTTCGATAACTACGAAGGTCGTGAGGACCGTATTAGTCGCTCAGAAGGATTCATGTTCATCAATGAAGTAGTTGGTGGTAACATCCCAAGAGAATTCATTCCTTCGGTAGAAAAAGGATTCAAGGCAGCCTTAGAAAATGGTATTCAGGCAAACTATTCTGTTCAGAATGTTGCAGTTCGATTATTTGACGGTT
>JAYPDB010000248.1:0-366 GCA_038125045.1 Bacteroidota bacterium
ACCCATGACGGTGCTCGGAGACACCACGGCGAGTTGCATGCAAATCGGAGCCTACAATGGGGTGGTCGGAGAGCTCCAAGAACTCATCAAAGAGTACCGTAAGCACTTTGAAGATTTAACAGTCATTTTAACAGGCGGAGACGCCGAAATTTTTGGCAAACGCCTAAAAAACTGCATATTTGCGCATTCTAATTTCCTCTTAGAAGGTTTGCACGAGCTTCTTGAGTACAATACAATAAGGTAATGAGGTTGCGTTTTTCGCTATTTGCCCTTTTTCTAGTGAGTATTATGTCGGCCCAACAAGGGACCTTCTCGCCCTATTCGTATTTCGGATTGGGAGATGTGGCCCCTAAATCGTTGATCGAA
>JAYPDB010000248.1:392-1817 GCA_038125045.1 Bacteroidota bacterium
GGGTTAGTATGCTCGGAGACAGCATTCACATGAATTTGCAGAATCCGGCGGCTTTGGCGAATCTGAGACTAACCACCTATGCGGTTGGAGCCAATCGCAGAGCATCCGTCCTTAATTCACTTGAAGAGCAGATCGATGGCACCAAAGTCGATAGGGGGCATATTACCAATTTGGATTATTTGGCCTTAGCCCTTCCGTTAAGCCCTAAAGGTGCTTTTTCATTTGGAATCATGCCTTATTCGGCCACGAGTTATCAAATAGGACAGACGCGCCTTAGCATGCTAACCGACACCGTTCGCACTACTTTTGAGGGTAGCGGAGGAATCAACCGTGCTTTTGCCTCGCTGGGCTATCAATTAATTAAAGGGGTTAATGCCGGATTCATGGCACATTACAATTGGGGTATCAAAGAATCGAGAAGGCGTCAGGCTTCTGATCAGGTACAATTCGGTACCTCAGACCAGCGCTTTTCAAGAATCAAAGGAATCGATTATACTTCAGCCCTAACGGTTACTATTCCTTTTAAATTCAAACAGAGTAAGTTGAATCTTCACGCCTCTGCCGTTTATGATTTTGCGTATCAATTAGATGCATCTAACGAGCAGATCTTCGGGAGCTTTTTGGTTTCTTCAGGAGCCGACCGTGAGGTGTTCAATGTAGATCTGGGCAGCCTAGAAAACTCTCAAATTGAAATGCCTTCGAAAACCACGCTTGGTTTTGGACTAGGTAAACCATTTCATTGGTTCATCGGAGCTGAATACGCGACTCAAGACATGAGTTTTTTCAAGAATGAGTTCATTGAACCTGTGAATAGCAGTTATGAGATGGCTACGAGTCTGAAGATAGGAGGATACTTTATCCCGAATTACAATGCCTTGAACGGCATATTGAATCGCATTACCTACCGCGCGGGATTGCGCATTGAAGATACAGGACTCCGCTTAAATCAGACTGCTATTGAAATGGTGGTGGGTTCATTAGGCTTTAGCCTTCCCATGGGGAGCACTAATGCCGACCGTTTTTCAAGTATCAATGTAGCCCTTGAGTATGGAAGTCGAGGAACCACTGATAATGGATTATTAAAAGAATCTTTTTTTGGCATAAATATTGGACTATCGTTAAATGATCGCTGGTTTGTTCAAAGAAGAATCAATTAACCTCAAAAAATAGTATTTTCACGACCTTAAAATCACTAACACAAACCGTTATGAGAAAGAATGTATTTTTTGCTGCCATGGCTTTGTCGTTGGTCTTTTCTATGGCCTTTGGCCAAGCTCAGAATCAAGAGTGTGTGACCAATCTTTCTATTTACGTAGAAAGTGCAAAAGTTAAAAACTACGACGCAGCCTACGAGCCATGGAAATTTACCTATGAGACTTGTCCAGAGCTCAACCGTGCAAACTACCTCTATGGAGAGCGTATCTT
>JAYPDB010000249.1:0-1802 GCA_038125045.1 Bacteroidota bacterium
GTATAAAGCCGGGCGATGAAGTGACCATATTACCCTCTAAAACTGTGACGAAGGTAAAGCAAATCGTGACCCGGGATCAAAATCTAGAGCAGTCTCAGTACGGAGACTCCGTTACGCTAACGATGGAAGACGAAGTGGATATAAGCCGTGGGGATATGATTGTTCGGCGTAACAACGTTCCCACACAAACACACCATGTTGATGCCTATATCTGCTGGATGAATGAGGAAGCCTTAGAGCCTGGTAAGAACTATCTTCTTCAGCACACCTCTCAAGTGGTATCTATGCAGGTACAAAAGATACACTATCGTATGGATGTAGACACTCTTGGCCAAGAAGAGACTACAAGTTTGGCACTTAACGAAATTGGTCGTGTTCAGCTGACCACCAGTAAACCAATATTTATTGATCCCTATAAAATCAATAAAATAACGGGTAGTTTTATTGTGATTGACACCGCAAGCAACGTTACGGTGGGTGCTGGGATGATCCGGAAAGAAGCGGATGTTGAACAACCAAAACAAACCACTTCGCCTAATGTAGTTTGGGAACCATGGAATATTCCTCTCGAAACACGCGAAGCTCGAAATGGTCATTCTGCAAAAGTCTTATGGTTTACTGGGCCATCAGGCTCAGGAAAGTCGACCATTGCTAAGGCACTCGAGCACAAGCTTTGGAGCGAAGGTAAACAGACGATGTTGCTTGATGGAGATCAGGTTCGCCATGGGCTTTGTGGTGATCTAGGTTTTAGACCGGATGATCGAGCCGAAAATATACGCAGAGTAGGTCACGTAGCTAAATTATTCTACGAACATGGAAATATCGTTCTATGCACCTTTGTGTCACCTTATTCCAATGACCGAGATCTGGTTAAGAAGCTATTTCCAGAGGCTGATTTTATTGAGATTTATGTAGCATCTTCGGTAGAAACTAGGCTAGATAGAGATCCTAAAGGATTGTATAAGAAAGTTCAGAACGGCGAAATTTCAGGTATTCATGGATATGATCTTCAATTTGAAGAACCCGAACGGCCAGATTTTATTTTGAATACGGACAATAGCACTGCTGAGGAGTTGGTACAAAAAGTTTTTGAGGGTATATTTGTGTAAATTTTAGGTATGGATAAACAAACAAACGAATCATCGTCGGAACCTAAACTACCCCAACTGCCACAGGAGTATAAAATTGTGCCCGCAGACTATGGGTATCATTACGACGAAGACGAAATAGATCTCTTAGAACTTGCGAAGACGATTTGGAATAAGCGCATGTTCATTCTAAAAGTGGTTGCCCTTGGAGCGGTAGTGGGTGTACTAGCGGCGCTTTTAAGCCCCAAAGAGTATAAAAGTACGGCCACTTTAATGCCGGAGTATGCTACTGAGAGTCAGGGTAGTGCAAGAAGCTTACTAAGTCAGTATGGGGGGCTTTTAGGGTTAAGTGGGGGATCCTATTCCATCAATAGCAATGCTATCAGGGTAGATTTGTATCCCCACATTGTGCAAAGCACTAACTTTCAGCTCAAGTTGATGGACCAGCCTTTTTATTTTTCGGATATAAATCAGGAGGCCACGCTTTTTGATTATTACACCGAACTTAATAGCCCTAGAGTTCTGGGCTTACTCGGGGAATACACAATCGGTTTGCCGGGCAAAATTTTAGTGGCTATCCTACCCAAAAAGGAATTGATGACCACAGTACCAGGTATGATACTTAATTTATCTGAAGATGAAGTAGAGGTCATTCAATTGCTTAGAAAAAAAATCATAGCTTCTCTCGACGAAGAATCAGGCATTGTATCCGTA
>JAYPDB010000250.1:0-1774 GCA_038125045.1 Bacteroidota bacterium
TCTGGCTAGGCGGTGTCGAATTTTGATGGGTCGGTAAAAAACAACCCATACATCCAGGGGTTCGACTTGATGTCGATACACAAATAATTGATTCCCTTTCATGAGCGAACGAGATAAGACATGCTCGAAAGGATCCGGTAAATTATTGGATAGACTGTTAATGATGGTATGATCTTCTACAAAATGATCGTAGGATCCAAAGTAGGATAGTTTGGCAACAATGATGCTTTTATCGGAAAGAATTATCCTGTAGACATGATTGGTAGATACCTTAGCACTAATATCTTCGATGTGAATAGGCTCTCGACTGGGATCATAGGATTCCAAGGCATTTCGTACAATGGTATTAAAATCTAAGAAGGCCATATTATATAATTTCTAAAAACCTGCTTCTTTCCCAGCTAAGATCCTTCTTATCTGATGTTTTGACTTCCCATTCTCTGGTCTTAATAAAATGTTCAACGAAACGATCTCCAAATAATTCATTTGGTATGGCAGATTGTTTCATTTTATCAACGGCTTTGGAAAGGGTGTTAGGAAGCTTTTGAAGCTGTTCATTGGTATAGGCATTTCCTGCCGAATAGGTGTCTGATAATGTGAGCTGGTGTTTAATGCCATAGAGTCCACTTGCCAGACAGGCGGCCATACTTAAGTAGGGATTGGCGTCGGAGCCTGGAACACGATGTTCCAAATGTAAACCACCTTTAGGCTCTAAGACCACTCGAATGGCCGTAGTACGATTATCTTTTCCCCAACTAACCGTTGTGGGAGCCCAAGATTCTTCCACATATCGACGATAGCTATTGCTGTTTGGAGCTAGTAACGGCATGATGTAGGGAAGGCACATCAATTGCCCCGCTATAAATTGTTCGGTTATGGTATTTAAGTGCGTTCCATCAGAGGTGTAGCCAAAAACTGGTGTATTATCCTCATGCCAAAGACTATGGTGTACATGTCCACTACAACCAGGATAGTCCAGAGACCATTTTGCCATGAAACTTGCTAGACCGTCCATAGCGTAGGCCACTTGTTTTACGAGTAGCTTGAAGAGTACGGCATGATCAGCTGCTCTAAGCACTTGATCATAGTGAATAGCTGCTTCATAGACGCCTGGGCCGGTCTCGGTGTGAAGTCCTTCCAAGACCAAGCCTGTACTTTTGCTATCGGCTAATAGTTTATGATTAAACGTTTTAAACTGACCCGTTCGAAGCATGGAGTAGCCAAACATCCCGGGACTCAAAGGGTGTAAGTCGGTAAATTTTTTTTCGTGAAGACTATCGGGTGTTTCTTGAAATAAAAACCATTCAAATTCCGCCCCAAATTTTGCCTGAAATCCTAGCTCACTACCTTCCTTTATAATGGTGCGCAATAGGTTTCTAGGACAAATTTCTCCAAGGTCTTCATCAACCCGAAAATCTCCTAAATACAATGGCATGCCATCTTCCCAGGGCATTTCATGTTTGGTGCTGGGGTCAATGGTTAATTGACCATCGGGAAATCCTGTGTTCCAACCACTTACGCTCTCAAATGGGTAGACTTCATCTTGAATATCCCAGCCAAAAACTACATTGCAGAATCCCATTCCTTCATGACTAGCGGTTTCTAGCTTATTAAGGGGCATGTATTTCCCTCTTAACACACCATCTAAATCGGTAAAAGCAACTTTGATATAGGGTGCCGTTAGGTCTTGCATGAGCTGTGAAATATACGAACGGTTAAGGTGGTTTTTAGTAAGAAATAAGCTTAGAAGTTTGAGTCTGCTCCTAAAGAGTCT
>JAYPDB010000251.1:0-1756 GCA_038125045.1 Bacteroidota bacterium
TGATGATGAGCCCACCGGTACCATTTCATTGGAGATGAATCAGTCCATGATTCTCCTGCCTGAGCAGCCTCATACTCCAAGAAATCATGATATGCGAGTAGGCTATTTCTCTATTTCTCAATACGATTATAGTTCAGAGAAGCATCGAGCGGCTCAAAATCGTTACATCACTAGATGGAAATTGGTTCCTTCGGACAAGGAAGCCTATGCAAGAGGTGAGCTTGTAGAGCCTGAAGAGCCCATTATCTATTATTTAGATCCGGCAACTCCAGAAAAATGGAGAACGTATTTAATTCAAGGTATTAAAGATTGGAATGTGGCTTTTGAGGCGGCTGGTTTCAAAAACGCCATTATTGGCCGTGAGGCTCCTAGCCCCGAAGAAGATCCGGAATTTTCGCCCGAAGATGTTCGGTATTCTGTGATTCGTTATATCACCAATCCTATTCAAAATGCTCAAGGGCCTCATGTACATGATCCAAGAACGGGCCAAATTCTAGAGAGTGATATCCTTTGGTATCACAACGTGATGAATCTCCTTCGCAACTGGTATTTCATTCAAACCGCAGCGGTAAATCCAGAGGCTAGAAAGGTGGATTTTGACACCGAGCTCATGGGTGAGTTGGTTCGTTTTGTGGCGGCTCATGAAGTGGGACATACCCTTGGATTACCACACAATATGGGATCCAGCCCAGGATATACCGTAGAGCAGTTGCGGGATCCTGAGTTTACTTCAACTCACGGGGTAGCTCCATCGATTATGGATTATGCACGTTTTAACTATGTGGCTCAGCCGGGTGATGGGGTGACTAACTTCTTCCCAATGATTGGTGAATATGATATCTGGTCTATCAAATGGGGCTATACCTGGTTCCCAGATGTTGAAGAGGCCAATGACGAAAATGAAGTGCTAAACGAATGGATTGTGGCCAATGGTGATGACCCACTCTATTTCTTTGGCTATGCAAATGGATCGGATCCACGATCACAGACGGAAGCCATTGGCGATGATGCCATGCGTGCGAGTGAGTTGGGAATTGCCAACCTCGAACGAATCACCGGAAGTTTAATTGAGTGGGTTGAAGAGCCCGGTCAAGATTTTGATGATCTCGCAGAATTGTACAGCAATGTTCTTTCTCAGTGGAGAAGATATATGGGTCATGTGACCACCTACATAGGTGGGGTTTATGAAACCTATAAGACTTTTGAGCAAGACGGCGTGGTTTATGAAGTGGTATCTCAAGAAGATCAAAAGCGAGCCATGGATTTCCTTCAGGAATATGCATTTGCTACTCCTACTTGGGCATTCAACCGAGATATTTTGGATCGAGTGAATGAATCAACAGCGGTAGAAACCTTCCGTTCTGCGCAGTCAGGAGTGCTTAATGGAGTGTTAAATCCCTCCAGAATTGCGCGTCTAACCGAAGCTGAGGTGCGTACAGACGAGGATACCTACACGGTATTTGAAATGATGGATGATTTGAGAAACGGAATCTTTAGCGAGTTAAGAGTTAACGATAATGTGGATGTGCATCGACGTCACTTACAGCGTGCCTATGTGGAGCGCATGGAGTATTTAATGACCCAAGAACCTAGTGGCTTCTTTGGTTCTAGCGTAGATTTGAGCCAATCGGATATACGCCCTGCGGTACGAAACCAACTAACCATTTTGCGCAGAGATGCGGGACGCCGAATTAGTGCAGGCAATATTGATCGTGCCACTCGGGTTCATCTCGAAGATACCATTGCTCGAATCGAC
>JAYPDB010000252.1:0-1750 GCA_038125045.1 Bacteroidota bacterium
AGCAGCGCTATTCTATTTTTATGGGGAATAATGATGCTATAGTGAAGTGTACTCATTCGGAGGCTAGTCTAGATGATATCTGAGCACTAATTCAGGATGCCAGTTGATGCGAACATCGTCGGGTACAAATAAATAGTTGTCCCGAATGGCTACCCCAGCGGTTCCTCGAAATTCAAGACGACCTATCTGCTTTCCAAAACTCAATGCCAAATAGTGTTCAATGTCTTGATAGTTCCGAATGGCATTGTACAAACTAAGATAAAAGACGTCGTCGTTAAATCGGGTTCTGTAATATTCAAAGCCCATCATTGCATCCAAACCCAAATAGGTGACGTTAAGGCTGTGGTTGGTTGAACCCGGACCAATGTAGCCCGCTATTAGTTGACCTTGGTGGGTATAGCCTTGGCGAACTTGGCCATGTGTGTATAAGGATCCAGATGGTCGTACTCTGGACGTTTCCCAGCCGGCATAACTGGCTTGTTCATAGTTCAATCGTATCGATGCCTGATTACGTAAGGGAAAGTTTTTCACCATGCCCCAAACCCAACCTGCGTTGTGTTCGGGTTGCGTGATGAAATCTGGAACATCACTCGCGAAATCTCCCCGTACCCACTCCAAATACACGCGCCCGTCTACCTCGGGTATACGCCAGTCAAAACCCACCGCAATCATCTGATCGGCACGTTCGAACACGACCCCCTCGTCATCGACCTGACTGAATCTAAAAAAATCGGTAACCAGTGGGATATAATCCCAGTTATTTTCCCGGTCCTTGTCCAGCATTCGCATCATCCGTTTAAGGCTAATAGAAAAACCCGGGAAAAAATGAGGCTCGTATCCTAGAACAATGGCATTATAGACCTGACGGTCATCAGAAGGGTCTTCGTTGAAATATTCAGACTCTTCCGTCATGCCAAAAATCCATTGCATTTCGACTCGACCCGCGCGCGTGGTCCAGGGCACATCCGAACCGATGCGCAGGTTAGGAAATGCGGCGGCATGGGTACTCATCATGGTGGGGTTAAAGAGCGCCGGTCCCCATATACTATTTTGGTTGTTAAGACTTATTCTCCAGCCAGCTACCTTGTAGGCCAGCTCCGATTGAGCAAGTCGTATTCGGGTGATGGATTCATCGCCGAATCGTTTTACATAGTCAATACCAGTGGTAAAACAATCTTGATAGGGAGGTCTTGATCCATAATCTTCTCGCAGATCAAATTCGGTATTTTGGGCGTACAAGATTTGGGGTGCAAGTGTCCATTCAAACGATCCAAAACGACCTTGCGCTCCAAAGAGCATACTCTGATTAAAGCCATTTCCCTGCCAAAGAGCCCCATCGTTGTATCCATAGGCATATTCGGTGTTATAGCTGCTATAACTATAGACCGGAAGCCATCGCATGTACTGCTTTGACCGATCTCGTTCATAGCTCACCGCACTCAAGAAAACCATCGAAGTACGGTCTACATCGGTCTTGGATGCTACATTGACCACATCCCAATGGTTCAAGATGAGTTCTTGCGCACACACCATCTTAGAATCTAATCCTAAAACAACTACGAGCAATAGCCCTATTACAAACGACCGCGTTACTATGCGATTTTTTTTAACCTTCACGTGGATAAACCTTCTTTCAATTGCTCAATTACGACACCAGGAGATATCTCTTTCCCACCGACTTGATAGGGTTCGAGTACATTTCCTTCCGCCCATTCATTATACGATTTAACTAAGATAAAAGGGAGTTGCC
>JAYPDB010000253.1:0-1746 GCA_038125045.1 Bacteroidota bacterium
TCGTTCCCACATTAACGTGGGGTTTGGTTCGCTGAAAGGTCTCTTTTGCCATTTTATATCAGTATTAATTGAACGATTTATAAATCTATTTTCATGAGCCGATAGTCGGAATTGAACCGACGACCCCTTCCTTACCATGGAAGTGCTCTACCCCTGAGCTATATCGGCCGATGGAGCGGGCGACCGGGTTCGAACCGGCAACATTCAGCTTGGAAGGCTGACACTCTACCAATTGAGTTACGCCCGCTAGGGTGTGTGGGGAGAGCAGGATTCGAACCTGCGAAGTCGTAAGACAACAGATTTACAGTCTGCCCCAGTTGGCCGCTTTGGTATCTCCCCATACATAGTAAATGTTGGCCAAACCCAATCATAGAGGATGGCTAACGTACTACATATCAATATCTTCAATGAACGAGCCAGTGACCGGATTCGAACCGATGACCGACGGTTTACAAAACCGTTGCTCTACCAACTGAGCTACACTGGCTTTTTTCGAAAGACGTGAAAAATACCGCAAAGCGTAGGCATTGTCAATACTAAAACACTAAATATTTTACTTTTTTCGAAGCTTGTACCACAGGTAAGCAAAACCCAAAGATAGCATTAACACGATGAGTATCGCCTTGCTATACTGCTCCAAATACTGACCAATGATTCTCCAATTATCACCTAAAAACCAACCAGCATATAGTAATAGACTATTCCACAACACAGAACTCAAGGTCGCACTCATAATCGTTGGCACAATGGACATCCGAGAAGCTCCTGCTGTTAAGGCTATCACGGAACGGGTTCCCGCTAAAAATCGATTGGATACCACGATCCACTGCCCGTAATTACCCATCCAATGCAATCCTTTCTCGATGTATTGCGGATTAGCAAATTTCATCACTAACCGAGATAAGCCATCTCTAAAGGCACTTAGACGTAGATAGCCCTGAATTCCTTTACGAGCAGAGTGCATGTTGTCGTGTTGGAGTGTGAACTCTGAGCCAGCATCCTTTTGAGTTTTTTCCAGAAAGGGACGCCCTAAAAATAATCCAATCCTATACATAGTCATAAAACCTACAATTGATGCTGTAACAGTAAGTACCCAGAGCACCGGAATATCCAACAAATCTAAAGACGCCAAATATCCCCCGAATGCGACCAGTACATCTCCTGGAACGGGTGGCAAGATGTTTTCAGCATAAGCAATAAGGGTGATTATAAGGTAAACCTGCCACAGTGGAACTTGGGAAACGTAGTCAACTATTAGACTGATAATGTGGTCCATCTTTATGCAACACCAAAGTAGTATGATAGGTCAACACCGTATCTTATAGCACACATGCGCCCATCAATTATCTTTTTTTTCTTGTTGAACCAGTACTGTGGCCATGCTGGCGGCACCCTCACCTCTACCAACAAAACCCATTTTTTCCGAAGTGGTAGCCTTAATAGAAACTCGTTCCAATTCAGTATCTAACAATTCTGAAATTCGCTGCGTAATTTTTGGAATATACTCGAGTAGCTTAGGCTTCTCCATAATTACTGTAGCATCTATATTCACTATCATATACCCTTTTTCCCGGATCAATGCATAGGCTTTTTGTAGCAAAACACCACTATCGGCCCCTTTGTATTCTGGATTCGTATCAGGAAAATGAGTTCCAATATCCCCTAGGGCTAGTGCACCTAACAGCGCATCTGTGATGGCATGCAACAAGACATCGGCATCTGAATGACCCAGCAAACCCTGATGAT
>JAYPDB010000254.1:0-1712 GCA_038125045.1 Bacteroidota bacterium
AAGGGTTCCAAAAAAGGTCTGGTCGCTAAAACCGACTGTAATGGACGCTATGTGTATTTAAATCCTCGTAAAGGCGGGCAAATTGCCGTGGCAGAATCGGCGCGTAATGTGGTGTGTTCTGGGGCAAAACCAATGGCCATCACCAATTGTCTTAACTACGGAAACCCCTACAAGCCAGAAGTCTATTGGACCTTTAAAGAATCCCTAGCCGGGATGGGCGATGCCTGCCGAGTACTCAACACACCGGTCACGGGTGGAAATGTAAGTTTCTATAACGAAAATCCTGAAAGCGCTATATTCCCAACCCCCATCGTCGGTATGTTAGGGGTCATAGAAGATGTAGAGAACCATAAAATGAGCCCCTCCTTCAAGCAAGAAGGGGATTGTGTCCTATACGTAGGGGCTGCCAGATCCGGTATTGGAGGATCGGAATACCTCAAAGTTATACACGGGTTAACCACGGGGGATGCACCCAAGCTAGACTTGGATTTTGAACTAAGCGTTCAAACAGCGGTACTAGAAGCCATACAAGGTGGTTTGGTTACCGCGGCTCATGATGTTTCGGATGGAGGACTCGCCACTTGTTTGGCAGAAATGGCAATTTTTGGAATAAAAGGAGCGCAAATCGATCTCAGTTTACTACAGGGAGAAACCATTGATGTTTGGTTTTCAGAGGCTCAGTCCGGCATTGTACTCACCTGCTCGAATGTTCAAAAAGAATCCCTGTTATCACATCTGGCCTCGCACAACATCCCTGTCACAGAATTAGGTAGTGTGGGTGGTGAAACGTTGGACTTCAAGGGATATGGCCAGATGCCAGTACATCAGGCTCACGAGCTCTACGAGTCGGTTATTCCAAAGGCTATGGCTTAGCCTGATACGCGCGATGTAAGGCCTGTGCCTTCACCAAGGTTTCTTCCCATTCCCCTTCCAGATCCGAGTCACTAGTGATGGCTCCACCTACTGGATAGATCATGTTTTGTCCTTGAATAATTGCGGTCAGAATGACTACATTAAAATCAAAATCACCCTCAGGGCTCAAATACCCAATAGCTCCCGAATAGATGCCTCGTTTGTACTCTTCATAGCGCTCGATGGCTTTTATAGCTGCAATTTTAGGCGCCCCCGTCATAGACCCCATGGGAAAACTATTTCGAATGACCTCAAAGGAAGAAACCCCTGGATTCACCTCGGCTATCACTTTGCTCACGAGTTGATACACGGTTTCAAATTCCTGTATTTCAAACAGTGGATCCACCTTTACACTCCCATTTTTAGCCACTCGATGCAGGTCATTGCGCACCAAGTCTACGATCATCAAATGTTCGGCTTTGTTCTTAGCGCTCAAGAGTTCTTCCCGTACCTGCTCAGGAATCCATCCAAACTCCTTAGAATCCCTTCCAACCGTACCTTTGATGGGTTCCGACCAAATGGTAGAGCCACGCTTAGCTAAATATCGTTCTGGACTGGCGCAGCATACCTGTAGTTTTTCACCATATAAATCATGCAATTCCATATAGGTCCCAAAAGGCACGGGTCCATGCTCTTTCATCGCTTGATAGAGACCCCATGCAGAACCCTCAAACTCAAAAGCTAAGGCATGGGATAGATTCATTTCGTAATACGAGCCTTCATGGATATCATGTTGAATAGATTTTACTTTATCGATGTACCTATCCTTATCCATTATTTGTTTCGGGTTGAAACTAAAC
>JAYPDB010000255.1:0-1708 GCA_038125045.1 Bacteroidota bacterium
GATGTATATGATGATGGTGGACTAGGCTTTGTAAATTACTCCGGTTGGCTGGATGGAAAAAATGGAACTCCTTCTAATTCTGCGGGATCTTTGGGTTCTGTATTATTAGTAGATGAGTTTGGTGAAGAGGTGTTAACGTATGCCTTAGGTGCGGACAAGGTTTATGTTAAGGTAATAGATAATGATGATCCTTCGGAGGTGATGGTGGAGTTGAGTTCACCGGTGGATATGATTCAGGTGGTATTGACGCGTATGGAGTCGGGTGTGTACAGTGGGAGTGTAGCGATCGAGGAGTCGGGAGAAGGTATTGCTGGCGACCAAGAGTTACAGCTTCCACGCGGGGCCGAATTGGAGGTGTTATATACTGATGTATCGGATAGTTTTGGAAATCAAAAAGAAGTGAAAGACCGTGCATATTATGGTGTGACATTAGTTAGTGGAGTATATGCAAGTGATACTGTTTGGCGGGAGAGTGAGAGCCCATATTTAGTAACTGGTGATGTAGAGATGAGGAATCAATCTACTTTAACTATAGAACCAGGAGTAGAGGTTCGATTCACAGCTCCAACGGAATTGAATAGTGGAGATGATCGTTCAACGGGTCAAGATCTTAATCGTGTGGAATTACGATTTATAGAACAATCGAAGTTGGTAGCAAATGGTACAATAGATGCTCCGATTATATTGCGATCAGTTCGAGGGTTAGGAGAGGCACAAGCGGGTGATTGGTGGGGGATATATTCCACTAATCAAAGTGCTAAGATGTATATGCGGCATGTTCAATTAAGAGATGCGATATATGGGCTTATGATGAATGAAGTGTATGGTTCGGCTTCAGATACGGTGGTAGTGGACCATTCATCTTTTCGCAATATTCAGGAGAGGTCTGTACAGATATCAGATTGGATAAGTACAAATATTAGATTACATGATAATGAGTTAGAAAAGGGAATCCAGTTAGGTTGGTTAGCTAATAGTAATAATAATGCATCATCACCCTTGAGTATGAGGATAACGGATAATGATTTCTTGGAGAGCAGACTTTATTTAGAGGTTTATAACCATGAAAATTATAATAATTTTGATGTTTTAATTACGAATAATAAAAATGTTTCTAATTCTTACATAGACTCACCTCAAAAGGTTCGATCCCGATATAATAATTTTTTGGGCCGATACGAAATAAGAAATATAAAACATATTGATTCGTATAGAGATAGTCTGCATTCCAATAATAATGAATGGGCTGGTTGGCATGCGGAAAATATTTTAAAAGCAAAGATCAATCAAACTAGTGTTAGTGGATATGAAGTGGGTATGCGCTTGTACCGATCGGGTGTTGTGATTGACAGTAGTAGCATAAAAGATAATAGTGCAGGTGGGATCTATGTGTATAATGAGTTTAACAACTTATCACGCTCAGACACACTAAGATATTCAACAATTACAGGTAATGGTGGAGACGGAATATTTGTAGAGGGGTATGGTCGACTCATCGCCAATTATAATAACATATATGATAATAATGGTTATGAGTATAGAAATAGTTCTAATAAGTGGGAGGAGATAGACGCAAGGTATAACTGGTGGGGAGAAAACACGACGAATTTAATGAATGAAGGAAATAATCCTCAAAATTTGGATGAGATATATGATGTATATGATGATGGTGGACTAGGCTTTGTAAATTACTCCGGTTGGCTGGATG
>JAYPDB010000256.1:0-1696 GCA_038125045.1 Bacteroidota bacterium
TTTGTGTCCGAACTCGCACACTGTCCATAAATTGCTCGACCATAGCGGGTTCACCCGTTAAAAACTGGAAGTTTTTATCCAGTTTAAATATTTCTTTGTAGCGGTGCAATATGGCCGGTGTGTCTCTTTCTGGGTCAAAACTCACCCCTAAAAACTGCAAATTATCCGGATAGTCCAATCCTTTTTGGATAGCGATTAAATTCTGGGTAATCAGAGGGCAGATGTCTGGACAATGAGTATATATAAATCCCATTACCACGTACTCACCTTTAAAGTCAGAGGGAAAAGAAACTTCGACACTATCTTGATTCACCAGGCTAAAGCTGGCATCATTCATGTCGTCTATGACCGTGTAATCGTTCATACAAGCTGTGATTGAAAGCAGAATCGCAGCAATGATGAAAAATGGAATCAGTGACAATCGCTGGTGTGATCTAAACAGGGTAACCATTCGAATTCTAAGGTTGAGTGGTGGATATTATAGTGATCAGCTAAAAAGCTTTTAATATTCTTTTTTATCTGCTCCATGGCGCCAATATCGTGTTCATCGATTCGTATATGGCATTCCATGAGTGTTTCTGTTTCATTTATTTTCCAAACGTGCATGTGATGCACATCTTGAACCAGAGAAATGTTCTTAAGGTCTTCACTGAGTTGATCTAATTGGATACCTTCTGGAGTAGACTCCATGAGGATGTCGATACTTTCACGTAACATGTGGTAGGAGTGAAATAAAATGTATATCCCAATAAGAACCGTTAACACACTGTCTACCCAATACCATTGAAACCGCAAAATCACCCATGCCCCTACAATCACTCCAACCGATGAAAAGGCATCTGAAAGAATGTGTAAGTAGGCGCTTCTCATGTTGAGGTTTTCGTTTCTCTGTCCATGCAACAGTACAGCGGTGAGTATGTTGGCTAGAAGGCCTATGATAGCTACCCAAAACATAATGCTGCCATTGATGCTTACAGGATTATAAAATCGTTCAACCCCTTCTTTAATGAGTACGATGGCAATGATAATGAGGGTAATCAGGTTGATGAAAGCACCGACAATTTCGGCTCGTTTGTAGCCAAAGGTATTGTTGGCATCGGCACGTTTGATTCCAATCTTTCGAGCAACTAAGGCGATGATGAGTGATAGCGTATCGTTGAGATTGTGGGCGGCATCGGAAAGTAAGGCTAAGCTATTGGATATTAGTCCACCCACAAATTGAGCAATGGTGATGATGAGGTTTAGAACGACCGAAATCCAAAGTTTTATGATGGGGGTGTCTCGATCGATGTGATGATGGTGATGCCTGTGCCCATGGCTGTGTTCGTGACCATGCCCGTGCCCGGGGCTCTTCGAGTGGCTATGGCTGTGCCCGTGATCGTTGGACCCATGAAAACAGATGGCAGGTAGGATATGAATGCTAAAAGGCTTCAAGGGGTAGAGGTTTGCTTATCGAGTTCTTCTAGCAGTAATTTCATGAGGGACTCCGCAGCAGTTATGCCGAGTTGTTTCATGGCTTCTTCGCTTAAGGTATCATTTACTTCGAAGGTTAGCGCATCGGTACCGAATGTCTTGTAGACCCAATTTTTGGAAATGGGGGAGTTGGGTTCAAATTCTTCGCTGCGGAAATTGAGGGCCGGGTTTGCTTCAGCTACAAAGGGGAACCAGCGTTGGGTGAAGTTATCTATGCCCGTGA
>JAYPDB010000257.1:0-1670 GCA_038125045.1 Bacteroidota bacterium
GTATAACTTGTACTTAAAAAGACGGATGATTTCGAACTAGAAAGATACCACAAAAAATATTCTTCCTAAAATACAGCTGAAGCGACCTTATAAACCGATTCACTTTTACCCATTGAATAATAATGCAAGGTAGGCACTCCAAAATCAATGAGCTCTTTTGATTGCTGAATCGCCCATTCTATACCTATTTCTTTTGCCATTTCATTAGAGGTCGCTTTCTCAAGGCTCTTGGTAAGTTCAGTTGGCAAATCGATATGAAATATCTGTGGCAGTATGGTTAACTGCCTTAGGGATGTTAAGGGTTTTAAGCCTGGAACTATAGGGATATGGATTCCCATATCTCGACATTTGTTCACAAAATCGAAATACTTTTGATTGTCAAAAAACATTTGAGTTACAATGTAATCAGCTCCTTTTTCCACTTTTTGTTTTAGATAATTCATATCGGTATCTAAATTAGGAGCCGCCATATGTTTCTCCGGGTATCCCGAAACTCCAATACAAAAATTCGTGGCATCGGCCTGTTCTAATTCCTCGTCCAAGAAACTCCCCTTATTTAACTTCACTACCTGTTCAAGTAATTCAGAGGCATAGGTATGCCCCCCTACTTCTGGTATAAAGTCACGATCAGGTTTACGAACATCTCCTTGTAAAACCATGATGTTTTCGATGCCCAGAAAATGGAGATCGATGAGCGCATTTTCGGTTTCTTCACGCGTAAATCCTCCACAAATGATGTGAGGAACCGCATCCACCTTGTATTTATTTTGTAAGGCAGCACAAATACCAACTGTTCCTGGTCGTTTTCGTACAGTTTTTCGCTCCATTAACCCATTGGGAAGCTTTTTA
Organism: Bacteroidota bacterium; assembly: GCA_038125045.1. Classification (GTDB taxonomy): domain Bacteria; phylum Bacteroidota; class Rhodothermia; order Balneolales; family Balneolaceae; genus UBA1275. Next base: position 850 of record JAYPDB010000257.1, read on the forward strand.
AACTCATATTCTTCTCGATGATAAGTCACATCTATGAACGGTGGATTAAATTCCATTAAGGGATCAATATGATCAAAAAGAGTCTGTATGTTTTGACCCTTTAGGGGTGGTAAGACCTCAAAACTAAATAGGGTTTTATCCTTTACAGCTTTAAAATACTCGGTAACTTTCATAGATGATATTCTTTACGATTCCGGTTAATAGGCTAGATTAGATCGTAACCATTGTTCTGTTTCTTTAAATGACAGATTTTTTCGGGTTGAATAGGCCCTTAACTGATCTTCACCAAGTTTACCAACCGCAAAATATCTAGCCTCAGGATGTGCAAAATAGAATCCACTTACCGAACTGGCCGGTAACATGGCTAATGATTCAGTCAAATGTACCCCTATTCGTTCAGGTACACCTAGCAACGAAAACAAGGTCCACTTTTCTGTATGATCAGGGCATGCTGGGTATCCAGGTGCCGGACGTATACCCTCATAATTTTCCCGGATAAATCGTTCATTATCAAAGGATTCATCTGAATAACCCCAATAGCTAGTTCTCACTTTATAATGAAGATATTCTGCAAAAGCCTCCGCTAATCTATCGGCGAGTGCTTTCAATAAAATGCTGGAATAATCATCATGAGCTTGGTCAAATTCATCCAGTAAGGGAGAAATATTCAAACCTGCTGTTACCGCAAAAGCCCCCATATAATCCGTTTTCCCATAGCTTTCAGGGCAAATAAAATCAGCCAAACTAATGTTGGGTTGACCTTCTCTTTTCTCGGCTTGTTGCCGCAAAAAATGAAACTCGGCTAAGGATTCCACCCTTGA
>JAYPDB010000258.1:0-1669 GCA_038125045.1 Bacteroidota bacterium
GATGGTTGGGATGTCGTAAATGAAGCCCTCAACGAAGACGGAACCATGAGGGAATCTAAATGGTATCAAATCATTGGTGAAGATTATGTGGCCAAAGCATTTCAATTTGCTCATGAGGCAGATCCTGAAGCACATCTCTATTACAATGATTACAATTTACATTTGCCCGACAAAGCCGATGGTGCGGCTCGATTGGTCGCTTCCATTCAAGCTCAAGGTATTCCAGTAACTGGAATTGGAATGCAAGGGCATTGGGGCCTAGATTATCCGACGGTTCCGGCTCTAAAAAGAAGTTTGGACTTATTTGCTCCATTGGGTCTTATCGCCATTACGGAATTGGATATTGATGTGTTGCCTTCTGCTTTAGGTTACCGAGGAGCAGAAGTTACCATAAAAGAAGCCTTGTTTGATGAAATCAATCCGTTTACCCAAGGCTTATCCGATTCGGTACAAACTCTTTTCGATGAGCAGTATCGAAGCTTGTTCGAAATCTTTGAAGAATATAGTGACGCCATACATCGGGTTACATTTTGGGGGGTAACCGATGGAGATTCGTGGAAAAATGATTGGCCAGTAGAAGGTCGAACCAACTATCCATTACTCTTTGATAGACAGGGAAAAGAAAAGTCAGTTATACAAGAAATATTAGAATAGAATAAAGGTATTTAGTCATGATCGAAGATAAGTCGATAACTCTTTCCAAGAATGGAGTGCATCACAAAAACGGAGAGCACGAGTTACCTGATTATAAGAATCCAAACCTTTCAGCTGAAGAACGAACCTTAGATTTGTTATCACGGATGAGCCTGGACGAGAAGGCAGCTCAAATGATGTGTGTTTGGAATGATAAAAAGGAAACCTTAACTAATGAAAGAGGTCATTTTGACCTTGAAAAGGCTAAAAAGTTTTACTCCAATGGGCATGGAATTGGTCAAATTGGCCGTCCAAGTGATGCCGGTAAACATGAGGAAGCTACCCATGCCGAAGGTTTTGGGCCACGTGAAACTGTTGAGATCACCAATGCCATTCAAAAGTTTTTTATCGAAGAAAGTCGCTTAGGCATTCCGGTATTTTTTCATGAAGAATGCTTACATGGACTTGCTTCCAAGCATGCTACTAGCTTCCCTCAACCCATTGCACTTGGGGGTACCTTCAACCCGAATTTAGTGGAGCAATTGTATACCATGACCGCTAAGGAGGCCAGAATGCGAGGAGCACATCAAGCCTTAACCCCTGTACTAGATGTGGCCAGAGACCCGCGATGGGGTCGAGTGGAAGAAACCTTTGGGGAAGATCCCTACCTTATTTCTCGAATGGGTGTAGCCGCTGTGAAGGGGTTTCAAGGGGAGGCTGATTTTGTGTCAAAGGATCGTGTGATTGCAACCTTGAAACATTTTGTGGCACACGGAGAGCCGGAATCAGGGCAAAATTGTGGTCCGGTTAATGTCTCTGAGCGTATTTTGCGGGAGGTCTTTCTTATGCCCTTCAAAAAGGCGATTCAGGAAGCCGGGGCCATAAGTGTGATGCCGTCCTATAATGAAGTCGATGGGGTTCCATCTCATGCAAATAAACAATTACTTCGGGATATTTTGCGTGATGAATGGGGCTTTGAGGGGTATACGGTGTCGGATTATTATGCCATCTTAGAGCTCTATGATCGCGTAGATAC
>JAYPDB010000259.1:0-1632 GCA_038125045.1 Bacteroidota bacterium
CAGAAATTTGCACCTCAACTTCACTCACGAACTCACCTTCCGGAGTTACAAATTGAACGGTTAATTCTGGGGTGATAGTTCTTCCATTGTAGATTGAACTTCGTTCTTTGGATTGATCTCCGCACGCTGCAGAAAGTATAGCAACCAGCAGAAAAAGGTGAACCGTTACGAATTTATTTGATTTCGAATGTAGTTTCATGGCTTGAACGTCCTTTTTTAATCGTTAAGGTGTAGCTACCCTTTCCAAGAAATTCTTGGGTTTGTTCATGGAAAAGATTCCAACGAAATGTATTTAACCCCTCTCGTACACGCATCTCATCTGTATACACGTTCCCATCTTCATTGGAGACCATCACCTCTAGAGTTACCCACTCTAGGCGTTGATTGTTTTTTGGTTTCACATAAAAGGAAGCTTCAAAATTGGGTTCAAAGGCATCTCGATAAGCAACTGATTGATTGCCCCAACGAGCTGAATATCGCACATCATCAATCGAAAATACCGTTATATCTTCCTGGATTCTAGCGTGCAGTTCATGGAAAAGAGTAACATCACTCACATAAATGCTTCGGCCATGAGTAGCTGTTACTAGCTCCAGGTCTCGTGGGTGAACAATCATATCATAAGAGGCTACGTTCGGTATTTGAGTGATTAGATGCCAGTTTTTGCCATCATTTAAACTCACATAACTACCATGATCTAATCCGGCATATAATAGTTCGGGTTGTACGGGATCTTGAACAATTACGTTTACCACATCTTCAGGTAAATCCCCCGTTACAGAAGTCCAAGTAGCCCCATAGTCCGTTGTCTTGAAAATATAGCTTGAAAACTCGTCGAAACGATAACCATTTAACGATACATAGGCGGTAGCAACATCATGGTTTGAAGCATGAACCTCAGAGACCCAACGATATTGCGGTAACCCAGATGAGACATCATTCCAAGTTGTTCCTCCATCTCTGGTCACTTGAACCTTTCCATCATCTGTGCCAACCCAGAGTACTTGAAAGGAGATGGGAGACTCTGCTATGCTGGTAATGGTCGAATAAGGGACATCGCCATTAGCAAAGTTGTAACTTAGATCCGGACTTATCGCTGTCCATGTTTTCCCTTCGTCAAATGAACGATTTAACCGCTGTGATCCAAAGTATACAATTTCAGGATTATGAACACTTAATTCGACCGGTGTATTCCAATTATATCGGTATCTGTCTTCACCAATTTCATGTCGAGGAGTTATACGGTAGGAACTTCCGTCCGATAAATTTCTTCTCATGTAATTGCCGTATTGAAACCCAACATACACGATATCACTGTTTTCTGGATGTGGGTTAACGTGCATGCCATCTCCGCCAAATAATCGAGTCCAAGGTCGTTCTCGATTGGGAGTAGAACGGGAAGAGCCCCTCCAGGTGCCATTGTCTTGTAAACCTCCATAGATATTATAAGGAGTATCCATATCGACATTTACGGTATAGAACTGTCCTACTGGAGCAACATTATGGTGAATGAAATTCTGCCCCCCATCTTTACTTTCGTACAAACCTCCATCATTACCTAGCAGTAAATGTTCTCCATCTTTTGGGTTAATCCAAAGCGCTTGATGATCTACGTGTATACCCTGATTCTCA
>JAYPDB010000260.1:0-1596 GCA_038125045.1 Bacteroidota bacterium
CCGGCGAGTTAATTATGCTACTATCAGAACGTATTCATCCCAATGCCATACCAGCTTGGAGACTTCAATTTTCGTTAAGTGGTCTTCTGCTATTTCTACCTTCCATCATTCTGTATCTGCTTCACACCAACGATGTTATTCGAATCGAATGGGCAATAGCTGCAGGAATGGTGGCTCTCTTAGGATATAGCTTAGGAATTTTGTTTTGGCCTAAGCTTCGTTGGTCTCGGTGGAGTTACGAAATCACTAAGAAGGGGATTCAGATGCGAAGAGGTATCATTTGGGTGAAACAAACCGAAGTGCCTATTAATCGGATTCAGCACGTTGATACCGCTCAAGGCCCTATTTACCGCCATTATAAGTTAGCGGTTGTTCGGCTTTCTAATGCTGCAACCTCTCATGAAATTCCAGCCTTGTCCCTTGAAGTGTCGGAGCAGGTAAAAAATCAGATTACCGAAATGGTTCGAACAGCAAAAGAAGATGTCTGATTTCCATCGTTTACATTGGGTTTCTTCCATTACCGGCGTTTTAGGCGTGCTGAAGCAAAACCTGATTACCTTTGTTTTTATTCTCATTGTTGGAACCAATAATTCAAGTTCCAGTCTTACTTGGATTGTGGGAATTGGAATCTTAGCCGCCTTTACACTGGGTATTTTAGGGTGGCTTCGTTTTAGCTATCAACTACTTGAAGAAGAGATACATATAAAAAAGGGAGTATTCGTTCAGAAAAACCTCTACATCCATCGCAACAGGGTGCAAGTTACTGAGATAAGTGCCGGAATCATTCAACGTATATTTGGTTTGGTTTCGCTATCCATTCAAACCGCAGGGGGAGGTAGTGAACGAGCTGATTTATCCGCCCTGAGTCGAACCGAAGCAACTAGAATCGTAGGCGTTCTAAACCCCGATCAATTGCAGCAGACCCGTGTAGAGGCTGGATTCGATGAGTCGGAATTACTGGTAGATCATAGTCCTGATACCCATCAAGAGACCCTTTCTCCCCGGGTTGAAACTACCCGAGGCCCAGTATGGGAATTATCCAATAAACATCTGCTTTACTTGGCATTGACATCGAGTGAGTTTGGGATTATTGCGACCATCATTGGCACGGTACTGGGTCAACTTTCAGAATTAATTACCGACGAGAATATAGAATGGTTAATCGATCGATTGCCCCTGATTCAACAGCCGGGTTTGCCTTTTGTCTTATTTAGCATAGGAGCCATAATCATTGTTTCCTATGTACTTGCCATTGTTGCAAGTTATCTTCGTTTTTATGGATTTACATTGGAAAAAAAGAATCAAGAGCTTGTGATTAGCAGAGGGTTACTAGAGAGGGTGAACACAAGAGTTCCGTATCACAGGATACAAGCGATTCGATCCACAGAAGGTTTCTTGCGACAACCTTTGGGATTAGAGTCCATAGCGATTATCAGTGCAGGGCATCAACAAGGGCAACAGCAGCGCTCGCTATTAGTGGCACCATTACTGTTACGTTCTGAGCGTTCTCTATTTTTTGAACAGTTTTTTGAATCATGGGAAGGGGTAGAAGGGGAGTCCGATACCGCAATTCCAGATGAGGATGGACATCTGCAT
>JAYPDB010000261.1:0-1589 GCA_038125045.1 Bacteroidota bacterium
ACGACTCTCACATCTTTATCTAGATCGTCAATTGCATAAAAATCCTCGTCCTCCAACTCAAAATTTAGCGCTTGTAGATTCTCTAGAAGATGCTGTTCACTTGTTGCCTTTGGAATCGCAACCACTTGCTCCTGTTCTACTAACCATTTTAAGGCGACTTGAGATGCCGTTTTGTTGTATTTACGTGCGATTTCAACTAAAACAGGATGATCTACTAGTCGACCCTGAGCCAGTGGGCTGTAGGCAGTAACCATCACGTCATGTTCTGAGGCATAGTCTAATAGATCAAATTGACCCAATAGTGCATGATATTCTACCTGGTTACAAAAAATGGGTGCAGAAAAATCTTCAATGGCCTGACGAAGTAACCTCATTGGGAAATTACTCACCCCTATATGAACGACTTTTCCCTGTTCCCTTAGAATCTGCATGGCTTCTAGCGTTTGATTCAAGGGAATCTGTGCATTCGGCCAATGAATAAGAAGTAGATCCACATAGTCCATTTGAAGTTTCAGGAGCGATGCTTCAACGGATAGCATGAGCTTTTCAGGCTCCAATAAACTACGTTCTACTTTAGTGGTTACAAATAAGTGCTCTCTTTTAATATGAGAAGATTTAACCGCCCTACCCACTTCCGCTTCATTGCGATATTCTTGTGCGGTATCAATATGTCGGTACCCTAGGCGAAGAGCATTTTTTATGGTTTGTTCGCCCTGATTCCCAATTAACTTATAGGTACCTAAACCTAGCTCAGGGACCTGAACTCCCTGAATTAGCTTCGTTTTCATTTAGGTGTAAATTAGTTAGTGCTTATGTAATTTAAATGTTAGTAAAATAACGTTTAAAAGAACCTAATCGTCCAAATTGGGTTCATTGAGTAAGCCCTCTGTTGCAGCTACCACATAGGCAACAGCGGCATCCCCGGTCACGTTTACGACCGTACGACACATATCTAAAATTCTATCGACTCCCAAAATGAGTGCTATCCCAGCTGTGGGAACCTGAATGGTTTCTAGGACAACCACCAGCATCACAATACCTGCTCCCGGAACCCCTGCGGCTCCAACCGAAGCAGCAGCAGCCGTTACTACAATCATTAACTGCTGAGCTATGCTAAGATCCATACCCAAAGCCTGAGCAATAAACACCGCAGCAATAGCTTGATAAACACTGGTACCGTCCATGTTAATGGTTGCACCAACAGGTAATACAAAGCTGGAAACCTCTTCATCTACCCCGAGATTTTTTTCTACACGCTCCATGGTTATAGGCAGGGTCGCCGAGCTGGAACTGGTGCTAAAACCCAAGAGCATTGCAGGTCGTATGGCTTTAAAAAATTGAAACAAGTTGATGTCTTTGCTAAAGATCTTAAACATGGAACTATAGACCAAAAATACATGCAGTAGTAAAGCAATTATCAGTGTGATACTGTACCATCCAAGGGCACCTAGTAACTCAATAGCTTTTGCTATATCATCCCCTGCGAGATCAATAATCAAAGAAGCCATGAGTGCAAAAACCCCAAATGGCGCTGTTTTCATGATTAATTCGACAATGAGGATAATCACATCATTAAATGCGTCAAAGAC
>JAYPDB010000262.1:0-1567 GCA_038125045.1 Bacteroidota bacterium
CCCCTTATTTCATCTTCAAATTTAATGGTTTCACGTCGAGGTATTTTCAATCGGACAACATAGTCCTCACCTGCTTCCAAGCGCTTCTGTACCTCATCTTGTGAAAGTGTGAGACTATTTTTCATACTCTGACGAGTAATGGAATCATACTTAGGTGAAGGATTGCCCGATTTTTTTAATCGCTCCCTCATTTCCTCGATTTCCTCAGTGGTATCAAATGCGTAGTATGCGTCCCCTTGATCAATAAGTTGCTTAGCATACTTATGATATAAATCTTTTCGCTCACTTTGACGGTAAGGTCCATATGATCCTGGTTTATGTGGGCCTTCATCAATTCGTATACCCGACCACTCTAGAGAATCAATAATATCTTGCTCGGCATTTTCAACGTATCGCGACTGATCGGTGTCTTCTATTCGTAACACAAATACTCCCTCATGATGGCGAGAAAATAGATAGTTATACAAGGCAGTGCGAAGCCCGCCTATATGTAAAAAGCCTGTGGGAGAAGGTGCAAATCGAACTCGTACGCTCATGGTCAATATAGGTTCATGCGTTTTTTTGGTGTAAATCTCGAGGAATGAGGCCAACATGGCATCTTATTCATCGAACCCTAAAGATACAAATAATAACCATTGTATAAGGAATAAACCGTACAGGGAATTTTCTTGTATATTCGAAGTGACTTCATAACATACTCATTGTTCTAATATGCCTTCGGTAACCATTTTACAAAGTTGTTTTGCCCCAAATATACATGACCTCAAGGCTATGATTTCTTCCGATCAAGTCTGGTTGTGCGAAGGGTATCAATGGTCCCGAAAAAGTCGCTCTCATCGAGCTGCTATTCGAAATTTGGATCAACTGCAGTGGGTGGGAATACCCATTCGTACCGAAGACAAAAAGAATAGCATTAGACAGTTAAGAATTGATAAAGCAATTAATTGGACGATTCCTTTTTTAAATGCTATTAAGCACAGTTATTCTCCAGCTCTTTACTATGATTATTATTGGAGGGAGTTTGAATCTCTTATTCTGAATGCTTCGCAACTAGATTATTTGTGGGAGTTTAATAAAACCGTTTTATTCGAATTGCTGGATTTTATTTCCTATGGTCACTTAGTTGAACGCATTCAATTTATTCCTGGAGACATTAATTGGGATGAATTAGATCATTTTGATCAATGCATTCAAGAACAAGCCTCTCATACCTATATGAGCCCAATCAAAGGTGCCCTATCTTCATTTGATCCCAATCTACGTTATGCTCAACATCAATCAGGTTTTTTGGATCAAGTGAGTTTGATTGACGTGTTATTTGAAATAGGGCCTGAAAGTTTCAAGGTATTTAAAGCTTAGGCTCGTTAGCCTGTGTTCAAGGACTTACCCACTCTGGAAGTACGCCCCATTCAATCCCAAAAATGGATTCAAAAATAGTTATGGCTCCCACCGAAATTAATGCGATGAATAAGAGATTGAGTAGGAAGCCAGCACGACTCATTTCAGGAATCGTTATACGTCCACTACCATAAACGATCGCATTTGGGGGAGTGGCTACAGGCAACAT
>JAYPDB010000263.1:0-1536 GCA_038125045.1 Bacteroidota bacterium
TAATTGGTGAAGCTCTCGTGAATCCACATATCGGCCACATCCTCATTGGTCAACGAATTGGCAAACCACTCATGCGCCGCCTCGTGCACAATGATAAAGTCAAACTCCATGCCCCAACCGCTTCCGCTCAGGTCTCGTCCACGATAGCCATTTGCAAACCCGTTCCCGTAGGTCACCGAGCTTTGATGCTCCATGCCCAGGTAGGGAGCTTCTACCAGTTTAAAGCCATCTTCATAAAAAGGATACGGGCCAAACCAGTACTCAAAAGCTTCTAAGGTACGCGGCACTTCGGCAAACTGCCGGCGAGCCGCTTCCAAATTTTCAGGGAGCACGTAATAATCCACAGTTAAGTGCCCCTTCAACCCGTTAAAAACCTCAGAAAAATGTTCATAGGCGGCGATATTGATGTTCACTCCGTAATTATTAATCGGATTCACCACCGCCCAATGGGTCGTGTGTGTACCGTCGCCATGAGCGTCCACCCAGCGAAGGCGACCGTTGGATACATTCATCAAGCTATCGGGCACACGCACCGAGATGAGCATAGAATCAGGCTCATCCCAAGGGTGGTCTTTGTTGGGCCACCATACACTCGCGCCAATGCCCTGATTCGCCGAAGCCACAAAAGGTCGGCCCGCACTATCGGTCTGCCAGGTGATCCCTCCGTCCCAGGGTGGATTGGCGGCCACTACAGGCTGGCCTTCAAACTCGAGATCCACAACGTGCATGCCAGGCGTATTCGAAAGGCCCAAAATAAACCAAGCCGAACCCTCTTGTGCAACCTCCAATAACCGGCCTTCTTGACGAGCCGAAACCAACCTCATAGGCGCTTGAAGATCAATCTGAAGGCGACCAGCATTAAGTGCCGCAACCACGTCGGCAGCCTCTACCCCGCTTAGCTGCATCAACCGGACGGTTTGTTCGTCTAAGCGCTCGCGGACGCGGTAGCTCATCCGGTTCAACCCGGAAAGAGCGCGATTTTCAATATCCACAGCTACCTGCAAATGGTAATGCGTCAAATCCCACCACGCGCGCTCAGCCGTAACGCCACCTCGCATGCTATCGGCGCGAGTGTAGGCGGGCTGTTCCGTACCATCACGCTCGAAATACCGCTGCCCATCGCCTTGGGCGAGGGCTGGAATCGTCATCAACAGTAATAAGGCCGTCACTAAATGATACCTTATATATAGTGCTACTCTATTCACCAACGCTCTAGCCTTATGAAGTGCGTCCATAGGTCTACCCAAAAATCTTGAGCATAAAAAAGACCAGCACTCCGGTGACCGACACATAGAGCCATATAGGAAAGGTCCATGTAGAAACTTTGCGATGAGTGGCGAAATTTCCTGAAAAGGCAAAGAAAAAGGAACTCAGCACCAAGGGCACCACAAAAATAGAAAGTACAATATGTGAAATGAGAACAAAGAAATAGATAGGGCGCACAAAACCCTGCCCGGTAAAGGGCGTATCGCCTACAAAATGATGATAGATGATGTAGCTCACCAAAAAGAGCGCTGAGGTTACAAAGGCCGAAAT
>JAYPDB010000264.1:0-1530 GCA_038125045.1 Bacteroidota bacterium
ATGAAGAGTGACCCTCCTAAAATGGCACAGTTTACAGCGATCAAAGGCAAGAAGATCCCAAGCGAGTTGTACAGAGAAGGAGAGAACTTCTCCACTACAATTTCAACGAGCTGAACCATAGTGGCGATGGTAGCGATGAATAGGATAAACGACAAAAAGCTTAGGTCGTATGAGGCGTATTCTTCACCTAACCAGCTTAAGGCCCCGGGTTGCAAAAGGTATTGGTCTAACAACCAGTTTAAAGGAACGGTTACCGCCAAAACAAAAATTACGGCAGCTCCTAAACCTACAGCAGTGGCCACTTTCTTAGACACAGCTAGGTAAGAACACATTCCTAAGAATACCGCGAATACCATATTATCAATGAATATGGATTTGAAAAACAATTCTAAATGCTCTAACATCTCTATACGATTAAGCTTCTTCTACAAGTGAAGGATTCTTTGCACGTTGAATCCAAATTAAAATACCTACTACGATCAATGCCGCCGGAGGGATAATCATAAAACCATTGTTCTCATAGCCGTAGGCATAGAGTCCTGTTTTTGCGATAGGATCCCCTAATACAGGAATACCGAACAAGGTTCCTGAACCAAGCAATTCTCTAAAGAATCCCACGATAATTAGGATTACCCCGTATCCTAAAGCATTTCCGATTCCATCCAGAAACGATCGCCAAGGACCATTACCCAAAGCAAAAGCCTCAAAACGACCCATGATAATACAGTTGGTAATGATAAGCCCGACGAAAACAGATAGGGTTTTACTCAATTCGTAGGCGAAAGCCTTTAGCGTCTGGTCCACAACGATTACGAGTGTAGCCACTACAACGAGTTGAACAATGATTCTAATTTTCGATGGGATGATATTTCTCATCAGTGAGATCACCACATTCCCCATCGCTAAAACGAAAAGCACAGAAATCGCCATAACCACAGAAGCTTTTAATTCTGCAGTAATTGCCAAGGCCGAACAAATACCAAGTACCTGAATGGTAATTGGGTTGTTATCCGCTAGTGGATCGAGGATTAACTTTGATTCTTTTTTTGAGAGTAAGGGCATAGCTTACGACTTAGTTTAGTGAACGAACCTTATCGAAGTAAGGTTCGTATAGACGAATACTTTCTTTAATCATTGCACTCACACCGTTGCCGGTAATGGTCGCTCCGGCAAGTGCATCCACCTGAGCGTCACTTTTATCACTGTTTAATGGATCGTTATGTCCCTTGACCACGTCAATAGGGGTATATCCCGTTTCTGAAACGATAGATTCTCCGATAAAGTCATCCATGAAAAAGCGCATTTTGATGTTTGCTCCAAGCCCTGGAGTTTCTCCTTTGTGATCGAAGTAAACACCGGTAATAGTCAGGCTTTCATCTACAGACATATAGCCCCAAATGGCATCCCATAGTCCTTTTCCGTACATTGGAAAAATATAGTAGGTCATACCGTTTTGCTCCCCTATAAATAGTGGTAGCTTTCCGTCTTTTCCTGATTGAAGGCTCAATAGCCCAAAACATAGTTAGGGAG
>JAYPDB010000265.1:0-1520 GCA_038125045.1 Bacteroidota bacterium
GTCATGCTGAAGCTACCCGCTTCTAGACGATAGATGTATACCCCACTTGCGAGTCTTTGTGCATCAAAACTTACGGTATGAGTTCCCGCTTTCATGGGTTGATTAATGAGTGTTGCCACCTGACGACCTAACACATCAAACACGGTGAGTCGAACATCTGCAGACTCTGGTAAATCAAAAGCAATCTGAGTGCTCGGGTTGAATGGGTTGGGATAGTTAGGCTTGAGGTCGAACTTCTCGGGTAAACCATTGGCAAGTTCGTTATTTACGGCTGAACTGTTGGTAAGCGTAATGCTTCGGTACACCGTGTTGAAGGTGTTGGTTGCATTGTCGTAAGCATCGGATATCGCAACCGTGTCCACTCCATCACTTACTCGAACATTCCAAAGGAGTTCTACACTTTCACCATCCGCTACGCCAGCAGATACCAACAACTGATCAATGACAGCTGCTGAAAGGGTTACTTCGGTGTCGGCACCATCATTATTCGAAGGTACAGCAACAAATTCCGTAGAATCAGCCGTGTACAATACCCACTCATAGCTAAGCGTGTTACCGTCGTAATCGGTAGTGGCTCCCCAGGTTGGAGTTACATCACTCGTAGCTTCAACGGTTACATCGGCATCTGGGCTTTTGAGTACAAAATTGCTCTTAGGCAAGGTCCAGTCGGCAGCCGTTACTTCGTCTAGGCTTCTTAGGATCATTTTTGGGTTGCCAAAGCTGTAGTGTAAAATACCTGTGAAGTTGTCGATGATCACGCCCACTTTCACATAATCGTTAAGATCAGAACCGTAGGTAGTGCTACCGAAATTCACATTATCATCTACTCGTAATCCGTTCGAGATATCGAGGGTATCGGCCGCTCCACCACCTTGGCGAGAACCAATCATCCACTCACCGTAATCCGAGCTACCATCAGCCTGATTGGTAATGACCTTTACATCGTCTAGGCTGATAAGGACCCCTTCATGAGCTTCATAGGTGGCCAACACGTCTTGCGTAATGGCTGAAACCGCTAAGGTATCCATCTGAGTGTTGGTACCTGTTTTGGTGAATTCATTCAGAATGGCTGAAGTAACACCATAAGTTTCATTGGTCGATAGGTTGGTGATCGTGATGATATCACCTATAGCTAAGGCTGAAGTGTTCGCATCCGTCTCAACAAAGATTCCTGACCAAGCAGCAGCTTTGTCCTGGATCGCGATGAATCCTTCCGAGCCGGCGCTCGCTACTACTGTAGCGGTAATGTTTACGGGTAAATCACCAAGTCCGTATAAGGGGCTATCACCTCTTGAATTATCGGTTTTTTGTAAGAATTCAATACTGGTAATAGGCTCATCTTGTACAAAGAAGTTGAATCCACCAGAAAGTGGTGCACGTCCTGTCAAGCCTTTGGAATCGGTTGCTTCAATATGAAAGGATACCGCTGTGAAGTTGGCAAAGGTAGGTAAGGTAACCGCATAAGTGTCACCCGAGGTATTCGCCATAGTAACCGTAGAATCCGTACCATCTGCTGAGTA